>CANQZM010000001.1 GCA_947628345.1 uncultured Bacilli bacterium
TTATTATAATAAAGAGGATTAATTCCTTTAACCCTCTCTTATTATTAAATTTTGTCTACTTTTTCTTGACTAATGCAAATTTTGTAATTTTTTTATTTAAATCCTCATTTTCTATCTTTGGTGCATTTACTTTTGGAATATGTAGGGGGAATATAAAAATAATACAAGGACAAATTTATTTGTTCATCTTGACCCTTGTATTTATTTTTTTATACTATTTTATAATATTTTTTGTATTTTGTCTTATATAAAAGGGGCTTTAATTATGAATGCTAAAGATATAAATATTTATCTTATTTTTGTTTTTTCAATTCTAATGGTTGTTCTGTTGCAAAACTAATAGCTTGATCTATAAAATTATTTTGCTTTTCCTTGTAAATTAATAATACTTTTTTAGTTGTTTCTCTTACCTCATCCTCCTCAATTCCTAAAAAACTAGCCACTGAATCTGTAGAAAAATATTTTCCATCTATATATCCTAACTTCAAACAGATAATAACTGCTTCTTTTAAAGAAAGAATTTTTAATAGTTCTCCAAAGGTAGGTGTTTTTAACTTTTCTAGTATCTTAATGTAATCTTCCTTTGTCATATTTTCAGATGATTGGGTAGAAGATGACTCTTCTATACTTGTAGTTGGTACCTTAGATATAGAATTAGCTGGTTCTGTTACTTGTTTTTTAGGTGATTTTTGAAGATTTTCCTCTCCTCTTACTTTTCTTATTCGATTAGGATTTGAAAGTAATCTCCTCATTTTTGGAATTAAATTTCCATAAAATTGTTTTCCATATTCTATAGTCCAATTTTCATCTGTAACAGGATTTTCTAAATCAGCTCCATATCTTAATTCAACTAATTTTCTTTCTTCTTCTGTCAATTTTGAAAGCATTAAGTTAACTTCTTCTTTTTTATAATCTTTAAAGTATTCATATATTGTTCGTAATTTTTTTGATATATTTTCTTTTCTCTTTGGCGAATTTTTTGTATAACTTTTTTTATTTTTATCATGAATTTCTATTAATCCTTGTTTTTGAAGTTGCAAACTTATTTTTGTTAAATTTCTTTTGATTATTTTACAGACATAGCTTCTAGAAATTTCTAAGGAATCTGCTATTTCTTGTTGTGTCATAGGTTTATCATTTAAAAAACCGAAATACTTTTTTATTATTTCTCTATCTGGTTCTTTTAATTCAGAAACTATTTGTCTAATCGCTCTATATTGTTCTTGCGTTTCATAATTTGCTACAAAATTTGAATTTTCATCATATAAAGTGTCTTCAATTTTTAATTCATGACCTTTATTATCATTTCCAAGAGGTGTATCTAAACTATAATCATTTATATTTTTTTTACCTTTCCTTATAAACATTAATATTTCATTATCAATACATTTTTTCGAATAAGGAGAAAATTGTACTTCTTTACTAATATCAAAAGTATCAACACTTTTTATTAATCCTATTAAACCGATTGAAACTAATTCTTTCTCCTCATAGTGAGTTTCTGAAAATTTTTTTACTACTTCATTAATCACAAGTCGAATATTATGTGTGATTATTTCTTCTCTTGCAGTTGGATCTCCAGCCTTCATTTTTTCAAAATAACTATATAACTCTTTCTGACTAAATGGCTGTGGTAATTTTGATTCTACAAACAAATCATTATAATAATCCATAAGTTTTTCCCTCTTTCTTAAAATTTCATAAAGTGTTTTATTTTATGCTTTTCCACAATTTAAGACAAAATAAAGCAACGAAAGTTGGCAACTTTATAATACTTTATTTTCTAAATCTATAAAAAATAATTTTTTTGAATTCTTCATTCCTTTTGAGTAAAATAATTTGACTAAATTTTCATCTATAATACCACCTTTTTTCAAAAAAAGATACTATTTTTCATTTAGTTTACTTAATTTACGAGAAACTCCTACTAAAAAATAATTATCATCAAACGTGACGTTATGTTCTGATTTAAGATAAAGCAAATTTTTTGGCTTCAAAAAAAAAAAAAAAAAGAAATATATATAATTTTTATATTCCTTTTATCATCACTTACTATTTATCAGTAGAACCAAAACCACCTGTTCTAATTCCTTCGGCATTATCATTATCTACTGTTAGATATTTTTGAAAAATAACTTGCCCAATAGTATCTCCTTTTTTAATTTCTAAATCTTGTCCTGAAAAATTAAAATATTGAAAATAGAAATGACCTTCATTCGATTCATTATTATAATAATCATAATCAACTATGCCAATACTATTAGCCATAACAAGTCCTTTTTTGGGTCCACTACTTCTATTGACTAGCATGAAATATTCATCTTCTCCACAATATGCTTTTAACCCTGTTGGAATTAAAGTTGGTTTGGTTCCAAATTTATATGCTGGAATAATCACATCTTCTGCTGCTTCCACATCATAACCTGCGGCATACTTTGTTTTACGTACAGGTAGATGGATATTTTTATCTTTATATTCTTTAACTATTTCAAATCCTCTTTTAGGCATGTACTTCTTCTCCTTCTTCTAATATTATTTTATTCTGTTTTCTAGTTTTTTGAATATCTATTATTCTTTGATTAGATGAACCTTTAAAACGTAACATTGGATTAGATAATTCTTCTTTAAATTGACCATCTACTAAAATATCAATATATTTAAACACCTCATAATCTTTAATATCTTCATATAAAAAACCTGTCCAAATCCATATTGATTTATCTTTATATTTTTCTTTAAAAGCCTTAGCTAATTTAGTAGTGCCTTCTATATTTTTTGAGTGAAGTGCTTCTCCACCTAAAATAGATAGCCCAGCAATATAGTCTTTATCACATAAATCTAATACTTTTTGAATAGTCTCATCTGTAAATTCTTTACCTCCATTAAAATCATGAGTTTCTGGATTAAAGCAATTTTTACAATGAAAACTGCATCCTTGCATAAAGATTGAAACCCTAACTCCTGGACCATTTGATATATCCATTTTTCTAATTTTATTGTAACGCATTTTACTCCTCTGCATCCTTGTTATCTATATGCATAACACGTTCTTTAATTTCTTGGGTTCTTCCTTTATTCCAAAAATTACTACCAATGTAACCACAAGTACGTCTAGCAACATTTAATTTATCATGATCTCTGTTACCACAGTTTGGACAATACCATTCTAAATCATCATCAATTAAGATTTCTCCTGTATAACCACATTCTTGACAATAATCTAATTTTGTATTTAATTCAGCATACATTATATTATCATAAATAAATGTAATTACTTCTAAAACAGACTCTAAATTATTACTTAGATTAGGTGTTTCAATATAACTAATTGCACCACCTGGACTAAGTTTTTGGAATTCACTTTCTAGTTTCAATTTAGAGAAAGCATCAATTTCTTCAAAAACAGGAACATGGTAAGAATTTGTAATATAATCACGATCAGTAATTCCTTTAATTATTCCAAAGCGGTCTTTTAAGCATTTAGCAAATTTATAAGTAGTAGATTCAATTGGTGTTCCATATACACTGTAATCAATTTTTTCTACTTCTTTCCATTCATTACATTTATCAACTAAATGTTGCATTACAGCTAAACCAAATTCTTTACCTTTACCATTATCTGTATGAGAATGTCCTGTCATAAATTTAACACATTCATAAAGTCCAGCATATCCTAATGAAATTGTTGAATATCCATTATGTAATAATTCGTGGATACTTTCTCCTTTTTTAAGTCTAGCTAAAGCTCCATATTGCCATAAGATAGGAGCAACATCTGAGGTTACTTTACTTAATCTTTTATGTCTTATTTGTAAAGCTCTATGGCATAGTTCTAGTCTTTCATCTATGATTTTCCAGAATAAATCCATATCTTTATCTGCTGATAAAGCTACATCAACTAAGTTGATAGTAACAACACCTTGATTAAATCTACCATAATATTTAGGTTTACCATTTTCATCTACATAAGGAGTTAAGAAAGATCTACAACCCATACATGGATAACATTGTCCATTACCATTTTTATCAATCTTAAGTTGTTTCATCATTTTTTCAGAAATATAATCAGGTACCATACGTTTAGCTGTACATTCAGCTGCTAACTTTGTTAGATAATAGTATTTACTATCTTTATGGATATTATCCTCTTCTAGAATATATAAAAGTTTAGGGAAAGCTGGTGTAATATAAACACCTTTTTCATTTTTCATTCCTTGAATTCTTTGTTTTAATACTTCTTCAATTAGCATTGCTAATTCTTCTTTATATTCTTCTGTTTCACCCAAATACATACAAACACTTAAGAATGGTGCTTGACCATTAGTTGTTGTCATAGAATTAATTTGATATTGGAAGGTTTGAACTCCATCTGTAATTTCTTTAGCTAAATCTTCAGCAACAAATTTCTCAACTTGAGCTTTAGTTAATTTTCTAGCTTTGTACTTTTTCTCATAAGCTTCTTTACTTGAACGAATAAATGGAGCAAGATGCGTTAATGTAATTGTACAACCTCCATATTGACTTGAATTAACTGCCGTAATTAATTGCGTTGCGATAGTCATAGCTGTTAAGAATCGGTGTGGTTTTTCAATCATTACATCGTTTATATTCGTTCCATTTTGTAACATATCCTCTAAGTCAATTAAATCACAATTATGTAATGCATTTTGTGCGAAATAATCAGCATCATGGAAATGAATAATTCCTTCATCATGAGCTTTAACAATGTCTTCTGGTAATAAAAATCTTCTTGTAATATCGGTACTAGTAATACCTGCTAAATAATCTCTTTGAGTTGTAACAACTTTAGCATTCTTATTAGAATTTTCTGTATTCCAATATTCACTTTCACCATCAATCAACTCTTTAATAGCTAAATCTGTAGTATTACTCTTTCTAACTAATTCTCTTGTATAACGATAAGTAATATATTTTTTAGCTAAAGCATACTTACCTATAGACATTAATTTCATTTCAATAATATCTTGTATATCTTCCACTAGAATTCTTTTTTTACCTAGTTTTTCTATATATTTAATAATATTTTTTATTTGTGTTCCAGAAGCTTGATCTTCTTCATCTACTTCCATATTAGCTTTGTTTATAGCATTTTCAATTTTTTCTGGACAATAGTCTACCATATGTCCATCACGTTTAATTACTTTCATTTTTAAAACCTGCCTCTCTTGTATTCTACAACCAAAGCATAGCACCTTTTTATAAAAATGCAATGTTGCAATTGCAACAGTTTACAAAAAATGTTATAATTTTTTTAAGAGGTGTAAACATGAATGAATTATTTCTTAATATTAGCAAGAATAATCAAGAAAAAATATTAAAAATAACTGAATCTGACAACTTTACATTTAAAAAAAATACTAATATTTCAACATTAACTAATGATAATAATAATTTAATAATTATTACATCAGGAAAAATTCAATTAATTAGAAACGATTATAATGGTAATAGAATTATTATGAACGAATTTATAGAGGATGATATTATTGGTTCAATTATCATTCCTTTAGCTAATCAAGAATATGAATTAATCACTAAGGAAGATACCAATGTAATTGTAATGGATTATAATCGCATAATTAATTATAATGAAAATTGGTCTTATTATTATCAACAATTTATTAAAAATCTTTTAAATATAATTACCAATAAAATGAAAGAAAAAAATAACAGAATTGAAATATTAACGAAAAAAACTATTCGTGATAAATTACTAGAATATTTTAAAATGGCAACTCAAAAAAGTGGTTCAAAAATTATTTATTTACCATATTCATTTTTAGAATTAGCTGAATATTTATCAGTTGATAGAAGTGCCATGTCTAGAGAACTAAAATATTTAAAAGAAGAAGGTTTTATTAAAGTTGATTACCGTAAAATTACACTTTTATACTAAGTTATTTATTTGTAATCAAACTTAAACTAACCTTCTCTTTTTCGATTGAAATATCATCTACATAGCAATCTACAATATCCCCAACGCTGAATAAATCTGATGGATGTTTTAGATATTGATTACTCAATTTAGAAATATGGGCAAGTCCATCATTATGTAAACCTATATCAATAAATAAACCAAAATCAACCACATTTCTGACTGTTCCTTGTAACTTCATACCTATTACTAAATCTTTTATATCTAAAACATCACTTTTTAAAAGTGGTTGAGGCATATAATCTCTTGGATCTAAATTAGGTTTTTTTAAAGAAGCAATTACATCATTTAAAGTATATTCATCAGTATTTAATTTTTGAGCATACTCTTTAACAGAAAGTGAATTTAATTTATCAATTAATTCTGGTTTACCAATATTTTCTTTGCTATAACCCAATTCATTCAATAAATTAATGGCAATACCATAGCTTTCGGGATGAATAGCCGTAGCGTCTAAAATATTATCGCCATCAATAATACGTAAAAAACCAATAGCTTGTTGATAAGTCTTATCAGTCAAAATTTTCTTCTTTTTGATTTCTTCACGCGACGTTATTTTACCATTACTTTCACGATAATTAATTATTTTTTCAATAGTTTTTTTGGTTAAACCTGATACATATTTTAGTAGTGAAAAAGATGCAGTATTGATATTTACTCCTACACTATTAACACATTTTTCAACTACAAAATCTAAAGAATCAGTTAATTTTTTTTGACTAACATCATGTTGATAAAGTCCCACACCAATTCCTTCTGGCGGAATTTTTACTAATTCTGCTAAAGGATCCTGAAGTCTTCTACCAATACTTACTGCGCTACGTTTTTCAACAGCTAAATCCGGAAATTCTTCAAGTGCAATAGGTGATACTGAATAGATTGATGCGCCTGCTTCAGAAACAATTACATACTTACAATTTAAGTTGTATTCTTTAATCATCTCTGCACAAAACTTTTCTGATTCACGAGAGGCTGTTCCATTACCAATGGCAATAATATCAACATGATACTTCTTTATTAGGTTAACAACTATTTCTTTAGATAATTTAATCTGCTTTGATTCTTGACCTTTAATAAAAGGCTTTATAACTGTAGAATCTAAATATTTACCATTTTTATCAACAACGGCTAATTTACAACCATTAACATATCCTGGATCAAAAGCTAAAACAATTTGTTCTTTCATAGGTGGAGTTAGCAATAAAGCCTCTAAATTTTTACCAAAGTTATCTATAGCACTATTTTCTCCTTTTTCAGTTAATTCACTACGTACTTCTCTTTCAATAGAAGGAGCAATCAATCTTTTATAAGCATCTTCTATAGCCTCTTTAATATAGTCAACTACAAAGCTACTATTATTTTTAATTAGCTTTTTCTCCAAAAAATCTAAAATACCTGTTTTATCAACATCAATAGAGACTGTTAAGACTTTTTCACTTTCACCACGATTAAGAGCTAATATTCGATGAGGTTTAATTGATTTAATTGATTCATTATAATCATAGTACATTTCATAAATTTTACCATCATCTTTAGCATTCTTTTTTAAAGAAGATACAATAATTCCATTTTTATAGAAATAAGATCTAATATATTTACGGTAACTAGCATTATCACTAATCCATTCAGCAATAATGTATTTAGCTCCTTCAACACATTTATCTGATGGTAAATCTTCTTTTACAAATTTAGCAGTTAAATCTAAAATACTGCCCTTAGTAGGAAAAGCCATCATCATTTTGGCTAAAGGTTCTAAGCCATTCTTAATAGCTTCTGTTGCTTTAGTCTTTTTCTTTTCCTTATATGGTCTATATAAATCTTCTACTTCTATTAATTTCGAACATTTTAAAATATTTTCTTTTAAATCCTCTGTAAGCAAGCCCTTTTCATCAATTAATCTAATAACATCTTCTTTTCTTTTTAATAAATTAACTTGATATTCATATACTTCATTAATTTTTTTGATAGTTTCTTCATCTAAAGCACCAGTTGCTTCTTTTCTATATCTAGCAATAAAAGGTATGGTATTTCCATCACTCAATAAATCTAGTACTGTTTTAACTTGTGCTTCCCTTATATTTAAATCTTGACTAATTTCTTTAATTATTTTCTCATTCATTTTTACACCTCGTGTTTATCATTTATTTTTTATATAATTTTGTTAGTATATTATATAAAGTATAAGGAGTTTGTCTTGATAGCTCGTATTTTATCTCCTATTTATACATTTTACTCTATTTCTATTAAAAATGAAAGTTCTTTTCTTAATAACACTTATATAATAAATAAAGAATGAATCCACCAACCAAATTCATTCTTTATTATTCATAATCATGATGTTGCATCTTCTGAATTCTTTGTTTAATCATAGTGATTAATTTTGTAGGACCATTTATTTTATTTAAAACTAATAAACTATCCTGTAATTTTGTCTTTAATGATAATTCTTTATCAATTTTACTAGCTTCTAGGCGATAATTAAAATTAGGAATAGGATTAGTTTCTATAAAAT
Organism: uncultured Bacilli bacterium; assembly: GCA_947628345.1. Taxonomy (GTDB): domain Bacteria; phylum Bacillota_I; class Bacilli_A; order RF39; family UBA660; genus UMGS995. The sequence goes on from CANQZM010000001.1 coordinate 8,469, forward strand.
TACGAATATATAATTCAATATCTTTTAAAACATAAACTTTTAAATCATATTGGTCCATTTCTCTTACACCATAATAGGCTCCTACTAAATATTTAAATTCATCTTGTAATTCCATAATTTCATCTCCTATGACATAGTCCTATTTTGCACTTCTTAAGACTTCTACTGTAATATTTTTTTCAATACCACTCTTATTTTCTATCGTATTAGTAAGCATATCAATTAAAAAGGTTTTTCCAAGACCAATTTGAGAGCCTCGATCTAATGCTATAGCTAAAACATTATTTCCTAAGGAAGAATTCTTAATTCGTAGAATAGACCAAATTGGAATTTCTTTCCCTACTGCGACAATTCTAACATTTCCATATTGTTCATCATTATAATATAATTTTCCATCATTAATGTTGATTCCCGCAGCAGTTGTTCCATAACAACCTCGACAGTTAGCATTGTAAAAGCTCATTGTTCCTGTATAAGTATCTAAAACTGAAGTATCTTCTTCTGACTGTTTTTTTTTTCCTTATTAGCTTCTAAATTTATATTATCGGTCTTTTCAGTAACTATTTCTTGATTGTTGTCTTCTTCTTCATCATTTACTAAAACATCACTTCTACTATCATCTATAGTTGCAACAGCAACTTCTTCTTGTTTAGAAATCAAATTAGAAGCTAATACCTTAGTATCAATACTAGCATCAATTGTCTTTGTACTAACATTAACAGTTAATAATACAACGGGTATTAAGGATGCTAATAATATATTTATTAATTTTATTATTTTTTTCATAAAAAAACTCCTTGTATAAATATGTTAACACATATACACAGAGTTTACAATATATTGACAGAAATTGCCATTTATATACATGTATATTTTAGTAAATTATTTTTTAATACAAGTATAGCCACCAGATGTCATTTCTGATTCAATTATACCAATATCTTGGTATAAATAAAATTCCTGAAAATAAGTTCCACCAGCTTCAGTATATGCAGTAGTTGCTTTTTTAACATCAATTTTAGCATAATCCAAAATTTGTTTACTAGTATTAATTCCATCTTTTAAACTACAACTGATAGTAACTCCACCTAAATTTTTAGCCCCTTGTTGTAAAGTTAAACATTCTTCATTTAAAGTTTTTAACTCGTCTTTATCCTTCAACTTATCACCTGTATGAATTAATGTATAGGTCATTTTAGTTAGTTTACTATCACTAAAATCAAATAAAACATTAGTATTTATATCTAAAGTATCAGTAGTTTTCTTATTACTACACTCTAAAACACCTGTTGTAATTTGTTGTTGAGTTCGTTTTGTTTGAAAATCACTAACAAAATCAGATATCTGTGGTAAAAAGTAAATCATAACCATTAAACCAATAAGTAAGATTGCTGCAAAGACACGTTTAAAAGTAGTAGGTCCATCATTTTTACCACCTTTATTATTTTCAGCATCTACTGATTTCGCAGGTGGAATGTTTTGCTCTTTATTATTTGGTTGAGATTGTTTATCTTTTAATTGTTGCTCTGCTAACTTTTTCTTAGCTTCTTCTTGTTGTTTTAATAACATTTGTTGTTGGGCTTGTTGTTGAGCTAATAATTGTTGCTGCCTTAATTTTTCTTCAGCCTGTTTTTTTTGTGCCAAAATAGCCTCTTGTTGACGTTGCATACGTAACTGTTCATCTTTCAAAGCTTGTTGCTGTTGTTGTTGCAATTCAAGTTGCTTTTTTCTTTGTAAGTCTTCTTGTTGTTTTTTCAACTCCTCCATCATTTGAATTTGTTGTTCCTTGGTTAAATTTTTTATACGCTCCATTTGTTCAGCTAAAGCTTCTTCGTCGCCTTTTACGACTTCTTCAACATCTTCAGAAGAAATCATGCTTTTATCCTTAGGTTCTTCTACTACAGGTTGTACTTGTTCTTTTTCATTCTTTTTAACCATATTGCCATCTCCCTTTTACTCTCTTAAACTATCTATTTGTCTTTGAAAATCATCACTACTAGTTATATAGCTACCTGATACCAAGATATCACACTCTTGGCAATACTCTTTTGTACTATTATTTACGCCTCCATCAACACTAATTAATGCCTTACTTTTGTATTCATTTAACAATGTTCTTAACTCTTTAATTTTTGTCTCTGTTTCTACTATGAAGGCTTGTCCACCCATTCCTGGTTCTACAGACATCACTAAAATAATATCTAATAACGGTAAATATGGAACTAATTCTTTTACTTCTGTATCAGGTTTTATGGCAAGGCCACATTTGATCCCACAGTTTTTAATTAATTTTAAATTAGCTTCAATATCATCATCTATTTCTAAATGAATAGTAATATACTCAGTATTTAATAAAGCATAATTTAAAATGTATTTTTTAGGTGATTTAACCATCAAATGAACATCTAATCTTTTAGAAGTATATTTATAAATATGACGCATTTCTCTAAATGGCATTGTTTTATTTTTTACAAACTTACCATCCATTACATCTAAATGAATATAATCAGTATTAGTATTATCTAATTTTTTTAAATCATTAATAATATCTTTACTACTCAAAAAAGAAGTTGAAATTAACACCATATCACTTTCTTTCTATAAACTTTAAATAATTATTATATCTACTTCTAATAATATTATTAGCATTAACTGCTTCTTTTACCATACAGTTTTGTTCATTATTATGCATGCAATCTTTATATGCACATTTATATTTTTTAAATTCAACAAAAGCATCCCTAATTTCAGATGAGTTGTAATCATTAAATTCTAAGGCGGAAAAACCAGGTGTATCTAATATCTTCTTATTATCTAACTCAAATAATTCCACTACCTTAGTAGTATGTTTACCTCGTCCTAAAGCTTTAGATATCTCTCCTGTTTTTAACTGCCAATTAGGATTTAATTTGTTAAGCAACGTAGATTTGCCAGCTCCAGTTTGGCCAGTAAAAACACTAGTTTTATTTTCTAAAAGTTGATTTATTTTAACTAAATCTGTATTATAAACAACAATGTAGCCTATTTGTTCATAATAAGCTAAAATTGTTTTAATGTTATTTAATTCTTTTTCTGATATTAAATCACTTTTAGTAATACAAATAATTGGTTTAACATGATGTAATTCCATTAAAATAATTAATTTGTCTAATAAATTAAGTGATAAATTAGGTGTAATTAAACTAGTTACCAAAAAAGCTTGATCAATATTAGCAACCCTTGGACGTTCAAAAGAATTTTTTCTAGGTAAAATTTCCTGGATTACTTTTTTTTCTTCATCAAAGATAACATAATCCCCTACTCGTGGAGTAATTTGGTCTTTCCTAAATTTACCACGACATTTACAAGCAATAGTTTCTAGACCACAACTAACTACATGCAAATCGCTTATTATTTTAATAATTTGACCCTTCATTTAACCTCCCTGATTATTAATCACTACTAGAAGAACCCTCAGTATCTGTCGTTTCATCAGTATTGTTATTATTTGGTTTTTTATTATTATCAGTTGTTTCAGTTGGTTTAGCAGCAACTTCAACAGTTAAAGTGGTTCCTTCAATTATTTCTGAACCAGCGATACGTGACTGACTAATTATTTTACCTGGTGAATACTGATTAGTTTCAACATAGACTGTCTTTAAAGTTAATTTATATTTAGTACAGAAAGCTGCAGCATCATCAATACTATATCCTTCAGCAACCATATCTGGGAAAACTTCAACAATATTAGGAATATATAAAGTAATTGAGTCTCCTTCTTTTACTTCTGATCCTTCAGCCAAAGATTGTCCAATAATTTCTTGTTCATCATAATTACTTCCGGTAACATCTTTTTTCTCGATATTTACTTTTAATTTATATTGAGTTTGGAGAATAGTTTGAACTTCAATATAATTTTTACCTGTATAATCTTCTAATTTATATGTTTTCTTGCCTGTTGATTTATATAGCGTAACCTTACTACCTATTTTTACTACCTTACCCTTTTTAGGATTTGTTTTAATAATTCTTCCTTTATCTACAGTATCACTACTTTGAGTTTTAATATCAACATTTACTTCTAAGCCTAAATCCTCTAGTTTATCAGTAGCCTTACTAACAGTTAATCCTTTAACACTAGGTATAGTAACAGTCTTGGCTTTAGTAAAATGTGGTACTATAAAGAAAATAGTTAGGAAAATTAAGATAATAGCACCTAAAACACAAGACAAAATGATAATAACTTTTTTACTTTTTTTGTCATCGCTGTCTTCTTCATCTATTTTTTCAGCAATTTGTTGTTCTTCTGTTTCGTTTTCCAATTCTTCTAATTTTTTAATTCTTTTAGTATTTTCTATTTCATGTTCTGGATATTTATAAACAAGTGGATCTTCGTTAATTCTTTCATCATCAAGTGCAGTTAATAAATCATCATGCATTTGTTGAACACTATCATAACGATTTTTAGGATTTTTAGCTGTAGCCTTTAAAATAATATTTTCAATACTTTGTGGAATATTATTATTATCTTCTTTTAAACTAGGAAGTGGTTCTTTCATATGTTTCAAGGCTATTTCAACAGCATTATCACCTTTAAATGGTAATTTACCGGTTAATAATTCATAAAAAATAATACCAAGTGAATATATATCACTTTTAGTAGTTGAACCCTTACCACTAGCTTGCTCCGGTGGTAAATAATGAACTGAACCCATCACTGAATTGGTTTGAGTAAGTTGAGTTGAATTAAGAGCCATAGCAATTCCAAAATCAGTAATTTTAACTTGACCGTCATCTTGAATCATGATATTTTGTGGTTTCAAATCACGATGGATAATATATGAATCATGGGCATGAGCCATTCCATCAGTAAGTTGTAACATAATATCAATACTTTCAGATAAAGTAAGATTGCCCCTTCTTTTTAGTAATTGTTTTAAAGTTTTTCCTTCAACATATTCCATTACAATATAGTAAAGTCCATCGTCTTCACCAACATCATACATCTGAACAATATTAGGATGTGAAAGACTAGAAGCTGATAATGCTTCTCGTTGGAAACGTCTTACAAATTTTTCATCGTTAGATAAATCCCCTCTTAGTACCTTAATAGCCACATTACGATCTAATATTTCGTCATAACCAAGGTAAACATTAGCCATGCCACCTTCACCAATATTTTTGATAACTTCATATCTATCGTTAATTTTTTGCCCCTTTGTTATCATTATACTTCACCTTCTTTTTCGCGAATTAAATATGCTACTGATATATTATCAGTTCCACCACGATTATTAGCCTTACGAATTAAACGTATTACTTTTTCTTCAATATCCATATCTTCACTCAGCAGTACTTTTTCTATTTGACTTGCTTCTAACATATTAGTAAGACCATCACTACAAAGCATAATTTCATCAATTTCCATATCACAATCAAAAATATCAACATCAACTGTTGTTGAAGCTCCTAAGGCTTTCATAAGCACATTCTTTTTAGGATGATCTTTAGCTTCTTCTTTAGTTAACTCTCCAGCAGAAACTAATAAATTGACTAAGGTATGATCATAAGTAACCTTATGTAGAGTACTATCTTTCATCACAAACCCAGATGAATCACCAATATTACCAAACAATAAATAATCTTTAGTTAATATTGCCATAACTAAAGTTGTTCCCATACCCTTACTTTCAGGATGAGTTTTTTCATATTGAAAAATTAATGTATTAATTTCATTTACACAATCTCTAATCCAATTTACTGAATCAACTTTACTCATATTTAAAAATGTTTCATTAAAATGTTTACCTAAATAACTAATAGCAATTGATGAAGCTACTTCTCCAGCTGAATGTCCTCCCATACCATCTGCTACAGCCATTAAATAATCATTATTAGCATTTTTAACAATTATGACACTATCTTCATTATGATCTCTAACTTTACCTGCATCAGTTAGATAAAATGATTTCATAGACTTTCCTCCTTACTTCTTAGTTGTCCACACGCCGCACTTATCTTACTACCAAATTCCCGTCTGATTGTTACGTTAACTTTATTCTTTTTTAGTATATCATAAAATTTCATAATTTGTATAGTTTTACTACGATTAAATTCTAAATTTTCAGTATCATTGTAAGGAATTAAGTTTACATAGGCATTCATTCCTTTAATTAAATTCGCCAATTCTTGAGCATGCTGTTGTTGATCATTAATTCCATCTAATAAAATATATTCAAATGTGAGACGACGATTAGTTTTTTTTAGATATTTTTTTAAAACCTGCATTAATTCAGATAAAGGATAAACTTTATTAATTGGCATCAATTTATCCCTAAGTTCATTATTTGGGGCATGCAGTGAAATAGCTAAATTAACTTGATAATTAAAATTCATAAATTCTTCAATTTTGGGAATTATTCCACAAGTGGAAATAGTAATATGTCTACTTCCTATTTGTAATCCCTTAGGATGATTAATTATTTTAATAAAACGAATTACATTATCATAATTATCAAATGGCTCTCCAATTCCCATTACAACCACATGACTAATTCTTTCTTTAATATCTTCTTCTACTTGTAGTATTTGTAATACCATCTCATAAGTATTAAGATTTCGTACTTTTTTACGACGACCACTTTCACAAAACTTACAACCCATGTTACAACCAACTTGGCTAGAAACACATATACTATTACCATAATCATGACGCATCAAAACAGCTTCAATATATTCACTATCATAAAGTTTAAATAAATATTTATTAACATCAACATCTTTTTCAACTTTAACTAACTCCAATTTCTTTAAACTATAATCTTTAGCTAGTTCATCTAAAATATCTTTTTTAATATTAGTTACTTTATTATAACTATTAATTCTTTTTTGATATAACCAACTAAATAATTGATCTGCATGAAATTTTTTACAATTATGAGATAAAAAATATTCTTCTAATTGGTCTATATCTAAATTATAAATTGATTCCATCATACCACTTCCATAAATTATTTAACTTCTTCAAACTTTTTTTGTTTTTTATTTTCTAATCTTTCCTTTTCTTTTTCAAGTTCTTTTAAACTTTTCTCAGGTGTTGGCATTTCTTCAGGCAACATTCCCCCAATATCTTGAATAGCTTTTCGTACCTTTTTCCCAACTTCGTAATGAACAGATTTAGCATTATTTTCGCCTTGCACATTATCCCGAATTAATCTTTGTTTTGTTTGATTTATTCTAAATAGATTAGCCACTAATTCATCTTCATTCATATTATCTAGTATATCTTCTCTATAACGTAATTTTTTTCTTTTAAAAATATCATCAGCAGTTTCACCATTATATAATCCCCTATAACCCGCATTATGAAATTCTGCCATATTTTTAACGCCAGCAGATGAAGCAACTTTTTGAAGTGTATAATTGCCTTGCTTAGTTAATTTTCTTTGATAGAATCTTTTTTCATCATCCGATAGCGAATCATATTCTTGCTCTGTAATTTCTTGTTTTCTTGTTTGAATAGCAAAATAAGTTTGAGCAAGTGCTATACTTTCTTTTCTAGAATCTCCATTTTGAGCAATCAGATAACAAGCATATCTTGATAGTTCATAATCATCAATTGTTTTTGTAGCACCTTTAGGCATATCTATCGTTTTGCCGATGTCGGCAAAATGATCATCAATGTTATTATTGCTTAACTTACAAGCACTTTTTGCTTTGTCAATAACACCTACAAAGTTGCTCCACTTTGAGTATTCAAGTGTTACCATTAACTCACGAGCGAGCCAATATTCATTTCCATATTCATCTAAATGTTTTATACTTTCAAAATTACTATCACTATATTTATTATCTAAAACTTTATTTATCATGTAAGTCACTTCCTTATTATTTATTTTAACAAAATCAGTTCTTTAATTAATTCTTTTTGAGACATCTTACATAAGTGATTTATAACATTATTATATTATCTTTCATAATATTTTCCCTAGTTATATCGTAATTTTTGATGTTCTTCTTCAAAGTTTTAGCATTACATGAATCAACAATAAATCCGTATCTTCAGTTGATATTTATAAAATTTTGTTGAGTTCTTCATACACCCCATTATACTAGAAAACCAAATAAAAAGATAGTCGTAACTATCCCTATAATTTTATTCAATTTTTAATGATGCAATCATCTTATCAAAATTTTTATTACACTCTTTAGCTTTAGTCTTAGTTAAGTAAGTTGATTGATTAATAACTTCTATACTATATAATTTATCATCATAATTAATCGCATAATAACTTATAGTAGGTTTAGATCTAACTGTTGTAAAATAATCCCATTTACTCTTATTAATAGTTTTAGTTTTTATCTTTTCAATTATGAATCCATTTTCTTCTAAATTTGCTTTAGTATTAGTTAAAAATTCTTTATTACTATTAGTTTTATTAATACAAATTGTTCCACAAGTACTTTCTTTATAACTCATTCGATAAATTTTATCACAACTAGTATCTTCAAACTCATTCATTCCCATAACAACTTTATACTTCAGTTTATCCATTGTTTCAATATGTTGTCTACTTCTATAAAATAAGAAAAAAGCTCCTACTGATATTGTTATAACAATTAGAAAAATTATGATATTTTTTCTAGTACGATGAATTTGGAAAGAGTAACTAAAATATTTATTAGACATATTACCAACTCCTCTAAATATTAATTATCGTTTCTATTACCAAATAACTCCAACAATCTAATAAATATATTGATAAAATCCAAATATAATTGGAATGCACCAAAGACTGCGGCTTTATCTTCATCAAAAGCAGCTACTAAATATTTAATTTTATTGATATCATAAGCTACATAACCCAAGAAAATTACTATTACTAGTAGTGATAAACCTAGTTCTAAGCCACTACTTTTAAAGATAAATATATTTAAAATAGAAATAATTATTGAGGCAATAAGAGCTACAAATAAAACTGTTCCTATTTTTGTAATATCTTTTTTCGTCTTATAACCATATAAAGCCAGTAATCCAAATAAAATTGATGTTACTAAAAAGACCAAAATAATTGTTTTCATTTGATAAGCTAAAAATATTGTTCCAAAAGTAATTCCAGTAACTATTGAATATATTAAATAAAATATTTTAAGCATTGTAGGACTAAGCTTGTTAATAAACATTGACATCACAAAGGCAACTACTAGTTCTAATATACAAATAGGAATAATTCCTACACTTAAAATTTTAACTAGTAAAACAGGATTTAAAGACAAAGCATACCCTGAAATGAATGTAACTAATAACCCAATAAATAGCCAACTAAATAATTTTGAATAAACTCTATTTTCCATATTATCACCTCTATCTAATTTTAACATATTAAATTTTTTTCCACAAATTTTTGTTATATTCTTTTTTTTCAATTAACTCTTCTAGTGCTTTTTTAACACCTGGTAAATCCTCTTTATAAGTTACTCCATACCAAGTTGCAGTAGTTTTAATAACATCCACTGTAGCAAATTTATCTTGAATACTATCAAATAAAACATCTGGTATTAAGTATTCAAAATCTGCCAAATGATCTCTATTGTTAGCTAAATATTCTGGAAATTTTTGCTCAATATAATCAAATATGGTTGGATTAAATAGCATCATATTTAAAGATACCAAAGTTCCTTCTAAAACAGTAAAACTATTAGTTCCATTAAGTGGTTTAGCAATAATTTCTCCATTTACTCTTTCAATACTACTTTCTGTTAGTTTAACTAATTTATCATTTTTTACTTCACAAACAGCTCGTTTAACTGCCCCATTTTCTGTCATTGTATTTTCTACTTTATAACCAACTAAACCATAGTGCTGTTGTGGATCACTTTCTTGTTTTTTAGTTAAAAATTCATATGCCTTGATATAAGCATCTTTTCCTAAGAAATCATCAGCATTAATAGTAGCAAATGATCCTTTTATATGATCCTTACAGCATAGAATCGCATGAGCTGTTCCTAGTGGTTTTACTCTTGTTTTTAATTCATCATAACCAGCGGGTAAATTATCATTCTTTTGAAAACAATACTCTACTTTTATATAAGGTTCTACTCTCTTTCCTATTGTTTCTTTAAAAATTTCATAATTTTCTTCTTTTATTAAAAATACAACTTTATTAAATCCCGCTTCAATAGCATCATGAATAGCATAATCTATTAAAAATTCACCATTAGGTCCCATTGGTTGAATTTGTTTTAAACCTCCAAATCTACTTCCCATACCACCTGCTAAAACTAATAAAGTAATTTCATTTTCTTTCTGCATTTTAAAGTCTCCCTTCTAATTTATTATCTACTTTTTCTGCTAATTTATGAAGTGCATCACTTAAACTTTCACTAGTACTTGTAATAATATCATTCCAAACTAAATTATCATTATATTCTCCTATCATCATTTTATTTTTGATAGTTACAAAAAATTCTTTTTCATTCATCAAATAAGTAATAAATAAAGCTTTCTCAGAACTTAGACAATCATAAAGGTTTGGATAATCTTTTATAAAATTTAAATTAGCTTCATCTAATTGTTCAATATCTATATAATTATTTGTTTCATCTTTCTCACTTAAAGATCCAATTAATTTATTCTGATTATTTTTTCTAATAAATAAATTATAACCATTTATTATTTTATCTTCCATAAAACCTCCCTATACTTTAGTTAATTTCTTATGATTTTTCATTAACTTTTTAATATTATATGGATGTTTAAAAGCTACACTAACTAAACTATTAGTAACTTCTACCACTCTACCTGCACCAAAAGTTTCATGATAAACATAATCTCCTACTTGATAATCAATATCATCTGTTCTAAATACATCTTCAGATTGCAATTTAGAAACAACTTTATTTTCATGTCCTAATTCAATATTACTTTCAATTAACTTTGGATCAATCTCAGAAATAAACCTACTAGGTGGATTAATCTGATCCTTACCAAACAAAGTTCTCCTTTTAGCATTAACTAGATAAAGATGACTTTTAGCTCTAGTAATAGCAACATAACATAATCTTCTTTCTTCTTCTAGTTCATCACTTTCCATTAAAGAATTCATATGAGGAAAAATTCCCTCTTCCATTCCTACTACAAAAACATAATCAAATTCTAAACCCTTAACAGAATGAACAGTCATTAAACTAATTCTATTTAAATCATCTTTATACTCTTCTACATCACTAATTAGACTAATTTCTAATAAAAAATCTTCTAAAGAAATTAATCCTTCTCTTTCTTCAAAGGACTTAGTAATTGATTTAAATTCCTCTAAATTTTCTATTCTAATTTCACTTTCTAAAGTATTATCACTTTCTAATTCTTGTCTTAATCCAGATAATTCAAGAACTTTATCAATTAATTCAGTTAACGTTAACTCTTCTGATAATTTACGTAACTGTTCAATAATTTCTTTAAACTCTAACTCTTTTCCTGATGAAATAATTTCATAAATACTTTTATTTTCTAAGTCTGCTTGTTTAGTTAAATTTTCTATTGTTTTTAGACCAATACCTCTTTTAGGGGTATTAATAATTCTAATTAGACTAACGTTATCTTTAATATTATGAATTAGTCTTAAGTAAGCAATTAAGTCTTTAATTTCTTTTCTATTATAGAAATAAAAACTACCAACCACTCTATAAGGCATATTTTCTTTTAACATTTCTTCTTCTAAAATACGAGATTGGGCATTAGTACGATATAAAACTGCTATATCCTGATAAGAAACACTTTTATTACTTAATTCTTTTACTTTTCTGATAACATACTGTGCTTCATCGCGTTCATTATAAGCTCGGTAATAGTTAATTTTTTCACCCAAGCCATTAGAAGTCCATAACTTTTTATCTTTTCTCAATTTATTATTTTTAATAACACCATTAGCTGCATCTAAAATATTTTGGGTTGAACGATAATTTTCTTCAAGTAAAATTATTTTAGCGTCTTTATAATCTTTTTCAAAGTTTAAGATATTTTTATAATTAGCACCTCTAAAAGAATAAATTGATTGGTCATTATCTCCTACACAACAAATATTACGATACTTTTCACTAATCATCTTAGTAAGAATATACTGAGCTTCATTAGTATCTTGATACTCATCAATTAAAATATATTGAAAATGATCTTGGTATTTTTCTAAAATATCTTTATATTTTCTAAATAAAATAATAGGTAATATTAATAAATCATCAAAATCTACAGAATTATTTTTCTTAAGTTTTTCTTCATATTTATTATATACTTTTAAAACTACTTTTTCATATTCACTATTAGCATATTTTTCATAATCTATTGGTAAAATCATTTCATTTTTACAACTACTAATTTTATTTCTAATAGATCTTGGATTATATATTTTAGGATCATAATTTAATTCTTTTAAAATTTTCTTAATAACAGTTAAAGAATCATCACTATCCATAATTACAAAATTACGGTCATATCCCAAAATGTTACTATTTTCTCTTAAAATTTTAAGTCCAAAACTATGAAAAGTTGATACTTGAATATATTTGGAATCTTCACCAATTAATCTATCTAAGCGTTCTTTCATTTCTTTAGCCGCTTTATTAGTAAAGGTAATAGCTAAAATATTATAAGGACTAATGTTATTTTCTTTTATCAAATAAGCAATCTTTGTTGTTAAAACTCTTGTTTTACCGCTACCAGCTCCTGCTAAAATTAGAAGAGGTCCTTGATTATATAAAACTGCTTCTTTTTGATAATCATTTAACTTATCTATGTTCATTTTTTAACCTACTTCCTATTTTAATTATATCCTATTTATGAAAAAAGGCAAAGAAAAAGTGTCAATTACTAATTTATAGACAACTTAAAACAGTTAGCATTTCTTAATATACTAACTGTTTTTCTATACATTATATATTTAATAACTCATCTAACTTTGTTCTATTATTGACAGAATTATACGTAATTATTGGCTTTATCTGAGAATCCTCTTCCTCTATAAAATCATCTTCATTAATTTCTTGTTCAGTTTGTACTATTACCTCTTCAGAAAAATCATCTTTACTATCTTCTACTTCATCTTCAATATTAATCATATTAGTTTTATCTTGATTATTTTTTAAAATATCCAAAACTAATTTATAATCATCTAAAGTAAGCATATTTTCATACTCTTTAATTAATTTTTGATCTATATCCATTTTTTCTTCTAAAGTAACTGTTGCTTGTTTTTGATCAACAACTTTTTTTACTAATACTGGTGGAGTTATTTCTACAATACCAGCAATATTTTTTTTAAGCGGAACTTTAACGTATTTAGTTATGACTTTTTCTACTTCTTCTTTTTTCTGAGTTGCTCTAATAAATTTATAAATAAGTAAAAATAGTAACCAAACTATAAATACTATACTACTTAAGCTAATCAAAGCTGCAACTTGTTCATTCCCATAAATTGAGCTTTGATCAAAAATATCAAGTTTTTTAATATGTACAATATTTAAAATCAGCACCAAGAAATAATGCATAATACAAAATATAAAGGTATTAATAACTTTTAATAATTTATCTTCTTTATAATTAAAAATAGTAAACCATAAAATAATATTAGTTATAATTATAGCTCCTAAATAAATTGCTACATTAGGGAAGTAAAAAACAATAAAGAAGTTATTCATCATATAATCAACCATACTTTTCAAAGATGTTTTATATAACACAATAATAGCAATTATACTTAACACATAAAGACCTATAAATAATAATTTAGTTGCTTTAGCATTCTTCTTATTTACTGTTAAAAATATGAAAGCCAAAAATATTAAAGCAAAAATTGCAATTATATAAATTTTTGAAGATGATGCAACATCAACAAAAATTTTAAGTTTTTCAAAAAATGACAAATTGTTCATCATCTTCAACCCCCTTTTTATAATTATTCAATAGACTCTAATTCTGATATATAAATAGTTTGTGTCTTACTATCATTATTAGTACATGTAACTAATGTCAGTGTTGTTCTATTTTGATTTCTATAAACAGCTATATGACCAATTTTATCAACTTTATAAATATTAACAATTTTATATGTATATACTTTATCGTTATATTTTATCTTTAATTCATCATCAACAGCAAGTTTATATAAATCGTTAAAAAATGAATTCCAGGCAGTTCCCGAATGTCCAGCAATAATTAAATTACCTTTAGCTACATTTGGATAATCAGATTCTTTTACAACTAACAAATTCTTATCTACATCATTTAAACTTGATTCCTTAGGATAAAATCCTTTGGAAAAATTAAGTTTAGGTATCTCTAAATATCCAATGTACTTATTTGGATCCATTTCTTGTTCTGGAATTCCTTCATCGCCATTATGAATATTTTCCTCTTCTTCTTTTATATTTTCCTCATTTTTACTGTAAAAAACGTTACTCATATAATCATATACCATAACTTTTTTACTCATAATATAGTTATATGAAAGAAAGAATCCACCTATTATAATCATAATAGTACCTATACAAGCTACTAAACTAGGTGAGATTCTTTTTTTACTTTTATTATTATCCTTGTCTACGTTTGTATACATATCCTATACCAGTTATCATAATAGCGATACCTAAAGTGTAGAACAATATATTATTAGATCCTGTATTAGGAACTTCTACGTAACATTCATTATCATCTAAACCACCATTTTCACATGTTTTAGGAACATCTTTAATAGTAATTTGATAAGATAAATGTTGATTATCAATTGTGAATGATTGCTTTTCTTCATTTAAGAAATAACCATTTGGAGCTTCAACTTCTTCTACAGTATAAGTTCCATCTGCTAAATCCTTTAATACATAAGTTTCTTTTGTTGAAGTAAATCTAGCAACTTCTTCACCTTTTTCATTAGTAACTACAATTACTGCCCCTGCTAAAAGATTACCAGTTGCACTATCTACTTTAGCAATAGTTACAGTTCTATCTTTTGGAGTATTATAAAATTTAACTTCTACTGATTTTGATGAATCACTTAATGTAAATGTTTCTTTTTCAGTACTTAATTCATATCCAGCTGGAGCTTCAACTTCTTCTACGGTATAAGTTCCATTTGATAATCCTGTAATACTATTACCATTAATAGATGTAGTAATTCTTTTTATTTCATTACCATTTGCATCTTTAATCGCTAATACAGCTCCTGCAACTGGTTGATTAGTTTTCTTATCTAATTTTTTAATTGTTACCACTGATGATTTTGCTTTATTGTAAAATTTAACTTCAGCATTTCTAACAGAATCAGTAATAGTAAATGTTTCTTTAGTTGTACTTAATTCATATCCTGTTGGTGCTGTTACCTCTTCCACTGTATAAGTACCATTTGCAAGATTGTCTAGCTTATATGCAGATGAAGTTGATGTAAATTTAGCAATCTCTGTACCACTGGCATTTTTAACTACTAATACAGCTCCAGAAACTACAGCATTAGTATCCTTATCCAACTTTAAGATACTAGCAGTTGCTGGTGTAGGTGTTGGAGTTGGTGTTGAAGCAGGTGTTGGTGTAGATACTGGTGTAGATTTAGGTCTAGTTGCCTTTACTGTAAGTGAATCAGTAACATCTTTAGATTCAGTATCTAATACCACAATTGGTTGAACGCTACTATCTTTAGGATTATACTTATAAGCTTTATTTACTGTTCCAGAAGCCTCAATTTTAACCTTAACTGACTCAGTTTTACCCTCTTTTATACTACTTACTGGAATTCCAATTTTAAATTTTTCACTAGAAGTAAATGATGATTGAGCTTTTCCATGAACATCAACTACAACTGTTCCTGTTGGTGCTCCAGAAACTGAAACTTTATATTTTCCTTTGATATTTTTCGCATTAGCATCAATTGCTTTAGTTACATACCATTGTCCATCAGAAGTTAAAGACATTGTATTGGTACTAACTTTAGCATTTAATGATGGGTTCTCATAACCCTTACTTTTAGCAGTTTTAGCACCACTAACTAATGATTTGATATACTTCCTTAAACCATTAGAATCAGATCCTGTTGATCTAAATGCTTTGGATAAATTAGAACTTCCAGTAGTATCATCTAAATACCACCAAACTGCTGCTTGAGTAATATAAATATCTTTATTTTTATTACCCGTAAATGATTTATTTGGATAACCATTTTCCAAAATATATGCAAATCCAGCATCCATTTGTCCTTCTAAATATTCTTTAATATTAGAAGCGGTTGCCTTATGTAAGTCTAAACAATATGCATATCCACCACCACTTAATGGTTTAATATGGAATCTAACCCCTGCAATATACTTAGGTAACCATGTAGCAGTACCTATAGAGACAGATGATTTAGCCGCATCTGCAGTTTGTAAGTTACTAAACATAACTACTGTTGCTAAAACAAAGGTTGCAATAATTTTACTTATTTTTGAAATTTTGTTTTTCATAACAATTTCCCCCTCAAACTTGTGGCTATATTATACCACTAATTATTTTTTTTTGCAAGTTTTATTTTTTTATAATTTGCTGTATGTATCTATATTATATATTTTTTTACAATTTTTTCAAGTAAATAATTGAATTTTTGTAGTAATATTACACTTTTTATTTAAAATACTACTCAAATAAAACATTAACCTTTTTATAAAGTCACACATATAATACTATGATTGAAAGGAGAATATATGAAAAAATTTATTATTTATGCAGTTAGTGGGGTTATTATCTTATTTTTAGCTTTTTTAGTATTATTTGATTTTAATAAGGATTCTAATAATAAACAATTAGAAAAAGTCACTTTAGCAGAAGTCGCTCATACCATTTTTTATGCGCCACAATATGTTGCCATAGAAAAAGGATACTTTAAAGACTATGGAATTGATATTGATCTAGTTTTAACATCAGGAGCTGATAAAGTAACTGCAGCCGTATTATCAGGAGATGCTGATATTGGTTTCTGCGGAAGTGAAGCAACAATTTATGTCTATAATGGTGGTGAAAAAGATTATCTTAAAACTTTTGCACAACTTACCCAAAAAGATGGTACTTTCTTGGTATCTAGAAAAAAAATAGATAATTTTACTTTAAATGACTTAAAAGGAAAAACTATTATTGGTGGTCGTGCTGGTGGTATGCCTGAAATGACTTTTGAATATGCCTTAAGACAAAATGGAATTAACCCAAAAAAAGATGTCAATATTGATACATCTGTTGCCTTTGCCGCTATGAGTGGAGCATTTATTGGTGGGCAAGGAGACTTTGTTACACTATTCGAGGATAGTGCAATAATAATTACTCTCTATCATTAAAGATAAATAGAATATAACTATTAGATTTTTTTATTTTATTACATCTTTTCTTTTACCATCTATAATGACGTATTCTTCATTGACTTTAGGATCAAATACATAAGTAGCTTCTTCTGTGTCACTATTACTATCTTCATTTATTAAATTATTTTCTTTCTTTATAGAATTTTGATTATAGTTAAAAAATATTCTTTCTAATTTATTTTTTATTTCTTCTTTTGTAAATGGTTTTGCTATATAATCAATAAAACCTTCTTCTTCATACCTTTCTTTAGCACCTGATACTGCATCTGCAGTTAGTGCTATTACTGGAATATTAAAATCTTGATCTTCTTTTAATTTTCTTAAAGTAGTTTCTCCACTCATTTCTGGCATCATAATATCCATTAGAATTAAATCATATTTTTCGCCTTTGTTAATCTTATCTAGGCATTGCTCTCCACTTTCACTCTCGTCTACAATATATCCTAAACTCTCTAAATGTTTTCTGGCTACTTTTATATTTAATTTATTGTCATCTACTACTAATACTTTCTTATTACTATTTTGTTTCTCATAGATATCACTTGACTCTGGTTTTATAATTTCTATTTCGGTTTGTGATGTATTTTGATTTTCCTGTATTGGGTTTACCATTTTGCTTATTTTTTGAGGAATTTGTACTACAAATATCGAACCCTCTCCAAATTGAGATTGCACATTAATATGCCCTCCCATCATGTCAACTAAGGCTTTAGTAATTGCAAGTCCTAATCCTGTTCCTTCGGTGGTTGTATTTTTTTCCACATCAAGTCGTTCAAATTTAGTAAATAATTTATTGATATTTTCAGCTTTTATTCCTCTACCTGTATCTTGAACACTTATGATTAACATACATTTATCATTTTGATTGATACATTTTGTATTTAAGGTTATTGTACCTTTTTCGGTATACTTAATTGCATTGGTAAGTAGATTATTGGCAATTTCTTTGATATGAGCCTTATCTCCCAATAACTCACAAGGAATATCTGGAGCAAAATTTATTTTAAAGTCAATTGGTTTATCTCCAATTCTAGTTGCTGTAACACGTGCCATTTTTTCTATTTCTTCTACATAATTATATGGTATTTCTACTATTTCCATTTTTTCACTTTCGATTTTGTTTATATCTAAAATATTACCTACTATTTCTAGTAATGTTTGAGATGCATTTTGAATATCTTCTGTATCTTCAATTACTTCTTTTGGAACTTGTTCTTTATAACTTGCGATATCCTCTGAAAGTCCTACAATTGCATTAAGTGGTGTTCTAATCTCATGTGACATACTAGATAAGAAATCACTTTTAGCACGATTAGCTTTTTCTGCTGTATTTTTTGCAAGTTCCATTTCTCTTAACATCTTTAAATCAGGATTTTCTATTGTAAAATACATTAACAAAACAATAACAGACTCAACACAATCTATTATTACAATATCAGGATATTGATTCTGTATGATTATTGATATTGTCGCACCAATCATAAATAAAAATAATGGTAAAGCTTTCTTTTTATCCAATTTATTTAATTTTGTTAATATAATAATAAATAATAATATTGAAACTATACCTGATAAAGTATATATTACTTTAACATCTAATCCATGTGTATAAAAAATCATTTTATCCATATTTATATATATCTCTTGGGGTAAAAAATATAATAGTATATATATAATAATTGTAGTAACTAATAAACATTTTACGTATACATCCTTATATTTCAAATTAGAAATTATACATAAGTATGCAAGTAATAAGGTACCATATGCAAAATAATAAATTAGATATGTTTTTAGTACAAATGTTGATATATATAATGGCAAGAAATTATAATTGTATGATACATAATCAGCAAGTAAATGAAATATTAATCCAATTAAATTTAATATTAAAAGTAATCTATATAGTTTATTTTCTTCGTTATTAATCCTTTTTTTAGAAAAATATATAAATGAAAGCCCTATCATAAATAAGATACATATTATTACAGCAAATGTCATTTTAGTTATAACCATATTATCACCTACAATTACTACTGTAATTATTGTAACATATAAATTAAAAAAAGAGAATTTATTTTCTCTTTACCTTTTCCTTATTTTCTAATAAGTTTGATTTATCTATATAAATAAATCCTTCTGTTTCTTTTGACAAAAATTCTGTATCTCTTTTTCCTGATGGTTTATATGGAAAATTATTTCTAATTTTAAAATACATTGGTACCATATCAATATTATTATATTGCTTATATAATATTTCTTGAAATTCGGATAATCTATTTGCTAGTTGTTCATAATCTTTATATTTATCCTCAAATTCTTTAGCAAATATGATATGTAACCCTAAATCTTTTGAACCATTTTCATTAGGTTTTCCAATGCAATCACAATCAGTAACATCAGTTAAAGATCTAATTGGCGTTTCTATATCAAAATTATATATTTTCTTATCATTTACTATTGTATAGTCTTCTTTTCTTCCCTCTACAAATAAATCGCCATTTGAAGCCATATAACCAATATCTCCAGTACAATTCCATTTACGTCCATATTCATCATAATGAAAATATTGGTCTGTAGCTTCTTTATTATTAAAGTATTCTAACATTCCACAAGGAGTATTAACTAATATATTACCTCTTTGTCCATATTTTAATTCGTTAAAATCATCATCAAAGATAGAAACAATAACACCAGGAATAGGTAACGCTACTGAACCTATATGGTGTTCAACATATTGAGATGGACTAGTAACAGTAGCTCCGCACTCACATTGCCCATATCCAGCAGTTAACTTTGAGTTACAGCCCATTTTCTTCCAGTTTGCCTCTATTTTTTCTTTGACTTCACGGGATAATGGTTCTCCTCCTTCAAATGGATTGCCTAAGTGTGTTAATTTTTTACCTTTAATTAACTTTTCATCAAGAAATCCTTCATACATACTGGTTGGAGCAACAGTATAATCAATTTTATGCTTAATAATGTTATTTACAAATACATCTCTTTCAAATCTAGGATCTTGAAATACAATTAATCCACTATGTAATCCAAGATGAATAGATGTATTTAACCCAGTTGAATACCAAGGTGGAATTATTTGATACATTTTTTCTCCTCTATTTAAATCAAATTTATTAGCATTATAAGATAATACCGAATTTTGAAAACTATCATGTGATAAAACGATAGCCTTAGAAGCACCAGTAGTACCAGATGAATATACCATACATAATGGATAATCTTTTTCATATTCAAAAGTTTTAGGTATTGCTTGATATTTACCATCCTTTATAAATTGATTCCACCACAATTCATTAGCATAATTAATTTTTATTTTATCTTTACTAGTAATAAATCTTAAAGGGCTAGAATTTAGAGTTGGTATGACGATAACCTTCTTTATAGATGATTTATCTATAGCACTTTTTATTTGTGGATAAAATGTATCCATAACAATCAAAGTATCACTATTACATTCTGCTATTCTATCTATCATTTGATCGTGTTCAAAATATGGGGCCATTAAATTAGCTACAGCTCCAATTTTAGCAAGAGCATAAACTGAATAAACAAGTTCTGGTATACCAGCACAACAAATAGTAACATAATCTTTCTTTTTAATTCCATATTCGACAAATGATTTTGCTGCTTTATCGATATTATTAAATAACTTCTGATACGATATATTAGCAAAGAAAAATTCAAGTGCTTGTTGATTAAGATAGTTCTTATTATTATAAATTATATCTTGATAAATTGTCATGTTGTTATTTATATCATAAAATTTATCCATATTATAATGATTTTGCCATGGTCTATCAATAGTTGGATAACCAGTGTTAAAATCAAATGTTTTCCCAATATTAATATCTTTTAATATTTCTTTTTTCTTTTCTTCATTGATATGTTTAGAATTAATTACTTGTCTTTTTAATAATTCAAGTTCTTTTATTTTATTATTCATATTTCACCTAAACTCTTTCTAATTTCTAATACCGCTCGAAATTAATTTGTATTATAATAAGTCAAAATCTATTTGTCAATATTAAGTTTTTTTTCTAAATTAGCTTCATATCGTTCTTTTTGTGTTGTAAACAAATCATCTAGTACAGATAAGTAATTAAAATCAGCAAAAGTATTGATTAAAGAAGAATGACAATCAATTAAAGTATAATCATAATTTTTTTATATTTTTTAAACAATTTCTCAATATTCTTTGTCTATTCATAGCACTACATTAATTAAACTTAAATCCATTGCAAATAAATTTAAACTTGCTAGAATTAAATAAATATTTTTTGCATGATGCAAAATGATTGCTGTGAGTTTATATAACTACCATTTATAGGTGTTGAGATAGTAGTATATTTTTTTAAACTCTAGTAATTCATATATATAGTGTTAATCTAAAAATACACTTCCAGATGGAAGTGTATTCGGTAAATCTTTTTTTCAACATTTTACTTTTTAGTTTCTTTATAATAACCTTTTCGACAAATTAATTTATCTGTGGTAGCTAATACACCAGGTAATAGAAATAATATTAATACTACTGCTGCAAATGTACCTTGTGAAATAGTTTCACATATTTTAGCAGCAATTGCTGAGGCAAAGTTAGCTACTACTAGTGTTACAATAACTAATATAGAAGAAGAACTAATAATAGTGTGAATAGACTTATTATAAGCATTAATTATAGAATTTTTAATATTCATAGTCAATCTAGATTCTCGATAATAGGATGTATAAACAATTGCATAATCTATAGTTGCTCCCATAAGTATTGCTTGAACAATCAATAAAGATATAAAATACTCTGAACCCCCTGTTAATGAAATAGCACTCATTGTAATATAAACAGCTGTTTGGATAATTAACACTAAAACAAATGGAATAATTAAATCTTTAAATGTTATTGCCACTACAATAAATATAAAAATCATTGTTAATATAGTAATTTTATTCAATTCGTTATTAAATGTTTTACTCATTTCAACTGCCATAGGAGAGTTCCCTACTACATAAACATCATCATTTTTATCAACTTTACTTTTTATTCTATTTACAAACTTATAGGTATCTTTATCTTCAAAAGCATATTTTGTATTAAGTACCACTCTTGAATACTTATCTGAAACAATTAATTTTTTTGATTTATTAACTATTTTTTTAGCATCAGTTATAATAGTTCTTTTTTCATTATCAATAAAATTATCAAATTTACTATCTTTTAAAATATTAACATTTAAATAATTAATAAATTCTTCAATAGTCATCTTCCATTTTTCATTATATTCTCTATTACTTCCATAATACATATAAACTAAATCTAATAGAGATTTATCTAAGTTATTACTTAAAATACTTAATGTTTTAAAAGCTTCTGTTGTACTATATTTTATATTATTTATAGAGTTATCCATTAAATCATTAATAGTAGTTAATTTCTGCTTTTTAATATCATCAAAACTAGAAGCATATTCCTTATTATTCATAACATCTTTAATAATAAAATCAACATAATTATATAAAGAAATAGCTTGATTAGATTGAATATATTTGGAATTATATAAACTAAATAATAATTTCGTTATATCATTATCAATACCTAGTAGTGAACTTAATTGTGAAGATGTATATTTTATTTGGCTTATGGTCGAATTCATAACTTCTTTTACCAAAGATAATTCATTGACTGATGAGGTAGATAATTTTCCTTTTAATAATTCATTTTCCTTATTATTCAATATTAAGTTTACAAATTCTAAAGGTGTTAATGTGGTTTGTTGATGATAGTAATCATAAGCACCAAATATCATATTTACTGTTGATGCATTAGTAATTGTTATAGTACTTATTTCTTGGTAATTATAAACTGTATTAGTATTATTGACTAATAGATATGCTAAGTTTAAAGTTTCATTTTTTTCAACTAAGTATTGAGCTAGTAATGGATTATTTTTATTTTCATAAAGAAAGTTAATTAAATTTTTAATAGATATCTTTACGTTAGTTAAATTATTAGCATCATGATATCCATATATTACACTTATAACACTTTGATTTATATTTGGATTTAATGATGATAAAGCTATTACTAAATCACTCATCTTATACTGTGTAGTAGCATTTTCCATAATATATTGAGCAACTTTTAACTCTGCTATTGTATCTGATAATTCTTCATTGGATGATATTATAGTTAATACTTTATTTACAAAATCTTTAGGAGTCAAAGAAGTATCAAGAATATATTTATCTAATAACGATTGTACTGTTGGATCTATCTCAAACATTGAATATAGTGATGACTTTGGTAATGATGTTTTATAATAAGTAGTTAATTTTGGAATGTTCGTTAAAAGTTTTTGCACCTTAGAATCACTAAAATAAGATTGATAAGTCGGATTTTTCGCAATTTCTTGGGCAGCATTAGCAAAGTCATTTAAAGTTAATAAAGTATTTGAATAATATCCTGTATAGCAATAATATAAAAGTGATATAGAGTCATTATCTAAACTAATCCCTAAATTATCAAGACTCTTTTTCATATTATCCTTATCTAATTCAACATTTATATTCTGATTATTACTTAAGGTTTGTAAAATAGTTAATTTTTGAATAGACTTATCATCAAACATATTTTTATAAGCTGCATTACTAGACATTTCTAGAGCAAAGGTAGAAAATTCATTTAATGTCAATTTAGTATTACTTTCTATTGTGGTTCTATAAAACAAGAATAATTGTTCTATTAAATCTTTATCTATACCAAAAATATTAGCTAGTTCTTGAGAAGTCATTTTTTTATTTATTTTAGAAAAATCAGTAAAACTTTGTAATTGTTTTAATTTAGAAATCGTTGTTTTATCTAATCTTGTTGAATATTTTGGATCATTAGCTACATCATTAAGCATAAAATTTACAAATTCTTTAATTGTCATAGTAGTATTTAAATTTTTACTATTATAGTAAATTAAAATATTTTTAGCATCATCTTCATTCATACCTAAAATTTGGGCAATTTCTTGAGTAGTTCTTGGTTTAGTTATTAAAGATGCTGAGGTAAAGTTTTCAAGTAACTCTAAATTATCTTTTGTTTCCTGATTTAAAGAATTATTAAACTTATTATTAGTATAAATATCTGATTTAATAAATGAAATAAACTCATTTAAAGTCATTTTATTGCTTTTATCTTGATTATAATAGTTATAGTAAATAAGTTTAATTAAGTAATCATCTATTTCTACATTTTGTCCTAAATCTTTAAATTTCTTATTTAACTCATCATAAGCTAACTTTTCATTGATTGTATTAGAATAGCACAATACTTGATCTATTTTTTGATCTTTTTCTAATTCTTTACAATACTTAGAAATTATATCTTCATATTTATTATTATATACAATAGCTATTTGATTGGTAGCTGGAAAAACTTTACCTACTTTATCTTGTTCTGAACCCGTATATAAAATATTAATATTTCCTTTTAATAAATAAGATAATACAAACAATACTAATAATAAAGAGGCTTGAATAAATCTAGTTTTATATATAATTCTACCTAATTTAGTTAAATTAAAATTAGGAGCTTTTTTCTTGGTTTTAGCTATTAAATCATCAAAAATTAAAAGTAAAGCAGGTAAACAGAAAAATATACTTACAAGACTTAATAGAACTCCTTTAGCAAGGACAAAGCCTAAATCTTTACCAATTGTAAAACTCATAAATACAAGTGCAATTAATCCTACAATTGTTGTAATAGAACTACTAGATATAGATTTAAATGATTGATATAGAGCTTCTTTCATGGCTTCTATTTTATTAGAATGATTTTCTTTTTCCTGTTTATATCTATTTGATAACATAATAGAATAATCCATAGACAAGGCTAATTGTAAAATAGCTACAATAGAATTTGTTATTGAAGAAACACTATCAAACATAATATTAGTACCTTTATTGATAAATATAGCTATTCCAATGGAAATTAAATATAACCATGGTTCAACATAAGATTCACTGAGTATTATTAATATAATCATTGCAAACGTAATAGCAAGTACAACAATCCATAATTGTAAAATAGGTTTGTTTTCATCATAAATTGAACCACTCATTCCCGCAGTCTTAAAATGATTTTTAACATCATTGTAAACGTTTGTTGCAGTTTTAGATTGTGCATAATCATCTACATTCAAAACATATAAAGTATAATTCTTTTGATTATATTGCTTCGTATCTGCATAATCAACAGAACTTACTCCATTAATATTTTTTAATTTCTTTAGGATATCTTTTTTTTCATTACTAGAAAGTCCTTTAAACATAACATTCAATATAGAAGAATCTTGTTCAATAAATTCTTTTTCCATAATATCTTTACCAATTTTGGTTTCAGATGTCGCTGGTAAATATTTCATAATATCTTCATTGATATCAACCTTGGTTGAAAAATATAAACCTACTGCTGCTAAAATAATAAATAATGATAAAAAGAAATATCTTCCTTTCACTATAAAATCTGTGATTTTTTTCATAATTTTCCTTCCTTTCAAGTGCATAAGCTCTACTATATCACCTATCATTTTATTCGTAAATATCAAAAATATTGTTTGTGTCAAAATTTTTACTTTTTTTTGAATTTTATCAAAATTATGATATACTACTTCTTAGATGGGAGTTGATTATATGAAAGTAAAAGGGATAAATTCTTCTTCTAGAAAGACTAAAGAAAAAATTAGACACGCTTTTGCAGAACTTCTTTCGGAGAAGAAAAGTTTGAACAAATTGACGGTGACAGATTTAGTTATGAAGGCAGATATAACAAGAAGTGCCTTCTATACACATTATGACAATATTTATGAAATTGCCAAAGAATTTCAAGAAGAAAGTCTTGCTATTTTTGTTGAGAACATGAAAAAGGCACAATCTATTGCAGATATAAATCTTTATTTCGATGAGATTAAGAACTATTTAGAAGCTAATGAAGAAATTTATACAATGATTTTATCTAGTAAAGATCCTCTTCTTTTTATAGAATCTTTTAGTGAAGTTATCTCGAAAAATTTATATAACTTATTAAAACAAAAAAATATCAACAACCTAGAATTTCATATTCCATTTTTTGTAGATGGTTGTATGCATCTAATAATTAAACATTATCGAAAAGAAGTTCCATATTCTCTTGATGAAATTATAAATTATATGAAATTAATGTTTAAACGATTATTTTTGTAGTAAATTAGGATCATTAAAGAAAAAGAAACTATGTATTAGTCTCTTTTTATATTATCCCATTACTTCTCCACCATTATTGTGGATAACTTGACCTGTCATATAACTAGAATCATCTGATGCTAAAAACACAAATGTTGGAGCTAATTCACAAGGCATAGCACCTCTTGCCATCGCAGCATTTGATCCCAATGAAGGAATCTTTTCTTTTACCCAACAAGCTGGTTGTAAAGGTGTCCAAAAAAAGCCTGGAGCTATAGCATTTACACGGATGTTTTTTAAAGCTAAATTTCTAGCTAAAGCTCTAGTAAATCCCACAATAGCCCCTTTTGTTGTAACATAATCTATTAATTGTGGATCTCCATAAAATGTAGTTACAGAACTTAAATTGATAATTGATGCCCCTGATTTTAAATATGGTAATACCGCTTTAGTCAAATAAAACATTCCATAAACATTGACTTTCATTGTACGATCAAATTGTTCATCACTAATTGAGGCAAGTTCATCTTGCTGATATTGTACACCGGCATTATTTACTAAAATATCTATTTTTCCAAAAACATTTAAAGTAGTATCAACAATTTGTTTACAAAATTTCTTATCCGAAATATCCCCAGACATGATGATACATTCTCCACCAAGTTTTTCAATATATTGTTTTGTATATTGTGCATCTTTATGTTCATTATAATATGGTATTACAAGCTTAGCCCCTTCTTTAGCAAACGCAACAGCGGCAGCTCTACCTAAACCACTATCTCCTCCTGTAATAATCGCTACCTTATTTTTAAGTTTTCCACTTCCAACATAATTAGGATTATCAAAGATAGGTAAAGGTTTCATTAAATATTCCATCCCAGGCTGAGTATTTTGGGATTGTTCTGGTGCTAGAATCTTATATTCTGTACTTCTAATTCCATTTGGATAAAAGTATTGATAATATTGATTTCCATATTGATAATCAAAATTCATTATTTTTCCTCCTCAACTAAATATAGTATATGAGAAGACTTAAAAATGTGACCATTTAGACTAAATTTAATCAATTATAAATAACAATTAACCTGGTAATAAACTGTATATCTTTTTGTACCTTTAGTATCATATCCTCTTTTAAACTCATAAGTATTTTTTAAATAAGAACATAATAATGGCTTTTTATAACTTTCTCTGTAAGATAAAAAGATATCTAATCTTACTATATTATTATCATTATTAATCTTAGAAACTTTTATATAATTAAGTATCAAACTAATTATTTTATTTATCGTAGATTGAGAATTAACCTTTAACTTTACAATATCTTCAAATTCTTTAGTTATATTGTCTACTTTGTCTATCTTTTTCTGTGAATTTTTAAGTATATTAATCTCTTTAGTAAGTTTATTTATGTTATCATTAAACATATTATTTTTTATCATAAACTCATCATTAGATAAACTACCTTGAATATTAAGTTCTAATATTTTATCTTTTTTTATATAAAGTTTGTCTAACTCTTTTTTTCTGGTAATAATTTCTTCTTTAAGTTCTTTATCTATTTCTACGCATTTATAACAATTTATAAGAACATCAATAATCTTATCAGAATTAATTGATAATTTTTCAATTAAATTTTTAAAAATATAATCTAATTCTGATTCCCTAATATTAGGTGAATCACAAGTAGTTTTACCATTTTTAAGATACTCTCCACAAACCCATGTTATATCATCTCTACTTTTTCTAAACTTTCTTCTATAAAAGGCTGTATTATGATCTTTACAATAAATTTTAGCACTATATAAATATCTATTTGTATAAATCTCTTTATCTTGATTCCGACACTTAAAAGCCTTTTTTCTTGAAATTAACCGTTTATTAGCTCTTTCCCATAAATCTTCTGAAACTATTGGAGGAATTTTAACTTTATCTTCTTGGATAATCCAATTATCCTTTTCAAAATATTTTATTTTCTTAGTCATATAATCTACTACTTCCGACTTTCTTGCACAATAGTAACCCTTATACTTAGGATTTTCAATCATTCTAGAAATTGTTGAAACATACCACTTATGACCTTGATGATTTTTGTTGCTTTCACTATTTAAAATTTTTACAATTTTAGAAAGAGATAATTCTTCTATGGCATAGTATTCATATATTTGCTTAATTAAACTAGCTTCATCTGGAATAATATTTAAAAAACCCGTGTTCTTATCTTTTTTATAACCATAAAGTAAATTATTTCCAAGTATTTCTCTACGTTCTATAGCCCTATTCATTCCAAATCTAACACGTTCTGATAAACGTCTAATCTCATCTTGAGCCATGGAAGCCATTATAGTAAGTCGAAGTTCAGAATCAGGCATAGCTGTATTTATATTATCATTTACAAATAACACAGCTACACCATATGACAAAAGTTCCCTAGTATATTTAATACTATCAAGAGTATTTCTAGAAAATCTAGAAATTTCTTTTGTAATAATCAAATCAAAATTACCCTGTCTAGCATCTTCAATCATCTTCATAAAATTATCTCTTTTTATATCACTAGTACCAGTTATTCCATCATCTACATATCCTGTTATATAAGTCCATTGAGGATTTTTCTTTATATACTCCTCAAAATGTTCTACTTGATTTTGTAGAGATTTTTTTTGTTCATGAGAATCAGTTGATACTCTGGCATAATCAGTAACTTTAAGCTTTATATTAGTAAGTGATATTCCCATATTAAGTTTTTTTCTAACATCATACAAATCCAAATTATATCCTCCTAATATTATTGAATTCTTTTAAGATATGTTCTTCTGTATATTTGAACATTTTATATGATATTTTTTGTTCATCAAATAATTGTTTATTTAAAAAAAGAGCTACTTCTAATATTATTTCTGTATTCTTATTTTTTACTTCTACAATTTTAGTAAAATCATTAAAATTCATGTAAATTCTCCTCTATTTTAAATTATGAAATAAGTAAGAAAATAATACTTTAAGAAAAAATTTAACATTGCAAACATTTTTCTAAAAAAAAGAGTCTAATGAATTTTTTTCACTTCATTAGAACTCATTTAATTTATATTATTTAAGATTATCTTGACTTTGCCCCATCGTTACCATATTGTGTACTATATTTATAAGATTTTTCAATAAAGCCAATTAAATTTTCAATTTCTTCACCAAATTGCGGTCCTTCATAAAAACTTCCGTCTTTATGTTCATTTACTGTTTGTTTTCCTACTTGTGCACTATACAAATCATACATTTCTTTTAACTCATCATATTCAACTGTATTATCATATTGGAAGTCAGGGTTTGTTCTTCTTTCTTGCCAAATATAAAACGGAATACTTACACTCTTACAAAGAATTTTCTTTTTTATTTCAGACATATCGCCCTTTGGATCATGGTATTCTGCTATTCCAGTACGATAGCCTATTTCTTGCCACATATTGTATAGTTCCGGAATATCTTGTAATACTTTTGCTATTCCCGAACCTCTTAAATTAATCATTTCCTTTAATTCATCATGTGCTTTCTTTACATGTTCATCAAACTTAAAAATTTCAAAATGTGTATATAAAGAGTTTGTTCCATTATCATTTTTCTTTTCTGGATAACCATTTTCCTGATAATACTGATTCTTGTATGATAATAACTTTCCTAATTCTACTTCACAATCCATTATTTCATAAAAATTAGGATCTGTATTTGGATTACTTCTTATCCAATCATTAATGCCTTTCATTCTTTCTGATAATTTGTCTGCCATAACATCAAGTGTTTGTTTTTCCATAAAACTTAAAGCCTCCTGTCAATAATATTTAACTGTATTATACTATTTAATTTTTTTTTGTCAAATTTATGCTTTACAAATTGTGATTATCAAGCGAAAATTTCCCAACTATTATTGTGAATAACTTGACCTGTCATATAACTAGAATCATCTTCATAAAATTATCTCTTTTTACATCACTAGTACCAGTTATTCCATCATCTACATATTCTATTATATAAGTCCATTAGGGATTTTTCTTTATATTCTCCTAATGTTATTGAATTCTTTTAAGATATGTTCTTCTGTATATTTGAACATTTTATATGATATTTTTTGTTCATCAAATAGTTGTTTGTTTAAAAAAGCTACTTATAATACTATTTCTGTATCATTAAATTTTATATTTTCATCTTTCATAATATTTCTCATCATGAAGTCCCCTTTAATTAACATTATGAAATTTAAAATAAAACAACACTAATAAAAAACAGTACCTACCCTATAAAGTACTGTTTATTTTTATCGTTTTCTTGTATTAGAATCATTAATTAATCTATCTAACTGTTCGTTATTAATATATATTACTCTACCTCCAGCAGGATTAATTATACGATTGCCAAACACTACCCATATTGCATCCATTGGTGTATTTGGCATACTAGCTGCTCCATCTGTGAAAATCACTTTGTTTTCTACACGTTTAGAAAATGCATTTATTGCGACTTCAAAGTTAGTACCTCCACCACCAGAAAAAGATAAATTATCAATATCTGTTATATTTTTAATTTCTGAAAAACCATAAAATTTTGTATCAAAACAGCCTACTTTTACTTTAGATACACTTAAAATATTTTTACATTCTCTTAAAAAATTTCTAAGGAGCGTTTTATTAATAGAACCACTAGTATCTAAAAGTATTTCTGTTTCTGGATTTGGTAATTCTTCTAAATGTGCGGTTAAAACTCCATCTTCTATACTAGCATTTTGGTATGACCAATCAACATCATATTTAATAGCCTCCTTCAATAACTTGCGCCAGTCTAAAAGAGGATTTGCTATACCGATATCACTAATAGTTATTTTGTCACTATTTGTTTTATTCCCATAGCCATGTGATTCATTTACTAAAGATTCTCTAAGTTCTTCTAATCGTTTTTTGTATTCTATTCGATTTTGTTGATATCCTTCCCTTTCTCCTAATTCAGTAAGTTTGTTAATAATTTCTTTTTTCTGCTTACTTAATGAATCGTTCATAGGTTCATTATTTTGGGAATTTTTATCATAAGCTTTGGACCATAGTTCGTGAGTGTCATGCCCAACTTTATTTATCTCTTTTTGTACTTTAGATTGTCCAGTAGAATTTGACTTTGTTTCAGAATTATTTTGATTATTTGATTGTTCTTGATTGTCTGTTTGATTACTAGTATTTTCTTTTTGTTCTTTCTTTTCTTGTAAAAGTTTTTGATAAAGCTCCTCGACATCATAGTTTCCGGCATAAGGAATATCAATTGCACCTTTAATTAGTGGTAATCCATCTTTTTTTAAATTAGCATTTAATACTCCATCAGCAGCCATATTCCATATTTCAGGATCTTTATCTTTGCACCTTTCGATATGATTATAACCTATATGCCCAAGTTCATGAGCAAATACAAATATTTGTTCATCAGCAGTAAGATTTTTTAAAAATTCTGGATTATAGTAAATATTATCACCATCAGTTGCAGCCGTTTCAATTGATTTATCAGAAATAAAGCAAGTGTTAGCTATGATACTTCCAAATGGTGAATATTTTACTAATAATCTTCGTTTAATATAATCTATATCCATATCTAATGTTAAATTTGTACAAGCAAAGAATATACTTCATCATTTATTTTTCTAGTATTTAAATCTAAGCAAGTAACAATCACTAAACAATTTTTAGGTAATTCAAATGTAGCTATTTTCTTATATTTAAGTATTTCAATAAATTTTACTTGTTCATCTTCATCTACTTCATTTATATTATCAATAATCAAAATAGTATAACTTTCTTTACTTTTGTCAATTAACTCTTTATACCAAGTTGGAGGACAAAAAGTCGTTTCTTCATAATGTCCATTTAACTCTTTTTTATCTATGTTAGCTTTTAGTATTATTGAATTTTCAAAAGCCACAGAAGGTACACCTGGTATAAGTAAATTGCAACCACCCATTTCAATATATTTTTCTAATAAATCCAATCTTTCTTGACTCATTTTTTTATACCTCCTTGTGATAAATTATCAGCCATTTGTAATTCACTCAAATATTCTAATCTGCTTTCATCACCATGAGTCCACATAGATTCAAAGGCTGCTTTTGGTTCTGCTCCGACCCGTTTCATAAAATCCCGTACTACTGAAAAGTTTTTATCATCAACTGAAGATAATCCAACAGCTGTTGCAAATTTTTGAGCTGTATCCATTTCAAAATCTTCATCTGAATAATTATGGTTTAGCACATCTTCAACACTTATTACGTATTGACTTGTAAACCAAATAAAATCAGATGTTAAATCCTCTCCAATTAAAGCCCGTAACATTTCTGGTTGTTTGGTTTTATATAGTATTTTAGAAGCCAATTCCCATTTACGGGGATCTGCATTAGGTTTTTTACCAGTAAATGGTGTTCTTAATACATCTTCTCCACTATATGATTTATAAGCTATATATGCATAAATAGATGGATGAATTTTAGCATTTGGTTTTTCTACATCATAATTTAATCTTTCATAATTTTCTTCTGGAGTAGTCGCCCATTTTAACCAACTATTAACAGTTGTATTAATATAAACATGAGCAAATCTATTATATAAAGGTTCTGCCAATTGATTGGCTGCTAAAGAATCCTCTAGATCATTTCCAGCCGCTACTATTCTAGCATTAGGTGGTAGTTTCCATATACCATTAATTTCTTTATCTAAAACTATATTAAAGGCCATTCCTTGAATTGAAGGAAGTGCGTTGGTAAGTTCGTCAAAAAATACAATGTGAATTTTATCCGGTTCTTTTTCACATTTTTCTTTTATTTTAGAATACCAAGTAGGTGGTATATCAATCATTTCCCCTGTTGTAGCATTATATACACTTTTGCCATTTAAACTATCTGGAGTAGCATTTCTCATATATATAATTTCGCATTCTGGATCAAATTGTTTTACTCTTGCTGACTTACCATCACCAGATTTACCATGCAAAAATATAGGAACAGAACTTTCTAAAGCACCTCTAATAATCTCTTCTTCTGTTACACGACTAAAATCAAAGCCATAAGGATTCCTTTGCCTTTTTGATTTAGTATTATTTAGGTTGTCTAATTGATCTAAATTCCTACTGGTAGGAATTATTTCCTTTGAAAAAAAAGTATCCGTATATTTATTTATATCTGTTTTACTAAAATCACCACGATAATTATTATCATTTTGAAATTGAACACCTGCAAAAAGAATATATTTAGCAAGAGCTACATCTTTTACTTTATCAACTAACCATATAATAGGTTCAACCTTAATCCAATATGGTTGACCTACAATTATTGTTGTACCATTAGATAGTTGGTCTCCTGCACTATTAGTATCTGCAGTAAAACGAATATACTTACTACCATTATATACGTATTCTAAAAATTCACGTTTTTTAAATTGTTCATTATAACTATCATATGCTACTGAATCAGTTGTATATTTTTTTCCTGTGATTTTTGAATCTAAAATACCATTATTATAAGCTTGTTCTAATATATCTTGCTTAGATTGTTCTTCAACCCACTGAGGGAATTCTCCATATTGTACTTCAAGAATTCCTTGGCGACCTCTCACTTCGTTCGAGGCGATTTTAGAGATTAAAGAGTAAGGTATAGCTGGGCGAGCTCCAACATTACGTCCATTAACATCGCTTTAGTCCCTATCACCATTATCATCAACCGCGCGCGCGTATCCGCTATCCGGTGTTTTCGTCCACCAAGCTCCTGTTCTGTCTTTTAAATTATTTCCTTCATTAGTATAACATGTTGATGATACATACCCACCAAGTAATATAGAAAAATCTGTTATAGCACATTTAGTTCCATATTTTTTAAACATGTCTAATCGATTTTCACTAAATATTTGATCATTCTCTAAGAATGTAAAGTTACTCATATACATCACCAATTATATAATAACATACTTTTAATTTGTATAAATAAATTTTAAATTTCCTTTACAAAAATTATGTCAAGTTTAAACTTGATACTTTCATGAGTTATTTTTATGTGATTATAAAAAGCATTTTTTCTTTGAAATATATATTCTTCATCAACTATTCCTTTATTATATAACTTATTTAATGTTTTTATATGTTTTTTCATTCGTTGTTTTGATGATGCTCGCAATTTTACTATGATTTTCCCAGTATTACTTAAAATATGCCTATAGCCCAAAAAATCTATACCATTTTTTAGTTCACCTATTTGTGTTTTTTCATTAAGTTTCAAATCTAAAAATTGCTGACAAAATGATTCTATTTCTTGCTTACATTTAACTAAATAACCCTTATCTCTATGAATTAAAATCATGTCATCCATATAACGTACATAATATTTTATTTTTAATTGCTCCTTTATAAAATGATCTAACTTATTTAAATAGAATAAAGCAAACCATTGACTCGATTGATTACCAAGTGGTAAACCTCTAGTTGCATTATCTGGCTGTTCTTTAATTATTTTTCTGATTATCCACATTTCATCATCAGAAAAATTTATCTTTTCTAACATTCTTAGTAATATATCATGATTTATACTAGGAAAATATTTTCTAATATCACACTTTAAAAAATATATTTTATTGTTTTGATTCTTAAAATATTCTGTTCTTAAAAATTTATGTAGTCTTTTTATTGCAAAAGTTGTACCTTTTTCTTTTCGGCAAGCACAGTTATCATATATTAATCTTTTATCTATTTTAGATTTTAAACACACATCACAAAAGCATCTAATTACCACTCTATCTTTAAAAGGTAAGGCTTCTATTAATCGTTGTTTTGGCTCATAAATGTAAAATTTTTTATATTTGCCCAATTTATATTTTTTAGTAGTTAATTCTTTAATTAAAATATTTAAATTAATTGCTAAATTGGACTCAAATCTAATGACTTCACCCTTGTGTTGTTTAGACTTTCTACAATTTTTATATGCATCATATAAATTTTCAAAAGTAAAAATTTCATCTAAAGTCATACTTACCTCCAAAAAATAAACACTCCTTATAACGCCCAAAGAGTTATTAAACTCATTGTTTGTGTGAGTGTTTTAATTCTTCCACCGCACTAAGTATAAACTTTTAGCGGTTAGAAAAGAAGAAAATTCCTTCACCTTACAATACTGATATATCTTATATAAAATATATTTCTCTGATCTGTTTTCTGAATCTATAAAAAATTCCTTCAAAAGTGAATCTGGGCGAGCTCCAACATTACGTTTATTAACATTGTTTTAGTTCCTATTACCATTATTATCTACCGCGCGCGCGACCAAAAGCCACGAAAAAACACAACGCTCTAAAAATAAATTTTCTTCTTAATTAAAGGCCTTTCAACCTAAAATCCTAATTCTTTTTTTTCCATCTATTATCATCACTTTTTTTCCAGGCAACAATTAAGTTAATTACTTCTGCTAATTGCATTGATATCTGCTTATATTGTTTTAATAAAATGCACCCACAACTTTGCGCTAACATTGCTATATAGCCCAATAATTTTAATTTAACAATTGCCTCTTTTTGATAACTTTCTCTTTTTAATTTATTTGCAGAAGAATCCATTCTAATAAAATTTGTTTCTAGTAAATTTTCGATTGTATCTAAACAGTAGTTTTGCATTCTATTAACAAATACTCCTCTAAATTTTTTAGGTGATTTTTCTGTTACTGTAATTACATAGGAGCATAATTTTTTAGCTACTGTAATAACAACCAATTCATTGGCATTATAAGGTATTTTCTCGATTGTTTTTAAATCTTGATCATCTGCCTCTACTCTTTCTTTTACCCTTTTTTCATAAAACTTTGAATTTTCCGCCATAGCTATTCCCTTTTTTATTGCTATAACATCATCTATACTATTTGCTTTTTTAGTAACAACATTAATTTCTTTAGGAATTTTTAAATTCTTTGCTCTACTAACTTGTTCCATGATACCACAGCCTTATTTATAATTAATATTAACAAGCAAGTCACTATCATTATAACAGAAAAAATACAACTTTATTTAAAGTTTACATATTTTATAATTATTAGAAAGACATCTTTGTATTTAAAAACAAGCTTAACGGCTTGTTTCCTAAATTGAAATTTCAACCGCACCACTAGGTGCGGCTTTTTGATACAATAAAGGAGCCAATCCCGGCAAGGAGGCTCCTATATGAATTATAAACAATTAACTAAAGAAAAGAAAGCACAAATTGATATTTTACTTGAACAAGGACTATCTATGAGAAAAACAGCTGAAATATTAGGAATATGTCATTCTACTATCTCTAGATATAAAGCTAATATTTATAAGAAAAGAAAAATAGATATTCATGAAAAGTATGATATTTTTATGCATTATCTATATACACACTATGATTATAAAACTTGTTCTATTGAAGTTTGTGTTCATAAATTTAAAAAGACTCATTTAAATGCTAAAAGTCCATCTGTTAAACAAGTATATAATTGGATAAATGAAGGTAAAATTAAACTTAATAAAAAAGATTTATGTTATAAAAAACGAAGAGGAAAGAAAACATCAATGATGAATCATACAAAATGGAACATAGATCACAAAACTGTACTTCCAATAAGCTTAAGACCTAAATATATCAATAAAAGAGATGAATTAGGACATTTAGAAATAGATTCTATTTTAGGTAAAAGAAATGAATATGATTCAGTTATTTCTATAGTAGATAGATGTTCAAGAAAAGTATGGTTAATAAAGTCTGAATACAAAAATGAATACTATACAGATAAAATTATATATGAATATATAATAAGAAACGAAATAAAAGTAAAATCCATTACTGTAGATAATGGATTAGAGTTTCAAGCTTTAGGATTAACAGCTAAAAAGCTTGGAGTAAAACTATATAAATGTGATCCATACTGTTCCTTTCAAAGAGGAACCAATGAAAGGACCAATGCTTTAGTAAGAAGATTTATTCCAAAAGGAAATTCTATGAAGAATGTAACACAGTATTATCTAGATAATATTAGTTTTGAAATAAACAGTATGCCACGTAAATTATTTGACTATAAATGTGCTTATGATATAGAATTAAAATATAAATAAAATGGTGCGGTTGAAATTACAATAAAGAAAAACAAGCTTAACGGCTTGTTTTATAAACTATTTTATAATAGATTCTAATGCCAGAGTAATCATATCATTTAGGCTTTTTTCTCGTTCTTCGCCACTTAAAACTTTTTTACTATATTTTGAATCTACTGCAGTCAAAATACAAGCTGCTTCTTTTTCAAAATGATTTGCTATATGAAATAAACCAAATGCTTCCATTTCCTCTGCTACTACATCTAAGTCTTTAGGGATTCTATTTAATACTCTATCATAGTCAATATATGGACCAAATACATCCATAGTAGTTATATCTCCAACATGAAGTTTATAATTTAATTCTTCTGCTGTTTCCATAATAGTATTATTTAAAGAATTTGAAGGATAAGTAACATGCCCTTCATAATTATCAAATGTATAAGCAAAATTTGACTCTGAATAAGATCTATTTGCTAAAATAAGATCAGGCACATTTATAGTTGGTTTTAATGCTCCACATGTACCTATTCTGATAATTTTTTCAACGTCAAAGTAATGAAATAACTCAAAAGCATAAATACCCATACTTGGCATTCCCATTCCTGATGCCATAACAGTTATTCTAACCCCTTTATAAAATCCTGTATAACCTAACATATTTCTCAAATTGGCAACATTCTTATTATCTATTGTAAAATTTTCTACTATTGCATCATCTAAGAAAGTTTCTGCAATATATTTAGCTCTTAATGGATCTCCTGGCATTAATACAAGTGGAGCTATATCACCTTCTTTTGCATTAATATGGATTGGTTCTTCTCCTATAAACATAATTATCGCCTCCTAATTATAATTTTAACAAACTTTTTTAAGTTATAATATATTTTTAATTGATTATATACATTATTAGACACTTTTTTAGTAATATTAGAAACTTCTTATTGTTGCATTAAGAGAACCTAATGCTACAGAAGTAGAACAACAAGGATATGGGCATGTCGTAGCTAGTGTTGGTTCTTTAGGTGGTGTAGTTCCATATACATCTTATTCTGCAAGAATCAGCTATTTAAATAATCATAAAGAATTAATCTCTAATTTCGATAAAGCTATTCAAAAAGGATTAGATTATGTTAAAAATCATTCAGATAAAGAAGTAGCAAAAACTATTCTAAAACAATTCCCAGATACATCTTTAAATGATTTAACTAGTGCAGTTAAAAGATATAGAGAAAATGATACTTGGCCTGATACAACAAAATTCAGTGAAGAATCATTTAATCATTTACAAGATATAATGATTGATAGTGGTGACTTAACAAAAAAAGTTGATTATAGTAAGTTGATCTATAATGAAGAATAAAATTTTAAGTATTCAGCATTTGAAAAAAAGCTATCATGATAAGAAAAGTGAAATTAAAGCTTTAGAAGATATAACATTTGATGTTTATGATAAAGAATTTATTTCAATAGTAGGACCAAGTGGATGTGGAAAGTCAACAATACTTTCCATTCTTTCTATGTTAGAAAAAAAATCTGGGGGAATGTTCCATTTAAAAGATAATATTACTATCGGTTACATGTTACAACAAGATTCCCTATTCTTTTGGAGAACTATTTTAGATAATTGTTTAATTGGTTTAGAAGTAACTAATAAGTTAAATGAAGAAAGTAAACAATATGTATTAGATTTACTAAAAACTTATGGATTATATGAATTTAAAGATAAATATCCATCTAGTTTATCTGGAGGTATGAGACAAAGAGTTGAATGAATAAAGTATAGACACTATAAAAATAAATTTGCATCTAAAAAAAGTAAATTATTACTTTTTCTTATCAATCTTATTAGTAACATATATAGTTACATATTTAATATTAAGAGTTCTATGTCTTATAATATCTTTTTTTAAATTATTTTCTATTCTACTAACTTGTTTTAAATTGAGTTTAGAATCAAGCTCTAAATTTAATTGTAATTTATAATAAGCTCCATATTTTATTAAACTTATTTCTGTATTTTTTATACCTTTTTTAGAATTAATAAAATCTCTTACTTTATTAATTTTATCATTATCTTCTTCAATTTCTCCAATAAGGGATAAAGAATTATCTATAATTATAGTAAATGAAGTTTTTAAAATAACTATACCTATTAAAATTGAGCCTATAATATCTGAATACTTTAATATATAAAATTTATTTGAAAATTGTAATAAAATTGTAATTATAGCAACTCCTATTGTAGAATACAAATCTGCCATTGATTCTTTTACTGAAGTTATTAAAACTTGACTATTTATCTTATTACCTATTTTATGCATTATAATTATTGCGCTTAATTTTAATATAAATACAACTGAAAGTAATATTAATACAGTAATAGGTGGAATTGTAGACTTCTTAAAAAAACTACTAATAATTATATAAATACCTAATAATAATAGTACTATTCCTATAAATAAATTAGTTAGATATTCTACTTTTCCAAAACCAAAAGGATGATATTTAGTTGGTTTCTTTTTTGATATTTTAGCTCCTATCAAACAAACAATATCAGTAATAAAATCACTCAAAGTATGCATACCATCTGCAAATAAAGATCCTAAATTTAATATTACTCCACCAACTATTTTAATAACTGAAATAACAAAATTATTAATCATACTATAAATTAATACTTTAAATTCAAGCTTCATATATTACCACCTTAATAGTATTTTATCACAAATCACATTAAAAATAAGATTATATTAATCTTACTTTACAATTATTATGTATTTTTGTAATTTATTTTTTCTAATTCTTTTAAACTTTTTTCATCTTCTGATAATTCAGAATATTCTTCTTCTGTTATTTCCTGACGTCTTGTTTGTACTGCAAAATATGTTTGTCCAAGTGCCACATTTTCTTTTCTAGAATCTGCATTTTGTACATTTAGGTAACATGCATAACGAGATAGTTCATAATCATTAATTAATTTTGATGCACCTTTTGGCATAGATATCGTTTTGTCGATATCGACAAAATGATCTTTAATATTAATACTACTATTAATACAAGCATTTTTAGCTTTAAAATATTTAAATTTAATTTTTTCTAAGAAAAAAAGAAGATTATATTAATCTTACTTTACAAATTTTTCATATATTTTTGTAGTATAATCATACCCTTCCATTCGTAGATGTTTAATTTTTCTTTTAACAGATGAATTTATTTCACTATTTCCATTACAGGTTATATATTCTCCGTCTGACATAATTAATAACTCATTATCACAAATATTATCAGGTATAATAGATACTTTTCTATTTTCAGGTATTATAACAGATCTTGTTAAAGTATTATAGCACTTGTTATTTATTGGACCAATAGGAGTTATTTGAATAGTATGTAAATCATTATAAACAATAGACCCACTATAACTTAAATTTTGAGCAGTTGAACCAAATGATGTAGATAATAAAATCCCATCACCAATAAACTTTTCAAGTAATTTTTCATTTATATAAATATTAAGACTTATAGTTTTATTATCTTTTCTTTTTATAACGACTTCATTAAGAGATTGTAATTTTATATTATTATTAGAATTACAAATATCAGTTTGTAGAGTTCCAATTTTTTCTATATTATAATCATTATTTTGTAGTGATTTTAAAAATTTATCTATATCAGTTGGTTTTATATCTTGTGCAAAACCAAGAGTACCTGTATTAACACCAAGATAATATATGTCTTCATTAAAATTACAATTTCTAACCATTTGTAAAAATGAACCATCTCCACCTACTGCAATACCTAAATCAAAATCTTTACAAACTATTTCATAACCATACTCTGTTAATTTCTTTTGTAATAAATTTACAACATCTTTCGTTCCTTCTTTGGTATAATTCGGAAATAACTTTATTTTCTTTATCATACGTATTACCTCCTGTATCTATATAATACACTAGGTCTATGTCCTTCCCCTGTTTTAACTTTTTCCGTTTTCTCTACTTTATCTGCAATTATCCTTCTAAATGCAGGAGCTAATAATTTCTTATTTAAAATAACTTCATATACTTGTTGTAAATCTCCTAAAGTAAAATATTCTGGCATCATATTAAATACAATATCTGTATAATTTAATTTATTTCTAAGTCTTTCTAATCCAGTTAAAATTACTATAGGATGATCAAAAGCAAGATAGTCATTTTTCTTTGTACTAAATTTATATCTATCTGTTGTCTTTTCTTTTAATTTTTTTTCTAATTCTATAGAAAAACTAACATCTCCATTATCTAGAGTAATAAAAACACTATTATCTTTTTCTTCATATAAAGTAATATCAAACCATGATGCATTATTACTTATTTTTTGATCTAATCTATTCTTATCTACTAAAGCTATGTAAGAAGAAGATATAACTCTCATTCTAGGATCTCTATTAATATCATCAAATGTATATAATTGCTCTAAATAAATATTAGATAAACCTGTTTCTGTTTTTAAAACTCTCTTAGCACACTCTTCTAAAGTTTCTTCCTTAGGTTTTAAAAAACCTCCAGGTAGACACCACATACCTTTATATGGATAGTCATCTCTTTTAGCAAGTAAAATACTCATCTTTTTTTTTGATGTCTTACGGTAATTATCCTGTTTACTTGATGATACACTAATAAGTATAATATCTGTAGTCATTGAAAGTCTTTCAAATTTATTAGGATCATAATTTTTTAAAAATTCTTCTTCTGTTTTATACTGCATAATATCACCTCTTATATACACTTTGATTACAACACATAATTAAATATTTCTATCATTTTGTTTATAATTTTTATACTTATTTTTCCACCATATACCTATCATAATAATTTATAAATACAATTTCTCATTTTTTATAAAATTAAGTACTTCTTTATCTATCATTTTCTTATACTTATCTAAATTACTTCTAATTAGACTTGATGATATATTAGAAAATGGAATATTTGCAAATACTATATTTTTATAATTTAAAATATTTTTATTAATATTTTT
This sequence comes from uncultured Bacilli bacterium, assembly GCA_947628345.1. GTDB lineage: Bacteria > Bacillota_I > Bacilli_A > RF39 > UBA660 > UMGS995. The sequence goes on from CANQZM010000001.1 coordinate 51,158, forward strand.
TAAATCGTTATTTCTATTTATAACTAATAATTTAAAATTAGATAATATGTATTCATAGTTCTTCCAAGTCGTAATTTCTGATAAATTATCAGTACCACATATAAAATATATTTCATCATCCTTATATTTATTTTTAAAATAATTTAGGGTTTGATAAGTATAAGTTAAATTATTTTTAATCTCATAGTCAGATATTTCTAAATTATCATATCCTTCTATCATAATTTCAATCATATCATATCTAATTTTAGCATCTATTAAATCATTCTTTTTATATTTATTGCCAGTTGGTACATATATAACTTTATCTATATAATTGTTTTTTATTAAATTTAGTGCTATATCTTTATGCATCTTATGTGGAGGATTAAAACAACCACCAAATATTCCGATTCTCATAACTATACCTCCATTTTAATTATTTATATCGTTTAACCAATCTGTATAATCACTATCACTAGGCATTCTAAGATCTCCTCTAGGTGATAGGCTAATAGTGCCTACTTTTACTCCATCTGGTATACAACTTCTTTTAAATTGTTGAGTAAAGAATCTCTTAATAAAGAATTTTAACCATTTTAATATTTCATCTTCACTATAATCTTTAAAGGTCTTTTTAGCTATAAGGTATATTTTCTTTGGTGAAGCTCCATATCTTAAAAAGTGATATAAAAAGAAATCATGTAATACATAAGGACCTACAGAATTTTCTGTTAATTGGGTTATTTTTCCGTTTTTATCAGGTGGCAATAATTCCGGAGATATAGGGGTGGCTAAAATATCTAAAATTGTATTTTTTCTTAATTCATTATTCTCATTTAGAGCAACATATTCTACTAGATATCTAACTAAAGTTTTAGGAATTGATGTATTTACTGCATACATACTCATATGATCTCCATTATAGGTACACCATCCTAGAGCAAGCTCTGACAAATCTCCAGTACCAATAACTAAAGCATTTTCTTTATTTGCAACATCCATTAATATTTTTGTTCTTTCTCTTGCCTGAGTGTTTTCATATGTAATATCATGAGTATTAACATCATGATCAATATCTTTAAAATGAACTAGGCAGGCTTCTTTTATATTAACTTCTTTTAAAGTCACATTATAACTTTTTATAAAATTAACGGCATTAGTATAAGTTCTATCAGTAGTACCAAATCCTGGCATTGTAATAGCAATAATATTTTTATTATCAATACCTAACTTTTTAAAAGCTTCTACAATTACTAAGAAAGCAAGTGTTGAATCAAGTCCTCCAGATACCCCTATAACACATTTATTCATACCGGTATATTTGATTCTTTTAGCTAAAGCAGATGCTTGAATATTAAATATTTCTTCACATCTTTCTTTCCTTTTCAAATCGTTTTTAGGAACAAATGGATATGGGCTGTACTCTCTTACTATATCTTTTTTATTATCTTTGATATCTATACTAACTCTTATATAATCTAAATCCGTTACAACACCCATATAACTAATATCTTTATATCTATTATTCATAATTTTAAATACATCAATATCTTCATAAATCATATTTGAATTAAAATCAAATCTTTTATTTTCTTTTAAAATTGTACCATTTTCTGCAATCATAGCATGACCTGAAAATAAGACATCTGTAGTAGATTCATTAACTCCACTAGAAGTATAAATATATGCAGATATTGTTTTGGCAGATTGCATTTTAACTAGATTTTTACGATATTCATATTTACCTACTATTTCATTACTACTAGATAAATTAAATATTATACTTGCACCATTTAAAGTATGATTATTACTAGGAGGAAAGTTACACCATAAATCTTCACATATTTCTATAGCAAAAGATATTGCTTTATTATCTTTATCTTCAAATATAATATTAGTAGTAAATGGTATTTTTTCTTTATCTATTTCTATATAATTTTCTCTTTTATTATTACTAGAAGCAAACCATCTTTTTTCATAAAATTCTGAATAATTAGGTATATATGTTTTTGGAACTATACCAATTATTTTTCCTCTTGTTATAACAATACCACAATTAAATATTTGATTTTCTGCTCTAATAGGTGCACCAACTATAGAAATAATATCTAAGTCTTTAGTTTCTCTACAAATTAATTTTAGACATTCAAGTGACTTTTCTAATAATAAATCTTGTAAAAATAAATCGCCACATGTATACCCAGTTATAGATAACTCTGGAAATGAAATTATATCTATATCTTTTTTATAAGCATTTTTTATCTGTTTAATAATTTCTTTGGTATTATACTCTGTATTAGCAACTTTTAACTCAGGTACAACTGCACCTACTCTTATATATCCATATTCTTTCATATAAATCTCTCCTCCTAATTATTTTATATTTTAAAATATTGTTTAGATTTTTCTAATGTGTATTTAGAATTAATGTCTTTTATATAACCTAACTCTACTAATTCTAAAGCTTCTTCATATCTACATTCAAAATATTTAATAAACTCATCTTTGTCTAGATTTTGTTTTTTTACTCTTTTACAATCTAGAGCCAAATAACTATAATTATAAGCACTCATACAGCCTTGGTCCTGATAATAACTATCTAAAAACTGCATTTTTTTTGGAACATAACCTGTTTCCTCTGTTAATTCTCTTATGGCTGCTAAAACAGGAGTCTCAGCTTGTTCAATATAACCTGCTGGAAGTTCTACTCCTACGGTTTCTTTAGTGTTAACTCGCGGTTGAACAACTAATATTGTATTATTATCTACAGTAACAGGTAAGATGATAGCTGCACTACCATCAGTACCATTCTTTAGTAATTTTTCTCTTGGGATTACTTTTCCATTATTTAATTTATAATATTTTTTTTCAATACTTAGAAAAGTAGATTTATCAGATGAGTTTATCACTTCTACAGTTTTAAGTTCGTTAATGTAATCTCTTAACTCTTCTAATTTTTCTTTTCGCATGGTTTTTTCACCTTTTGATATCCGCTATTTTCCATTGCAGTTGTTGCCGCATTACTCATTGCTTCAAATAACATATATTCTTTTAACTTTCTTTCTTCTTCTGATAAATCAACATAGTATTTATGAGGATTATCTATATCTGTAATTCTATCAGTTAAAGTTTCATATTCTTCTTGGCAATAAGCTTGTTTTTCTTTAATTGTTGGTTCATTATAAACTAATTTTCCATTTATAAATATAGGTACTTGTAATTCTCTTAGCATATAATCATCAATAGTTGTTTTTTTCCAAGGATCTACATCAGATACTAACGTATATTGTTTTTTTGAAATTATTTCATCATCACGGGCTATGACATCTCCTAATACTTTACCACTATCATTATCATAGAATCTATATACTTTTTTAACTCCTGGATTAGTTGTTTTTACAGTATCTCCACTAACTTTAATTTTAGGTATTTTTTCTCCATCCTTTTCTATAGCTACTAATTTATAAACTCCATTTAATCTTTCTTTAGAAGCAGATATATTATCCCCTGCTCCTATTGAATCAATCACTGCCCCTTTATTTAACATATTATTAATTGAATATTCATCTAAGCCATTAGATAGACAGATTGTAGCATCATGATAGCCTGCATCTACAAGCATTTGTTTAGCAGCTTTTGATAAATATACTAAATCACCACTATCTATTCTAACTCCTTTTAATTTATATCCTCTAGGTTCAAGATATTCACGACTTACTCTAATAGCATTAGGAATACCACTTTTTAAAGTATCATATGTATCTACCAAAAATACACAGTTATCTGGATGTGATTTGGCATATGCTAAAAATGCTTCATATTCATAATCTGCTTCCTGAACAAAAGAATGTGCCATAGTACCAAGTACAGGAATATCGTATTTTTTACCAGCTAAAACATTACTAGTTCCTTTGCAGCCACCAATAAAAGCATTTTTACTAGCTTCTACTGCAGAATCACTTCCACGTGCTCTTCTTGCACCAAACTCCATTACAGGAATATCTTTTGCAGCTGCAGTTACTCTTTTAGCTTTTGTTACTACTAAACCTCCATGATTAAAATTAGCAAGTAAGGCTGTTTCAATTATTTGAGCTTCTATCATATTAGCTTTTACAGTTAAAACTGGTTCATTTGGAAATGCTGCAGTACCATCTGGCATAGCATAAACATCGCCTGTAAATTTTAAATCTTTTAAATAAGTTAAAAATTCTTCACTAAAACTACCTGTTGTTCTAAGAAAGTTTATATCATCTTCTGTAAATTTAAAATTTTGTAAATATTTTATTGTCTCATCAAGTCCTCCTGTCATGGTATATCCTCCATTAAATGGATTAGTTCTGAAAAAGATATCAAAATATGCTTTTTCCTCCTTCTTTCCAGCATCAAAATATGCTTGAGCCATTGTTAATTCATAAAAATCTGTCATCATTGTTTTATTTTCCATAATTAATCTCTCCTTTTCTTTTTAATATTTTATTAATAACATCTTTTAAAAAAAATTATCTTTTTTTAACTAACTTTATTCCTTGTTGTTCCATAAGTAAATACGCTGCATCTATATAATTTTTCCTTACATCTTCTGCATATGTTGCAACAGCATCTTGATGAACTCTAATGTTAACATCTCTATTTACTTGATCATAGTAATTTGCAAGTCCCATTGCTCCATTAAATACGCATATATCTGTACAACAACCTACTATATCAACATTTTTAATATTATTGGCATCCCTTACAAATTTTCTAAAAGCAGGTGCTTCCATAAAACTTGTTGAATTCTTTTCAATTAAAACTGTATTATCTAAACCCAAATATTCAGATAGTTCATCAACTACTAGTTCTTCCCCACTACCTCTAACACAATGTGGTGCTGGAAATCTTTTATGTTCAATTGAATCCTTTTCGTGTGTATCTTTAATAAATACAATTAAGTTTCCATTTTGGTGGGATTCTTTAATTAATTCAATTTGTCTAGGTATTATGTTACCTATCTTATTATCATGTAAAACTCCTTTCTTTACAAAACCGTTAACCATATCTACAACGATTAACATTCCATTATAACATTGTAAATTCTTTATCATAATATCCTCCCTTTTTGTTATTAACTATTTATTAATAACACTTTTTAAAAATTATACAAGTTTTCTCACTTGTTATTAACATTATATTAATAACAAAACAATTTGTCAACACTTTTTTTGAATTTTTTTTATTTTTTTTACAATAAGTAATAAAATTAATATTCTTTACTTTAAATTTATAAAATATACTATACTGAATATTAATTTTATATTTTTGAAAGGTGATTATATGAAATATAATATTATAGATATTATAGATAAAGATTTAACCGATAAAAAAATAGAGGAAATAATTAATAATAAATTATATAAAATTATTGAATTTATGGAGTTAAATGCTAATATTTATGAATAATTGGTATAATGGTATCGGTTATAAATTTAACTTAAAAATTAATTATTGCCTTAAAAGTAAAGGTGATAATAATGAATGAAATGAAAAAGAAATTATTAAGAGTTGGTATTTATTTAAGACTATCTGATGAAGATAATGATAAACAAAATAAATTGGATAACAGTGAATCAATTAAAAATCAAAGAAATCTACTTCTAGGAGAAATAGAAAAAAGATCTGAATTTCTTCTAGTAGATGAATATTGTGATGAAGATTTATCAGGCGCAGGAACTTATAGACCAGAATTTGAACGACTTATAAGAGATTGTGAAAATGGTAAAATAGATGTAATTTTATGTAAGAGTCAATCAAGATTTTCAAGAGATATGGAAATTATAGAAAAGTATTTACATAATAAATTTATCGAATGGGGAGTAAGATTTATAAGTTTTTCTGATAATGCTGATACAGCTAATATTGGTAATAAAAAATCAAGACAAATTAATGGCCTAGTAAATGAATGGTATTTAGAAGATGTATCTAACAATATTCGTAGTGCTTTTAAAACCAAAATGGAACACGGAGAATTTATTTCTCCCTTTGCTTCATTTGGCTACGAGGTACCAAATTTTGATAATAATAAATTAGTAGTTGATTCTGTAGCTGCAGAAATAGTAAAAGAGATTTTCAATCTATATTTAATGGGAATGGGTTTTACAGCTATAGCAAAGTATTTAAATAATAAAAATATACCTTCTCCATCTCTATATAAATATCAAAAAGGTATTAAATTAAATATTATTAGTAATAGACCTAGAGAAGAAATAAAATGGAGTGCAAATGCTATTAAAACAATATTAACTAATGAAGTTTATTTAGGACATTTAATCCAAGGAAAAAGAACTACTGTTAGTTATAAAAATCATAAGATTAAAAGCAAAGATAAAAGTGAATGGATAAGAATAGAAAACACGCATGAAGCAATCATAGATGAAGATACATTTAATAAAGTTCAAATAGCTATAAAAGAAAGAACTAAACCTATAAAACAAACAGGTCTTGCTCATATTTTTTCTGGAAAAGTATTTTGTCTTGAATGTAATCAATATATGAGAAAAAAGAATTCTTCAAAACACGAATATTTACAATGCTCAAATAATCGTGATGGTTATAATGACTGTATTAATAAACAATCAATTAGATATGATAAATTAGAAAATATAATTTTAAATGAAATCAATAAAAAAATTTGTAAATATTATAATGAAGAAAAATTAGAAGATTTAGATAAACTAAATAAAAATAATAAATTCACTGATAAAATAAAAGCCTTAAAAAAACAAAGAGAAGAAGTCAGTAATAGCATTGCAAAAATAAAAAAATATCTAAAAAAACTTTATGAAGATAAAGTAAATGGTATTATTACAGTTGAACAATTCAAAGACTTAATAAAGGATTACAATAAAGATAATGATATTTATAAAGATAATCTTAAATCTATTGAAAGTGAAATTTCTTATTATATAAAAAAAAAAGAAAATGTAAAAAAGACTAAGAAAAAATTTAGTAAATATAAAAATCTTAATAGTTTAAATAAAGTTATTGTAGATGAATTTATTGATAAAATCTATATTGGAAAGTTAAATAAAAAATTAAATAGTAGAGATATTCAAATAAAATGGAATTTTAAATAATCTTACTCAATTAATAGTTAAGATTTGTGTCTTCATAACATTCAAAGAGTTGCTTTAATCAGAACTTTAGCCATCAAACCAGATATTTTACTTTTAGATGAACCTATGTCTGCTCTAGATTATCAATCCCGTCTTGCTATTAGTGATGATATTTATAAAATTATTAAAAATGAAGGTAAAACCGCTATTATGGTAACTCATGATATTGCAGAGGCTATTAGTATGTCAGATAGGGTCATTGTTTTAACAAAGCGACCATCTAAAGTAAAAAGTATATATGAAATTAATCTAACAGATAAATCAACTCCTATAAATAATAGAAAATGTAAAGAATTTTCTACTTACTATGATACTATTTGGAGGGATTTAGATGTCCACATTTAGTGAAGAACATAAAAAGTATTTAAAAAGACAGCGTCGAGAAAAAATCATTATCTTTATCTTTAGATTATTAATAATTGTGACCTTTTTAATAGGTTGGGAGTTACTATCTAGATATCATATTATTAATACTTTCTTATCTTCTAGTCCTACTAATGCTATAAAAACCACTATTGATTTATTTAAAGATGGTAGTTTATTTAAACACATTGGAATTACTTTATATGAGGTATTAATTAGTTTTGGAATTGCTTCTATTTTTGGTCTTATAATTGCAACCATTTTATGGAGTAATAAAATTTTATCAAAAATAATAGATCCATATTTAACAATATTAAATTCTTTACCAAAAGTTGCTTTAGGTCCTTTAATAATTATATGGGTTGGAGCTAGTATTAACTCTATAATATTTATGGCTTTATTAATTAATACTTTTATTACAATTATTAATATTTATAATGGGTTTATTTCTACTAATAAAAATTATATTACTTTATTAAAATCATTAAAGGCCACCAAAAGACAAATCTTTTTTAAAGTAGTCTTACCAAGTAATTATGTTACTGTTATAAATGCTTTAAAAATAAATATCTCTATGAGTTTAATTGGTGTTATTATGGGAGAACTATTAGTATCTAAAAATGGATTAGGATACCTGATAATGTATGGTTCTCAAGTATTTAATATTGATCTTGTTATTACTTCTGTTGTTATATTAGGTATTATTTCTTATTTAATGTATTTTATAATTGATAAAATTGAACAACATATAAGAAGATAAAGTTAAAAGTTGGTTAAAATGAAACCAACTTTTAATTTTTATTACTTTTTGATTTACTACAAAACTATTTTTTATTTTCCAATTTTTCTTTTTTCTCTAAATATTGATAGTTAAGATTATTTTGATTACTAATTACTGTTTTACCAAGTTTTTGCTCTAAATTATCTCTTGCCACTTTAGAAACATTACCTCCCATTTTAGCAATAACTTTATTTTGTTCTAAACCATAAGGCTTATGCTCCTTAGCAAGTTCACGAGTAGCAATTTCTCCTAAATCAGTAAGAACAATTTCTATATCAGACATGTTATCTCTTAATGATTCTTTTCTTATACCTTTATATGATTTATATTCACCTGTTTTCATACCCGACCATTCTTTATATATCTCATTAGTTAGAATTCCATATTCATAATCTTTTGAAACACCTCCCTCTTTCCATATATCAGTTAATTTATTTCTGTCTAATATACCTTTTAATCTAGCTTCAATCCATTTATCAGAATATCCCCTTTTCCGGTAATAATTAATTGCTCTTTTAATAGCAATTTCAGGATCAAATACCTCATCGATTCTTTCACTACCTAAATTTGCAAGCCAAAGTTTAAAAGGCTCAGCTTTAGGCGAAGGAACAGATTCTATAAGTCTTAATATTCCTTTAGTATCTAATGTGTCAGTAGAATAACTTTTTCCATCTTTTTTAGATTTCATTTTCAGTTGTACACATTTTGTGGACAACTCACTCTGTTCTTCTTCAGTCATTCTTTTCTTTAACATATTCCAATAATTTCTTGGATTGTTACTTTCAGTTAAATCACTTATTACATCTACTACGCTAAAATAATATTCTTCTTTTTCACTATCCCAAACACTTCTGATTTCTTTACCATCAAATAGATTTGAGATTGTTTCTAATTTGTTTTGATTCATATAAATCCTCCTTAATAATGGCATTATATAATAAGAACATTTGTTTGACAATATATTCTTTAAATTATTTTAAATTTAATACAAAAAAGCAAACATAAATAGTCTGCTTATAAAAATTTTTTTCTAAAAATATCTATTCCTATATTCTTTAGTATACTATAAACTTCTTTTAGAATGGTAATTTTCCTTCATATACATATATCCAAGAATAATTATCGCTAATTTGGCATAATTCATTATCTAGTTTAACCTTAATTAATTTATCTTTAATTTGATCAAATTGTTTCTTTGATATTGTTTTTTCGATTATCTTATCATCTCTAATCTCTAAAATTCCCATACCAGCCCAAAAATCAACCATAGATGAGGAGTTAGAAGCTAAATGTAACCATAGTTCTCCACCTGCTCCTAAACCGAATGAGCCAAGTAAAGGAATCAAATTATCTTGCTCGAAATACTCTTTTCCTCTTAATTCGTAGTCGATATCCAAAAACGCTTCATTAAGAGTTCTTGAATTATATATATATTTACTTCTTTCTTCATCAGATATATTAGTTAAATCTTCTTTACCATTCCACATAATATTGGTTTCAGCTCTCTTTAATCTAATTTCTTTTTCTTCATCAGATAAGGTATTAAATCTTTCTTGAACTTCAGGTAAATAATCATACATTTTTGTTAATAATTCTTCTCTATCATAAAAATCTCTAGCCAAAACAACGCTTAAATCTATAGGATATTTTGTTTTATTATTTACAAAATCGATTAATTGTTTAAACACTTTATTATATTTATCCATACCTTCTTGTGGTGTATTATTCATGTAAGTTAATGCTACTTCTTCTGATTCAAACTCTATTTGAGTTCTTTTTTCTTGAGATTCAGCAATTGGCAAAACATATTCCATTAAATATTTTATAGTAAATATTTCCGCCCAATCAGGTTCAGGATATGTTGGAGACCAAAAATGCTTGTATCCTCCAAAACAAAAGCAAAATAAGAAATTTAGGTTGTTGTTTAATATAATATCTACTTTTTCTTCAGTATACTTCTTTGCATCTTCATATTGTGCTTTCCTAGACCATTTTCTTGAAAATAATCTATTAAGTATTTTATCTTTAATATCTTTGCCTTCAAGTTTATTTGTTTGAATGTTATTAAAGTTTAGTAATTCGTTATTAACAAATTCATTTACTTTTATATCTAATTCATTCATTGTATCAACTCCCTTAATTAATTATATCATTAATCTCATAATCTTAATACCAGTGGCAGAAATAAATACTTTATTTTACTAAATATCTTTTTAATATTTAAAGCAATTTACTGGTTTAACTCAAATTTATTGTATTCTTCATCACTTACAGGTTTTAACCAAAAATTCCCTGTATCTTAACCAGGACTTCTACTGCAATATGACTAAACCAAAAGTCTTTTCTTACTCCATGCTAATGTTTTATATACTTTTCCACTTTTTGTAATATTTTTGAATGTGATATTCCATTTGTAATAATAGCTCCTTTTATATCACTATCATATCGCTGTTGTTCACCATATATATTTGTCACTTTACCACCTGCTTCTGTAACAATAAGATAAGATGCCGCTAAATCGCAATTACCATGACTAGTTCCTGGAAATATATCACATGAAAAATCTCCTGTTGCAATAGCCATACAACTTCTTGCAACACTTCCAATGGATGAAATCGTTGAAGAAGATTTTAATTCCTTTAGTAGAGATACCTCATCGATTATATCGTTATTAAATATTTCAATATTAGTTCTATACCCTAAATCACCTAAGCTTTTATCATTTACGTGAATTCTAACATTATTGCAATAAGCACCCTCTCCTTTTATTGCAGAGTACATTTTATCTTCATTTGCATTATATACTACTCCAACAATAGGCTCACCATTATGAACTAAAGCTAAGGAAAATACAAATACTGGAATATGATTAACATACATACCTGTTCCATCTAAGGGATCACATACCCATACATACTCTGAATCTTTTTTATAACTCTCTTCTTCACCATTGACTGAATGATCCTTATATTTTTCTTTTACTTTTTCAATTAGGTAACTATTTATTTTCTTATCTACAAGTGTAACAACAGTTTTATCTTCTTTATAGTTTAAATCCATATTATCATTATAATATTCCAACATTATTTTTCCTGCACATAAGGCAATTTCTTTAGCAAACTCTAAATACTCATTAAGCATATTACTCTCCTCCTATAACTTATCATATTCTTCATCACTTACTGGTTCTAACCAAACATTCTCTATATCTTCACCAGGTATTTCTACTGCAATATGGCTAAACCAAAAATTTTTCTTGCTCCATGAAAATGTTTCTCATTTGCAGGTATTACTACAACATCTCCTGGAGATAGTTTTTGTACATATTTTCTTTCCTCCTGATAGGAGGCTAATATTTTAGCAAATCTATTTTTTATTTTCTATTTTTTCTTTTTCATCTATATATTGATAGTTTAATTTGTTTTGATTGGTAATAACTGATTCTCCAAGTAGACTTTCAATTTCATCTCTTGTGTTTTTAGCAACTTGTCCACCTGCATGAGCAACTTTTATATTTTCTTTTAATCCTTTAGGTTTCGTTTTCTTTGCTAGTCTCTTTGTTACTTCTTCACTTATATCAGTTAGAGATACTTCTATATTATCCATGTTATCTCGAAGGGCCTCTTTACGAAGACCTTTGTACTCCTTATATTGTTTTGCAGTCATTCCAGACCAAGTTTTATATATTTCATTTGTTAAAATTGCAAATTCTTTACTTTCAGTAATGCCATTTTCTTTCCATACATCAGTAAGTTCTTTTCTATCTTGAATACTTTGCATTCTTTTAGTAATCCATTTTTCTTCATAACCTTTGGCTCTATATAAATCAATTGCCCTTTGTGCTGCGATTGATGGATCAAATATTTCATCAATTCTTTCACTACCTAATTTCGCTAACCATTGTTTTATAGGTTCTGCATTTTTACTCGGAATAGATTCAATTATTCTAAACATATTTTCAATATCAACTACATCAGTTAAACGATATTTGCCATCCTGAGCTTTAAGTTTCAACTGGTCACAATTTGTGACCGTTTCATTTCCCTCATCTTTTAGTCGACCTTTTAATACATTCCAGTAGTGTCTAGGATTTTTACTATCAGTTAGAACTCTTACAATATCAACTACACTAATATAATATTTTTCTTCTTTCTTATCCCACACGGTTCTAATTTTTTCATTATTAAATACTTTGTTGATTAAATGCATTTTATCTTGATTCATTCAAAACCTCCTTGATAAAAATATTATATAATAAGAACATTTGTTTGACAATATATTCTTTAAATTATTTTAAATTTAATACAAAAAAGCAAACTACATAAATAATTTGTTTGTAAATTTTTAAATTTTTTCTGATCTAATTTATTATATTCTTCATCTGTAACTGGTTCTAACCACTCGTTTGAAGTTTCTACACCTGGTACTTTTTCGGCAATATGACTAAACCAAAAATTGAGTACCATACCAATGTTTAACATTTGAAGAAATTATTACAATATCACCTAGAGATAATTTTTGTACTGGCTTTCCGTTTTCTTGATAGGATGGTATTTTATCAAATTTATTTTGAAACTAAGAAGTTCATTACTAAATCAATTAGGATATCTTTTTCTTTAGGGTTAGATTGTGCAATGAGTAACGTAATTGCAACAAGTGTATTGTTATCAATAATTTGTCCTTTTTCACTATACAAAATATTATAGAATTTTAAGAAATATATAAATAACGTGGCTGCTATTCTTTTGTTTCCATCAATAAAAATATGATTCTTAGTTATTAAATATAAGAAATTAGCTGCTTTTTCTTGAATAGTAGGATACAAGTCTTTTCCATCAAAAGATTGATAGATATCACCTATTATAGATTTTAAACCTTCATTTCTTTCAAGAGCAAATAAATCACTATCATTTCCAAATTTGAGTTGACTAACTATATTCTTACAATCTTCATAGGTGATTTTTTTATTATTTTTAGTTCCATTTGGTTTAGATATTTTTTTATGATCATAATCGTCAAGTAAATTTAAAGCATTTGAGTAATTATTTATTACTTTAATTATTTCTTGAGCTTCTGTTCCTTTTAATTCAGTATCTATTCTACCTGCAATATCTATTAACTTAATCGTTTTTTCAAGATATTCTAATCTTTTCTGATTAACAGCATAACCATTAATCATATAATCTTTTAATACGTTATTTGCCCATTTTCTAAAAATAACACCGTTTTTAGATTTTACACGATAACCAACACTTATAATCATATCAAGGTTATAGTAATCAATATTTCTTTTAACATTTCTATTACCTTCTTTTTGAACTGTCGCAAATTTTGCGACACTTGAATCATCTAATTCTTCTTTTAAAGCATTATTAATATGTTTACCAATTGTTTTTATATCTCTATCATATAATTTTGCTAATTGTTCTCTATTAAGCCATACAGTTTCATCTTTCATATTGACTTCCAATTTAACATTTTGATTTTCAAATAATATAATTTCATTTTTCATTTTTATTGTTTCCTTTCTTTTGATTTATCATATTTATTAACTGGTTTTGTCATTTGTCAAATATTCTTCTCTTACTATGTAAAATTTTAAATATGTTATGACATTATCACCAGAATATAAATTAGTTATTATTTTAATATAAAAACATTTGTTCGTCAATGCTTTTTCGTTATTTTAAAATATTTTATTAGACGCAAGAAAAAACAAACCATGTAACTGGTCTGTTTTTCAGTTTCCTAATTAATCTAATTTATTATATTCTTCATCTGTAACTGATTCTAACCAAACATTCTCCGTTTCTTCACCTGGTACTTCTACTGCAATATGACTAAACCAAGAGTCTTTTCTTGCTCCATGCCAATGTTTAACATTTGCAGGAATTACTACAATATCTCCTGGAGATAGTTTTTGTACATCTTTCCCTTCTTCCTGATAATATCCGAATCCAGCTGTGCAAATTAATACTTGTCCTCCACCAGATTTGGCTTTATGAATATGCCAATTATTTCTACAAGAGGGTTCAAAAGTTACGTTGGCAAAACTAATTCCGTTATATGTTTTAGCTAACATATTAATATAGCTTTGTCCACTAAAATATTCAGCAAAAGCATCATTTGGTTGTCCTAATCCAAAGACATTTAATTTATCAAATTCTTGCCTTTTCATTGTTATCTTCACTCCCATAAACTTCTTCTATTAAAGGAAAGGTACTCCAAGCCTTAGGCCATCCAGAGTAAAATGCAAGTTGCGTTACTACTTCAACAACTTCTTCTTTTGTAAGTCCATGTTCTTTTCCGATTGCAAGATGGCTTTTTAATTGTGGAAATAATCCTTGTGCAAATAATGCTGATATAGTAATTAAACTTCTGTCCCTTGCTGATAATTTATCTTCTCTTGACCATACCTCCCCAAATAATACATCATCATTTAACTCTGCAAATTTAGGTGCAATATTACCTAACCTATCTCTACCTGCTGTTTGTTTTTTCATTATTCATCACCTTCCAAACTTTTAAATTTTATAAAATTGAATTATATCTATATTATCATATAAATAAATATGAACTGCATCAGGAATAATCATTAGTTCCTTATTACTTGAATAATTACTATTTGTCTATAACTTTCTTAATCTGTTCTAGTGAAATTGGACCTACTCTTAAAATTTTGACTTCTTCAGAAGTACAATCCACAATCGTACTTGCCATTGAAAAAGAAACTTTTCCTTCCATAATTCCATCTAAAAGAGGGCACGATTTTTCTATTTCATCTAAATTGGTACATTCAGGGCTTCCACTTTTATTAGCACTTGTCATAAATATTGGACTTTCTGTTTTTTTAATCAATTCTTTTATTGAATCTGATGTAGCCATTCTTACAGCAATTGTTGCTTTACCATTTGTAACATATTCTGGCAAAATATTATTTTTCTTTAAAACCAGAGTAATTGGACCAGGCATAAATGCCTTAATTATTTTTTCTGCCGTTTCATTTACAATTGCTATACTTTTTATCTGCTCCTCATTTGCACACATAACAGGAAAAGGTTTATTTGCAGAGCGTTTTTTTACTTCAATTAGTTTATAATATGCTATTTTAGAATTCATTCTAGCACATATTCCAAAAATAGTATCTGTTGGAACACTGATAACTCCGTCGTTTTTAAGTATCTGAGCCATTTCTTCAATTTCATTTGATTTATACCTTTTTATCATTTATTTTCCTCTCTTCAATAGCTCCTCCTATACATCTATAAAATACTTCATCTTTTACTTTGTCATATCCTTCACTAACTAATATTTTATTTTCTTTTTTTACTATGCCAAGAACAATAGGTCTTATTTCTTTAAATTTATTCATAATTCACTTTCTCCTTATACACATTGCTATTTATATCACTAATATTAGTAAAATTAAAAGATCCACATTTAGGTTAATTAATTATTTTATTTTTGTACTAAAATAATTTTAACATTTTATCGTTTTCGTTTTAGTGTTTCATTATCGAATTCTTTCATTGTGATACATTTTCATAATCTTTTACTTTAAATTTAAAAACATTAACATACTTTGCCATTTTATTATATAATCCAATTTGTACTAAATCATTGATAGTCATTTTTGATTGACTTCTAAATATTCCTTAATTAATTATATCATCTTTCTCTTTCTATATTTAGATATTAAAAAAGGTATGTAAATAAGTATACCTCTTTACTGCTAATTCAAAAAATTATTTAAATAATTTAAAGTTTATATCTATTAAATAAAGAACGTTCAATCTTTTTCTCTTCCTTCTAGATTTTACCGGAACTCAAATTATTATTTTTAATTTCATTTATTTTACTAACAT
>CANQZM010000002.1 GCA_947628345.1 uncultured Bacilli bacterium
GAAATAGAAAGAGTAAATGAAAACCCGGAGTTTAGAGAATATATGAGTGCAGAAGAAGATAATAGAAAGATAGAAAACTCAATTAGAAGTGAAGGTTATGAATTAGGTGTTAAACAAGGTTTAGAAAAAGGCTTAGAACAAGGAAAAAAAGAAGGCCATAAACAGGGGAAAAAAGAAGGCATTGAAGAAATAGTTAAAGAAATGATGAAACAAAATTATCCAAAAGAAGAAATTAAAAATATTACTGGTATAGATATAAAAGATTTAGAAGAAATATGAAGAAATATTTCTTTTTTAGTATGACGTAAGAGATATTGTATAATGCAAATTCTTATCACTTAGAATACTTTCTATTTTTATTGAATCAAATAATAATTTATAGTATAATAAGTGAAGTAGATAGGGTGATGATTAGATGTATTTAAAGGAAATAGTCGCAAGTGGTTTTAAATCTTTTGCAGATAAAATTAATATAAAACTGGAAAATAAAATAACTTGTATTGTAGGACCTAATGGAAGTGGTAAAAGTAATGTTGTTGATGCAGTAAGATGGGTTTTAGGAGAACAATCAGTTAAATCACTACGTGGTGAAGGATCTATGAGTGAAGTTATTTTTTCTGGTAGTAAGAGTAGAAATCCCTTAAATGTAGCTTGGGTTGAATTAATTTTTGATAATACTGATCATTACTTAAATATTCCTTATACAGAAATTTCTATTAAAAGAAGGGTATATCGTAGTGGAGAAAATGAATACTTTTTGAATAACGAAAAATGTCGATTAAAAGATATAACCAATCTACTTTTAGATAGTGGAGTTGGAAAAGAGTCTTTTAATATTATTTCACAAGGTGAAGTAGAAAGAATTCTTAGTAGTTCTCCGTTAGAACGACGTCTCATTTTTGAAGAAGCTGCGGGTATTTTAAAATACAAAAAAAGAAAAGAAGAGGCACTTCATAAACTTGATCGTACTCATAATAATTTGGATAGAGTAAATGATATTATTAGTGAACTAGAGATACAATTAACTCCTTTAAAGGAGCAAAGTGAAAAAGCCAAGGAATATCTAGAAAATAAGGAAGGTCTAGACAAATATGAAGTAGCCCTTTTAGCTTATGACATAGAACGATTATCTAATGAAGTTGAAAAAGCAAAAGAAAGAAAAGAACAACTAGAAAAGGAAATAATGGTGGTAACTAATGAATTTTCAACTAGTGATGCAAAAGCTATTGAAGATAATAACAATTTAGAAAAATATGAACAAGAATTAGTAGCTATTAATACTCAATTAGTTTCTGTAGCTTCTTTGGTAGAGCGTATCAATGGTGAAAAGAATCTACTAAAAGAGCGAGCTAATACTAGTAGTACGGATATTACTCAAAAAATTCGTGATTTATTAGATAAAAAGGGTAATATAGAAAAAAGTAAAAAGTTAATTGATACTTCTTTAGAAACGGAAAGAAAAAACCTAGATACAATTAATAAAGATATAGATAATTCTAAAAATAGGCTAGATACTCTTAAAAAAGAAAAACTTATGGAACATAATGAATATTCTAGATTAGACAAAAATTTAATTAATCTTAATCATCGAATTGATTCTCTTATGTTAGAAATTGATCAAGGAGGTAACCTTCCTAGTAGTGTTAAAAATATCTTAAATAATTCTGAGTTGATAGGAATTCATAATACTCTTGGAAATATTATTAATATTGAAGATAATTATATCAAAGCTTTAGAAGTAGCTATTGCTTCAAGTAAAAATTTTATTATCACTGAAAATGAAGATGCGGCTAAAGATGCGATTAATTATTTAAAAGATAATCATCTAGGTAGAGCTACTTTCTTTCCTTTAACTGTTATAAAACCTCGATATGTTGATAATGAGGCTTTAGCTAAAGTTAAAAATAGTACTGACTTTATAGCTGTTTTATCAGAACTAGTTGATTATGATAATAAATATAAAAATATTATTAGTAATCAATTAGGTACTACTTTAGTAGCAACAGATATTAATGCTGCGATTAGATTAAGCAAATTAATCTCTCATCGTTATAAGATAGTTACTTTAGCGGGTGATGTGATTCATGTTGGTGGCTCTATGTCTGGAGGTAGTTCTTACCAAAGTAAAAGTATTGTATCTTTAAAACAAGAATTAATTACTACTCAGTCAAATAAAAAAGAAACTGAAATTAATTTACAAGCTATTACTAATAAAATTACACAAATTGATACAGAAATGAGTAGGTTAAATGAAACTTATTTACAATTAGCAAATCAACAGGTTATTATTAAAGATTTAATTAATAGTAAGCAACAAGAATTAGATAATTTAGATAAAGAATTAGAAGATTTAAATAGAGAAATTTCTAGTTTTAAGGGATTAGAAGCTAACAATTTAAGCGAGATGGAGGAAAGTTTAATCAATCAATATCATGAACAAAATGCTTTAAAAGAAGAACTACTGTTGAGGCAAAAGAACCTATCTAATAAGATAGAAGATTTAAAAGAAAAAATTGAGATGAGAATGGTTGATGATAAACAAAAAAACTTTAATTTAAAAAAATTAGAGAAAGAATCTAGACAATTAGAAATAGATATAACACGTAATGATGTTAAATTAGATAATATGTTAACTACATTAAATGAAGATTATTCTCTTACTTATGAAAGAGCTAGAAAAGAGTACTTTTTAGATATCGAAGTCGAAGAAGCTCGTTTAAAAGTTAATACTTATAGGTCTAATATCAAAAGAATAGGTATGGTTAATTTAGCTGCCATTGATGAATTTGAAAGAGTTAATACTAGATATGACTTTCTTACTAAACAAAAGGAAGATTTACTTACTGCCGAAGATACTTTATTAGAAATAATGAATGAAATGGATGAAGTAATGATTGAGGAGTTTGAAACAACTTTTGAAAAAGTAAGGTGTGAGTTTAAGCAGGTTTTTAGAGAATTATTTAATGGTGGTAATGCAGATTTAAAATTAACTAATCCTGATGATTTATTAACAACTGGAATTGAAATAGTCGCAAGTCCTCCTGGTAAAAAATTAACTACTATTAATTTATTATCTGGAGGAGAAAAAACTTTTACTGCCATCAGTTTATTATTTTCTATTTTGAATGTTAAAACTGTACCATTTTGTTTATTTGATGAAGTAGAAGCTGCCTTAGATGAAGCCAACGTTGAATCTTTTGGTAAATATCTATATAATTATAAAGATAAAACTCAATTTTTAATTATAACCCATAAAAAGAAAACTATGGAATTTGCCGATGTTTTATATGGTATTACAATGCAAGAATCTGGAGTTTCTAAATTGGTCAGTGTTAAATTAAATGATAAAGAATCAACTAATGGTTGATTTTTTAAATGGGATAGTTTATCATAAAAAGGTGTTTTAAAAGATTAAAATAATTAACAAATGATAGGTGATTAATGTGATAGATGAAAAAAAACTAGAAAAAATTTATGAGGCCGTATCTGATAATGTAGTATTAACAAAACAAGAATTAATTAGTTATGGCTTTAAAGAGGAGGAATTAACTGAATTAGTTAAGAGAGGAATACTATTAGAAAATGATAATGATTATTCTTTAAAAAAAACTAAAGGTTTATTTTTGTATGGGAAAAAATATATAAATGATGATAAAGATAAAGCTGTTACTATTTTTGAAAAATGTGTGGAAATTAATCCTAAAGATTATTATGCTATTTTTCAATTATTTTTAATTAATATTCAGAATGAAAATTATGAAAGTGCTTTAAAATATTTTGATATTTTATATGAAAATAATAATAATCGTTTTTATAGCTCAAATTACAATTTATATTTATATTTATTAAATTTTATTACTTCTTTACCAGATAAATATATTAATATTGTGAAAAATTTAAAAAGTGATGATTTACTAGTTTATCCATGGGATAAACGATATAATAATACACGTATCCATAATAATATGAGAATATCTATTTTTAATCAAAAGTTTACTCAAGCTAAAAGTCAATTATTAAACTGTGCAGATAAAAATCATTTTAATATATCTGAATATTTGATAAACTTATTGTTAACTCAAGCAATAGCTATTGATAGTGAGATGGAACAATTACTTAGTGCTAATTTAACTAGAGTTTATGATAAAGGTATATCAATTTTAAAACCACTAACAGTACCAGAAACTACAGCTATAGGTAAAATGGTAGAAAAAACACCTAATTTAACTTATTTTGAAATTGAATTTGAACAGGTTAAGAGAATAGTATTAAAAAATAAATTAGATCCAGTAGAAAAAATTGATATGTCTAAGTTATTAAAATTAGCTTACCAATCATTTCAAAATAGAGATTATGATGATTGTATTAATAACTACCGAAAAATATTAAAAAATTGGGAGAAAAATCCTAAGGTATTTATATTTGCTAATCTTGGGTTAGCTTATCTAGAAAAAGAGGATTTTGCAACTGCACTTGATTATCTTACAGTAGCAACAGCTTTAAATAAGGGATTAGAAACTAAGTATGATTTTTCTAAACAAATTAGTTATATAAGTAAAGAATGTCTAGAAGAATATGAAATTTATGATAATTTTATGGAAGAATTTAATAAACCAGTTGATCAATATTATGGTATAAATAATATTTCTGATATTATTGAGTTAGTTTCTAATGGTATTAATTTAAATGAAGCTTGCGAAAGATTAAATTTAACTGAAGAACAGAAAAACATAGTGACACTAATTTTTGCTAGAGAATGGTATACATTAGGGAATTATCAGGTTGGAGATAGCTATTTAAAAATGGTAGAAAAGACTCCTAATAAGTCTAAATTTACTAATTCATTATTAACAGAGATACGTAAAAATAAGAATTTTTATAAAAATAGAATTGATGATAATTATCAGTCAATTCTAGTTAAAACTAAGACGAAAATAAAATAATAAGTATACATAATTATTAACTCTATTTTCTTATAATAAATATTCTTAATTTTAATGTTAAAAATTAAAATGTATGTTATAATCTTTTTATAAGAATAGAGGTGGTTCTTATGGTGTGCCCAAAGTGTGGTAATTTAGTAGATGCAAATTCAAAATTTTGCAACAAATGTGGTAATCCAATAAATGAACAACAAAGTCAAAATACTTTTAATTCTAATCAGGTTGTGCCTATAGAAAATTATAATCGTTCCATAAATAATAAAAATAATAAAATGATTTTGATTGGTGTTGGGGTAGGATTATTATTGGTATTTTTAATAACTTTTGTTATTGTGAAAAATCAAGGAAAATATTATTTTGATACTAATCCAAATAAGTCAAATAATGAAATAGCAAAGACTTCTAACACATCTACAAAAAAGGGTAAGTATAGTACAGCAATAGTTTATGATAATACTTATTCTGGTGTTAAAATTTCAAATGATAAAGATGCCTTTTCATTAATTGAAAAGGATTCAGTCTCTCAAAAAGATAATTGTCCTTCAGAAATAAGAAAAGTAGAAGATCAAATTATTAATAACTATGGTATTACAGCAGTTAATTTATGTGAAATGGATGTTGATTTTGCTAAAGAATTAGGTAATGTATTTAAAAAAATTTACGAAGAATATCCTAGTGTTAGAGGATATATAACTAATTTGACTTTAGTCAATGTTTCTATGAGTGATAACTATATAGCAGCTTTTATGCCAGTGTTTAATTTTGCAACTGCGGATACTGCTTCTACTTATCCTTGGGTAATTAAAACTCAAGTATTATTAAATACATCGTACTTTTTAAATAAAGAAAGATTACAATCATCTGTTAGTGAGGGATCTAACTCAGGACATTTTCCAAAAAATTCTACGATATACTCACCAGTTGCTCATGAATTAGGGCATTATTTATCGTTTCTTGCTATGATGAAACACTATGAATTAAATTCTATATTATTAGTTGATAATAGTAATATTAATACTTTTTATAAATTATATGATGATTTTGGAAAAGGAAATTATTCACTAACAATGATTAATGAAGCGTTTGATAAGTATAAAAAAGATGTTAATACATCAATGAGTTTAGATGAGTGGCGACAAACGATATCTAATTATGCTCTTGCCAAAAATAATAGTGGTGAATATATTTATGATGAAACAATAGCCGAATCCTTTCATGATGTTTATTTAAATGGTGATAATGCTAGTGATGCAAGCAAATATATTGTATCGGTTTTAAAGGCAAAATTGGAAGGTAGGTGATTGGTATGAAAAAACAAATATTTATATTAATAATTTTAATATCTATAAGTACAGTCACTGTATATGCTTTATCTAATAATTTTAATTTTGATACATCTAAATTATCATTTACCTCTAATAGTAAGAAAGCAAAAGTGGTTGATAACTTTAATAAAAATTATAATTTAACTTATTCTATATCAAGTGAAAATAAAGAACTTGAAGAAGAAATAAAAAAACTTACAAAAAAGACAACTTATTTATTATTTGGTGGATTTAATAATACAGATGAAACAAGTGAAAATTATTATAAAAGACATAAAGATTGGTTCGATCTAAGATATAATCCAAAAGTTCCTGAAGTTCCAAAAGATGACAAAAATCCTTTTGGATTAGATACTTCTAGTCAAGAATATAAAGATGATTTAGTATCAGGATTAGCTATACCACAAATATTTAATCAAGCAAATGAAATGGGATTACTTTACAATTCGTATGGTGATATTAGAGTAACATTTAATGATGACATTATAATAAGTTCTATTACCCTACCAAATGTAAAAATTAAAGAACAAAGTAAAGAAGATCCTATGAAATATGATTATATTGAGACAAATTATGTAATGTATTATTATTATAAAAAATTAAATGATGAATGGAAATTATATTATTTATATGGCGAATCTACTGATGAAGTAAGTGATTATTTTAGTGAAATAGAATCAACCGAAACAAAAGAAACAATGGCAATCGCTCCATCTTATGAGTCAAAATTAGGTACGGTATATAGTTTTGAAAAATTAGAAAGTATGACTCAAGAAGAACTAAATAATGTTTATAATTCAAACATCAATAATATTGTATATTTAAATAGTTATTACAATAATATGGTTGTTAGTTCTGCTAATGGGTTCTTTATTAATGATGGAATGATTGTAACTACATGGAATTTCATAGAAAAATCATTAATAGATGCTCAATATATAACAGTTAAGGATAGTAATTTAAATACGTATGAAGTTGATGGTATAGTAACGGCTAATCCAGAGACTGATGTAGTTGTTATTAAGCTCAAAAAATCAGATACACCTGTTGCAAAAATAGGTGATTCGAAATTGTTAAAAACAGAAGATCCTGTAATAACAATTAGTAGTAAATCTAGTGCAGGTGCAATGGTACAAACAGGTATAGTAATTTCTAATGATGATTATATTCAAACTTCAATTCCATTATTAAATCAAGATGAAGGAAGCCCACTTTTAAATCAAAATGGAGAAGTAGTAGGGATAAATACATCTAAATCTACAAATGCTAGTGTATCTATTGCAATAAATTCAGAGGTTTTAAAGGAAATTCAAAATAAATTTTCAAATATTAATTTTAAGGATATAAAATGTATTTCTTTTGATGAATTGAAAGAAAAATATTATTATACCAAATATAACGATGAAAGTATTATTAACAATATTCCTAAGAATAAGTGGAAAGAATATTCAAAAATTGGTAATATTGAAAAAACAATTAATTTAGAACTAGTTAAAGCAAGTTATAAAGATGGTATTGTAAGTTTAAGATATAAAAATGGTATAACAAAATATATAAATAGTATGCAATTGTCTATTAATTTTAAAGAACAGTTATTAAAAGATGGTTATAAGTTAATAATGGATAATACTTCAAAGGCAATATATCAAAATGATAAATACCAAGTAATTATAATGGATGAGTTTGATTATTTAATAGTAGTGATGGTGAAGTTATGATGAAAAAAGTATTAGACATTATAAAAGTATATAAATTTGCAATAATAACAGCGTTAATAATTTTATTAATAGGAATGACTTTGTTTTGGTTACTTCCTATTAACAAAAGAAATTTAATAAAAGAAATAGATGAAACTAATTATTATTTAAGTTATGATAATACCTGGAAAGTTAATAAAAAATCAGATAATTTGATTATTTTAAAACATAATAGTGGTAGTAAATTAACGATACAAATAAGTAGCTTAATAGATGAATATAGTTATGCAACTATGGATGAATTAATTGATGAATTAATATATAACATGCAAAAACAAAATCCTAATTATAAGTTATTATCAAAAACACAGGATAAGCTAACTAAAGATGAATTTGATGGATATAAAATTTTATATGAAAATCGCAAAGAACAAGTTATGGTAGATATTTATAAAAAAGGTGATAAACTTGTTTTGATTCAATACGAAGCTAAGAATGATTATTTTGATATTTTACTAGATAGTGTTCAGTCAATCATCTATAATTTAGACATAAAAGATGAAAAATTTGATTTAAGCAATAGTTTAAAATTGAATATCACTGATCCTAATTATTCAAAAAGTAAGGAATTAGATAAAGCTATTACTAAAAGTAAAACTTATGAAGTCGCTCATAATAATTATTATGTTAAATATTCTATTCCATCTAACTTTATACTTAGATCTCTTGATTCTTCTTTTGAAGATTTTGATTTAGCATTAGATTCAGGAAAAATTAACCTAACAGTTAATATATTTAATAAGAATATTTATGAATATTTAAATAAAGATGAAACAAATGGAGTATATACTAACTATAAATATTATAAAACTAATAAAGATTACTCTGATTTTGAAGAAACATTAACAAAGTTAAAAAGTAATTATGATAGTTATATTTATAAAAACAGCTATTATTATAATAAAGCATTTAAATATGATGAAAAATTTGGTAAAACTAAATATAAGAGAAAAGATGAAAATGCTGAATTAATTTATGCTTTAAATAATAGTCATATATTGGTTATTTCTATAAAGACAACAGGTGTACCTATTACAGAAAGATTGATAAATAATATTAAAATTAAGAAATCTAAAAATTATGCAAGTTATGTTAAGACTAAAAAAGAAAATAACCTACTTATTGGAACATTACAAAGATATAGTGATAATAGTCATAAAAAGATAGATTATATTACATTGAAAGTACCAGATAAATATCAAGAGCTAGATAAAAATACCAATATTTATTTAGAAAGAAAATATGCACTTAATTATAATGAGGATATGTTAATATATGATTATGAAGTGCATTATGAATTAACAACTTTCAAAGAAGACTTTATTATAAATAATATTAATACAACATATATATCATCTAATTATGGAGAGTCTCATCAACTAACATATTCTGGTGATTTGACGTTAAATGATAAAGTTTTTAGAGTTTATGATGGTGGATATACTGATTTGAGTGGTATAATGTTTACTGATATAAATAGACAAAAATATTATGTTACTAAAAAAGTTTTAGTATATAAAATCTCAGATGAAGAAATTTTATATATAGAAATTGATGGAAATGGTAAAGGATTGGGTGATGATGTTTTAAAAGAATTAACAAATTTTATTGTCGAAATAAAAGAAAATTAAAGTAGAAAAAGAGAGGTAATTAAAATGAATTGTAAAAAATGTGGATTTCCATTAACAGGGGATGACCAATTTTGTAAAAACTGTGGGGCAGCAGTATCTGCTCAAAATGAACAAAATAATATGCAACAACCAATTAATAATCAGATGAATCAACAACAGTATCAAGCACCTCAACAAAATTATAATCAATCTTCATTTGAAAATGGATATAATCAAAACCCAAATCAACAACAAAATCCAAATGGAAGTTTTAAATATGTTATTATTGGTGTAATAATGTTAGTTGCAATAGTTGCATCAGTTATGATAACTAATATGATTAATAATAAAAATAATAATAAATATGGTGATGGCTCAACTGATAATTCAGGACTTACAAAGACATCATCTAGCAAATCTTATAAAGTAAACTTTGAGGGATTTACATTTACTATTCCGGATAATTTAGTTTATTCAGAACAAAATGGTGTATTACTTATTGGTAATGAAGAGGGTACTTGGGTTACCCAATTAGAGATAGCACAAGGAAGCTTTACACAATTGAAAAATAATAAAAGTCAACTATCTGTAATAATGCAACAAAATGGATATACGTGTAGCGCAGCAGAAGAAAAAACAATTGGAGGAGTAGAATTTATAACAATGGAACTTGCCTATGGTGGACAAAAGGCAATTGAAGCTTTAGCAAGAGCAAATTCAATGTATTTCATAGGTGTTACAGCATATAATCAAGATAATGATATAGATTACAAATTGTTAGAAACAGTAGCACCTATTATTAATTCTGCTGAACAAATATCAGCTTCAAATAGTATTGCTCCAGAAACTTCATTTGATGTTAGTAAATTTTCTGAATTGGCTAAATAAAAATGTAGCTGGATTAATAACTAAGAAAGGGATTTTATATCCCTTTTAAATATAATAAAGGAGAATTTAGATGAATTATATTTTATGGATTGTTATTGCAATAGTTATACTACTTATATTATATGTTGTAATAAGTTATAATCAATTGGTCAAATTAAATAATGAAACAAAAGAAGGATTTGCTACTATGGATGTATATTTGAAAAAAAGATGGGATTTAATTCCTAACATAGTTGAAGTAGTTAAGGGTTATGCTAAACACGAAAAAGATACATTAAAAGAAGTAGTAGAAATCAGAAATAGTGTTAAATCTTATGATAAATTATCTGATGAACAAAAAATTAAAACTAATGAGGAAATTGCTGGTGGTATTACAAAATTAATGGCATTAGCTGAGGCTTATCCTGATTTAAAAGCTAATGAAAATTTTCTAAGCTTACAACAATCATTAAGTGGAATTGAAGATGAAATAGCTCAATCAAGAAAATATTATAATGCAGTAGTTAGAAATTATAATAATAAAGTCGAAATGATACCAAGTAATATTGTTGCTAAAATGCTAGGATATAAAACAAAAGCCATGTTTGAAGCAACTGAAGCAGAGCGAGCAAATGTCAAGGTGAAGATGTAATGGCAAAAATATCCAAAATTGGAAATTTTATTGGGTACATTTGGGCATTTATTATGTTCTTTGGTGTCCTTATAATGGGACTTGAAGAATTATTTGGTGATGATGTTAGTACCCAACAAACTGCTGATGGTTTTACAATTTCTTCTTATAATGTTGTGTTAGATGTAGGAGAAGATAATAAAATAGATGTTACCGAAAATATCACTGTTGATTGGTATGATGCACATCATCATGGCATCTATAAATTTACCCCTTTATGGTTACAATATACTGATAAAAAAGGAGATACTATAAAAAGAAAAGCAAATATATCTAATTATCGTGCAGTTGGAGAAGTATATACCTTAGATACAGTAAAAAAGAAAGCAAGAATTAAAATTGGTGATGCTAACCAGTATGTAGAAGAAGGAGAAAAAACATATGTAATTAAGTATACATATGATATGGGTAAAGATCCTTATAAGGGATTTGATGAATTGATATTCCATGCCTATGGTGATTATTGGGGAACTGCAATAAAAAATGCTTCAGTTCAGGTAAATATGCCTAAAAATATTGAAGGATATAAAGTAAATTTCTTTACTGATAAATTTAGGAAAGAAGATGCTACAGATGTTGTTGATTATTCTATAAGTGGGAATACTTTGTATGCTTATTTTAATGAAGAGAAAAATTATCAAAAACAATTAAAAGACTATTGTAGTGATGAATGGAATCAAAATGAAGGTGGAACTTGTAATAAAGAAGACTTTGATTTATACTATAAACCATTAAAGGAATCTTTAACGTTAGATATAGAATTACCAGAAGGATATTTTGTGGGTGGTAGTTGGAATTATGGCTGGGGTTCTTTCATTATTTCAATGATCATATTTTTATTAACTGGATGGACCATTTATAAATGGATTAAGTATGGTAAAGATTACCCCAAAAAAGCTCAAACAGTTGAATTTTATCCACCGGATAATTTAAATGCTGCTGAAATTGGTTATG
The DNA here is from genome assembly GCA_947628345.1 of uncultured Bacilli bacterium. GTDB lineage: Bacteria > Bacillota_I > Bacilli_A > RF39 > UBA660 > UMGS995. The sequence continues at coordinate 12,148 of CANQZM010000002.1, forward strand.
TATTTAACAAAAGACAAGCAAGCAAAAAATTTACAATTGCTTTAATTATTCAATTAGCAAGTAAAGGATATATAAAAATAGATAATTTAAAAGATAAGGGTAATAATATTCAAATAACTAATTTAATTATAAAACCAAAAAAATTAGAAGATTTTGAAAAAACATTACCAAAACGACAAATAGAAGTAAAAAAATTAAAAGATGCTGATAATAATTTAAATCAAGCAGAAAATACTATGATGAGTTATCTATTTAAGAAAAGTAATACGAAATTATTAGAAACTAATATAGATAAATTCTTAGTTGTTAGAGATAAACTAGTAAGCGAAGGTTATATAGAAATTATTAATGATAATGAGGAAGCAAGACTAAAAGATATAGAAGAGAAAAAATTAGCTTACGATAAGCAAGTTGAACAATATAATAAAAATATGGAAAAATACGCAGGAGAATCAGCTAAATTACCAGAACTATCAAGTATGGAAGAAATTGTATATAATAGATTGTTTAATGATAATGACGTAATAATTTTAAGTGAGCATCATACTTTTTATAGAGCTTTTGATGAAGTGTCTTCAAAATTAGATAGTAGCTTTAAAAATAAGGTTCATGATAGCAAAGCATCAAAACAAATTTATGGAGCTATTTTTAGAAGTATACTTATTTTAGTATTGAGCATAATTTCTTATAGATATGTAGAAGACTTAGATCCAAACTGGAGTATGTTATACTATTTAGCATTTATATGTAATTTTATAAATTTATTCTTTATGATATTTATGAAAAGAAAGACTGAATATGGTGAATATATTACAGCCAAAGTTAAAGGTTTTAGACATTTCTTAGTTACAGCTGAAAAGCCAAAATTAGAGGCATTGGTTGCTGAAAATCCACAATATTTTTATAATATTCTTCCATATACGTATGCTATGAATATCTCTAAAAAGTGGATAAAAAAATTTGAAAATATACCAATTCCTGAAATGGATATGGGAACATTTAACTATAATAGTAGTTATGCTTATTATACTTTATATGATAATGTATATTATCCTGAACCTGTTCATTCTTCAAGTAGTTGTTCTTCTTGTGGAGGAGGTTGTTCTTCTTGTGGAGGAGGTTGCTCTTCTTGTGGTGGTGGCGGTTCTTGGTAAAAAGATTTGTTTTACAATGGCATCTTAGTGAAAACTGTAATTTAAAATGTTTGCATTGCTACCAAGAATCTCATAAACCGATTCAATTAAAATATGAAGAGTTAGTTGAGATATATAATCAATTTAAAGAATTGTTAAATAAATTAAAGATGAAAGGCCATATAAATATAACGGGTGGAGAGCCATTATGTAATCCGCATTTATTTAAAATTTTAGATCTTATAAAAAAAGATCAAGACTTAATTACTTTTTCAATACTTACAAATGGTACTTTAGTTACTGAAGATATGGCTAAAAAAATAAAAGGTTATAATCCTTATTATGTTCAGGTAAGTTTGGAAGGTGGCAAAAAAACAAATAATTATATTAGAGGTAAAGGTACTTATGAAAAAATTGCAAAGGGAATTGTAAATTTAAGAAATCAAGATATTTTTACCTCTATCTCCTTTACTGCTACTAAATTAAATTATAAAGAATTTCCTAAAGTTATTAAATATGCAAGAAAATATAATGTTAATAATGTTTGGTCAGATAGATATATTCCACTAGGTGATTCTGAGGATAAAAATCTTACTTTAAATTATGAAGAAACTAGAGAGTATTTATCTATAATGAATAAAGAAAGAAACAAATTAAAAAAAATAAAAAATAATATTACTACAATATCAATGTATAGAGCCTTGCAGTTTCAAATGACTAATGATTTTGCTTATGGTTGTACAGCTGGAGATACTTTATTAACAGTTATGGAAAATGGTAATTTAGTTCCTTGTAGAAGAATGCCAATAGTAGTAGGTAACTTATTTGAAAACAGTATGTATAATTTATATAAAAATAATAAATTGTTAAAAGAATTAAGAAAAAAGAAGATTCCAACTGACTGTTTGGATTGTGAACATGCTGAAATGTGTCATGGAGGATTAAAGTGCCTAACTTATGCAATATATAAAGATTTAAATCATAAAGATGTTGGCTGTAATATAAATAATTAATTACTAGTAATTGTAAAAATATGTAAATTTATGTTAAAAATAGTAAAGATAGTTGATTAATAGTAATGATAATGGTATAGTGTTTTATATAGTAAAGGATAAGGTGATAAGATGAAAAAAATAGGTTTATCTATAGTTTTATTGGTGTTAAGTTTTATGCTTATACCTAATGTAAATGCTGCAGATATGGTTCAAAATCCGAATGTTACTGTAAAAAATTGTGCTAAAGGTGAAAGTGTTTGCTCATATGGAGATTATAATGAACCACGAATAAGATTAGCAGCAGGAACAACAGTTTCATTGAAAGTACATTCTACTGATAATAATCAACAAGAGTTGTTTGTATTACTTGATGATAATGAAACTTTGACGTTAGTAATAAATGATGCTGCAAATGCATCAAGTTCATCAAATGTTGATAGTACGTTGTCGTATTATGCATCAAATTGGGATAATGTAAATAATTTAAAAACAAAATATGCAGATTATAGTGTAGGAATAACAACTAGAGCAAGGGCACTATTCTCAACAGAATATGATGATTTTTATAACATGATTACTACAAAAGCAAATAACGTTGATGAAATTGTAAAATTTAGTGGAGGCAAACAATATTGGGTTATAGCAAATAAGAGTGCTTTACAATTAACAGAAGGAGGTACAGGACAATCAGGAGTAGTTTTGGGTATTGTTGAAGTACCAAAATATGTTGATAAAGATACTATTTCAGGGTCTGGTAGTACTACAACACCCGGAGGAAGTACGGAAATATCTCCAGGTGGTTCTGGAAATAATCCAAATGGATCAACAAGCACAAATCCTAACAATTCAGGAAAAGGAAAAACAGGGGATCAAGTTGTAAATGTTGATGATACATCTAAAGGAGTATATTTATTATATATTGTTGGTAGTGTTGTTTTGATTTGTGGTATTATGTTTATAGTTCAAGCATATAAAAAGGTAGAAAATGAAGTTAATTTGTAATATTTTAGTTGCTAAAATACAAAAATTGTTATAATATAGTCAGGAGGAGTGATTACTATGTTTAGTATAAATCATGTTATCATGTATACAGTAGTAGTCACACCTGTCTAAACTAAAATCGAAAATAGTAAGCAGGTGTGAGTTTTTGTCGTGCCTGCATCCTGACCATATGGGATGCTCTATATGGTTTTTATTTGTAATAAAAAAGGAGAAATTACTATGATAGATATAAGTTTAAATAATATAACTAAAAATTATGGATCAGAAGAGGTGTTAAAAAATATATCTCTTGATATTCATAGAGGCGAAATTGTTTCTTTAATAGGTGCTAATGGTACTGGTAAATCTACTATATTAAAATTAATTATGAAAATTGAAACTCCTACTTTTGGAACAATTTCTATTAGAAAAAATGCCACTATTGGGTATTTAAGTCAATTAACTTCAATTGAAAACGAAAATATTAAAGTAAAAGACATTTTATATGAAAGTGCTACTAATATAGTTGATATGGCTAAACAATTAAAAAAATATGAAGAAAAAATGAATGATTTAAGCAATAAAAATTTGGAAAAAATAATTACAAAATATACTAATTTACAAGAACAATTTATAAGTTTAGGTGGATATGAACTTAATGAAAAAATTAATAAAATAGTTAAAGGATTTAAAATAGAACATTTATTAGATTTATATTATAATACTTTATCTGGTGGTGAAAAAAGAATTGTTGAAATGGCATCTCTAATAATCAAAAATCCTGATATCTTACTTTTAGATGAACCTACTAACTATTTAGATATTGATACCTTAGAATGGTTGGAAAAGTTTCTAAAAAATTATCAAGGAACAATTCTTTTAGTGTCACATGATCGCTATTTTCTTGATAAAATATCTAATAAAATAGTTTTGATTGATAATGGTAAATTAGATATTTATTATGGAAATTATACTTATTTTTTAGAAGAAAACGAAAAAAGGATAATGTTAGAGTTTAAAAATTATAAAGATCAACAGCATCAAATCCAAGCTATGAAACAAAGTATCAAGAAGTTAAGAGAATTTGGTAATATTTCTAATAATGAAATCTTTTATAAAAGAGCTAAGTCTATTGAAAAAAGATTAGAAAAACTGGAAAAATTTGATAAACCTAAAGAAAAAATACCAATACCTTTACAACTTAATTTAGGTAATAGATCAGGAAAAGATGTTTTAACAATAAATCATTTAAATATCAATTTTTTGGATAATATTATTTATGATGATGCTAGTTTAACTATAAAGTATCAAGAACATGTATGTTTATTAGGAAAAAATGGTAGTGGTAAAAGTACATTAATAAAAGAAATATTAAAGTTATCAGATAATATTAAATTAGGAACTAATGTAAATATAGGTTATATTCCTCAAGAAATTACTTTTGATAATAATAAAACAATTTATGAAATTGCTAGGGCTAGTTTTGATGGAGACGAATCTCATCTTAGAAGTGCTTTAGCAAAATTTATGTTTACAAAAAATATGATTTATAAAAAGATATCGCAATTATCAGGAGGGGAAAAGGTTAGACTTAAGCTATTTTGCTTAATGCAACAAAATATTAATTTTTTAATATTAGATGAACCTACTAATCATATAGATATAACAACACGTGAAATCTTAGAAGATACTTTAACTAATTATGAGGGAACTATTCTATTTGTATCACATGATAGAAGTTTTATTAATAAGATTGCTACTAAAATTATCAATATTCAAAATAAAAAACTAGTTGAGTATATTGGAAATTATGATGACTATAAAAATTTAAAAAATAGAGAAATTAGTAATAAAAAAACATCAATTTAAATTATAATTGATGTTTTTAAATAGGTCTATATTTATCACTATCTTTAAAAGGGTTTTGTTTATCAATATGATCATAAAATAGTATTCCATTTAAATGATCAATTTCATGTTGAAAGGCAATGGCTAATTCTTCACGAGCTCTTACTCTTATTTTATTACCTTTTTCATTATATCCTTCAACAGTTACTCTAGCATATCTTGGGACAATTCCTTCTACATCACGATTGACACTTAAACAACCTTCGCCCATTTCTACGTAAATTTTTTCTTCAGATGTACTAATGATTTTAGGATTAATTAATACATAATTTTCAAATTTACCTTCTTCATATTCATTAACAACTACAAAATATCGTTTAGCAATTCCCAATTGAATCGCAGACATTCCCATACCTGGACGTAGGTTATATTCTTCAGCTAATTCCTCAATTTGACTATTAGTTAGGTATTCTAGCATATCTTTAATATTTTGTTGATCTTCTTTAGTAAGTGGGAAAACAACATCTTTACTGATATTACGTAGTCTTTTATCTTTCTCATCTAGTATATCTTTCATTTTTAACACAACAATCACCCCAATTGCCCATATTATACTAAAAAAAAAGAAAAAAGAAAAGTCTTTTTTCTAAGTTTATTGTGCCCAACGTGTTCCAATCACGATAACTAATAAAATAAATAATACTAAAATAATTGCATAAATAGAGCTATTATTGTTATTACCACAACAACTATTTTGGTAATACATTTGTGGATATGAGTTTTGACAACATGATCCACCACCATAGTAATACATATGATTAGCCTCCTTTACTTAATCTATTATAGGTTATGTAAAATGTTAAATAATGTTAATTAAATTTACCTAAAAGAAATTTTCTATAAAGTTAGAGCAATTTTATGATATTATAAGAATAGAAAGGATAGGTTCTATGAGCACAAGGAAAAATAAAAAGGTTTTAAAATATTTAGATAAACCCCTTTTAATAGCTACACTCTTGTTATTTATAATAGGTCTTATTATGGTGTTTTCATCATCTAACGTAGTTGCTTATATGTCTAGAGCTGTTAGTCCTTATAACTACTTTGTAAAACAAGCTATATTTTTAATCATGGGAGCTATTATTTTTTTCATTATGATTAGGTTTAATTCTAAGGCCTATGGTATTTTTTCTTGGATTTTATTATTAATTATAATCGCAAGTTTGATTATTTTATTAATATATGGAAAAGCAACTAATAATGCAGTTAGTTGGTTTGATTTTGGTCCCTTTAGTTTTCAACCTAGTGAATTTATTAAGGTTATATTTATTGTTTGGATGGCTAGGTTTTATGAGACTAAAGAAAAGAAGTTAAAAAGCTATACAAATAGTTTATTTCCGTTAGGTGTAGCTTTTGCAATAGCTCTTTTGATTATGCTTCAACCAGATTTAGGAACTACTATCATTTTTTTGGTAATTGTTTTTTCTATATTTTTATCATCTCCTGTTTCAAAAGCTATTAAAGCTAAAACAATATTTGGTTTATTTGGATTAGTAGGAGTTATGGGCTTAGTTGTAGTTTCAACAGGAAATAATGTTTTACTAGAACGTCAAGCTTCTCGTTTTGATTTTAAAGATCCTTGTTCAAAACTATTAACTAGTGGATCACAAGTTTGTAATGGTTATATCGCAATTAATAATGGAGGATTAACTGGTGTTGGACTAGGCAATTCTACTCAAAAATATTTATATTTACCAGAACCATATACAGACTTTATCTTTGCAATTATAGTAGAGGAGATGGGTGCACTTTTTGGTGCAGGTATAATTTTATTATATATGTTTGTTTTATATCGAATATTGATAATAGGTAGAAGAAGTTATACCAATCGAGGAGCAATGATATGTTATGGTGTAGCTGTCTATATTTTCTGTCATATATCAATTAATTTATTAGGATTATTTGGACTTATTCCTTTAACTGGAGTACCATTACCTTTTATGAGTTATGGAGGATCATTTACAATTTGTTTAATCGCTGCTTTAACTTTTGTTCAAAGAATAGCTGTTGAAAATAAAGTAAGAGATAATTTAAGAAAATAATTTAAAAACTAAGAAATTACCTTCTTTTTGTCTAATAATAAATTAGGAGGTAATTATGACTTTTAAATATCGATATCGTAAACAAATTGCACTTGTTATTTTGATTATTATATTAATTGGTGGGGGTATTACAACATTTTGTCTTTCCAATAAAAAAACTAAAACTAGCACTAACCAAAAAATATTAGTAGAAAAGAAAGTAATTAAGAAAAAAGAATCAACAAAGATAGAAGAAGAATCTCAAACTACGGAAATTATGGTTGATGTTAAAGGTGAAGTGAATACTCCTGGAATTTATAAATTAAGTTTAGGTAGTAGAGTAATTGATGCGATTAATATGGCTGGTGGTCTTACTACTAATGCTGATACTAGTGTTTTAAATTTAAGTAAAAAGTTAACTGATGAGATGGTAATTTTAGTTTACAGTTATTATGAAGTTAAAAATTTAAAGCAAGTAAAGGAAACAGAAACACTAACAAGAGAAAATTGTAAAAAGGGAAATGGCGAATTTACCAATGATGCCTGTATTGATAATCAAAACTCTTCAACTATTAATCAAAAAATATCACTTAATAATGCAACCATAGAAGAATTAATGACTTTATCAGGTATAGGAGAAGCTAAAGCCCAAAATATTATTAAATATCGTGAGGATAATGGTGGTTTTAAAACGATTGATGAATTAAAAGAAGTTGAAGGAATAGGAGAAGCCTTATTTGCTAAAATTAAGGAAAATATTACTGTCTAATTATTTTTATTTAGGACTTATTATAATTCTTTTAATTTATTTAATAATCTTTTTTTTAAGCCCTCACCATAGTCATTATGATATAAAACAAAAAGTAGTAGTAGGTATTATTACTAATTATAATATTGATGGGAATAAATTAACTATAAATTTAAAAGCTAAAGAAAAATTAATTGGGACTTATTATTTTAAATCACAAAAAGAAAAAGCTATTTTTATTAAAAATATTAGTATTGGTGATAAATTAAAATTAGCTGGAACTTTTACTAAACCTACTATTAATACAACTGAATATTTATTTAATTATAATAAATATTTAAAAAGACAAGGAATATACTTTATTATTAATATTAAAGAATTAACACTTCTAAATAAAAATACTAATTTATTTTATTTAATAAAAGATTTTAGTTTTAAAAGAACCAATAATCCTTATTTAAGAACTTTTATTTTAGGAGATAATTCTTTACTTGCTAAAAACATTCTAAAAAATTATCAAGAATTAGGAATTAGTCATTTATTTGCAATTAGTGGAATGCATATTAGTCTATTATCAACTATTTTATTAAAATTATTAACTAAAATAGATGAAAAAGCAAAATATTTGATAGTAAGTATTATTTTATTAGGATATTTATTATTAGTTGGGTTTTTACCTTCTGTTTTAAGGGCTGTTTTATTTTTTATCTTATTTTCAATTAATAAAATATATTATTTTTATATAAAACCAGTACAAATTTATATTATAGTTTTAGTAATTTCCTTATTTATAAATCCTAATTATTTATTTGCAGTTGGTTTTTTATATTCTTTTAGTATTTCCCTAGCTTTAATTATATTTGGGGCTTATATAAATAGTTATAAACATTATTTTACAAAGTTACTAATAACTTCTTTAATTTCTTTTTTAGTAAGTATTCCAATTACTATTTATAATTACAATCAGTTAAATATTTTAAGTATATTTTATAATTTATTTTATGTTCCTTTAATAAGTATTATAATATTTCCACTTGCTTTAATATCTTTCTTTATAAAACCAGTAACTTATTTATTAAATATTTTTATTTATATTTTAGAAAAGAGTAGTAATATTTTAGCTCATATTTCATATTTTAAATTTATATTTTGTCAAAGCCTTTTAGTTATTTATATTTTATATATTTGTTTAATTGTAATAGCGTTATTAGGTTTAAGTAAGAAAAAATATTATTATACTATACCTGTTATTATTACATTAATAATTCATACTAACTATAATTTATTTAATACAAAAGATTATTTAATTATGTTTGATATAGGTCAAGGGGATTCTATTTTACTTCATTCCAATAATAAAAATGTTTTAGTAGATACTGGTGGAAAAATGACTTATAATACTTCCAAATGGCAAGTAACTAAAAATAAATATTCTTTAGTAGAAAATATAACTATACCTTATTTAAAAAAAAGAGGTATTAAAAAGCTAGATTATTTGATATTAACTCATGGTGATTTTGATCATTTAGGGGAAGCTTTAACTTTAATTCAAAAATTTAAAGTAAAAAAAATTTTAATTAATGAAGGGAGTCTAAATAATTTAGAAAAACAAATAAAAAAGGAATCTAAAAATGTTATCGTGGCTAAGCAAAATTATTACTTTGAAGCAGGAGAATTTTCTTTTTTTTCTCTAAATAATGATTTAGGAGAGGAAAACGATAGTAGTTTAGTTTTTTATGTTACTATTAAAAATAAAAAAATATTATTGATGGGAGATGCTTCTTACAAAAGTGAAGAGAATATTATGAATAATTTTAATTTAGATAAAGTGGATATTTTAAAAGTTGGGCATCACGGTAGTAGAACTAGTAGTAGTGAAAAATTTTTAAAAACAATTAAACCAAAATTAGCTTTAATATCAGCTGGTAAGGATAATAAGTTTGGACATCCCAATCAAGAAATAATTGATCGTTTTCAAAGTTTAGATATTAATTATTTAGTTACTAATAAAGTAGGTAGTATTAAAATTTCTTTCTAAAAATTATTGCATATTTTTGACTATTTTATTACAATTAAATTAATAAAAGTGGTGATGCAGATGATTGATTTAAAAGAAAAAATAGATAATACTAATACTACTAAATTGAAACAATCTTATATGGATGCATGTAGTGATAAAAAATTTTATAATTATGTTCAAACTATACCAACTACAGAAGATGTTTTAATGAAATATACTTCACTTTTACAAGAAAGTTATCTGGAAAATGATAATTGTAAAAAATGTAAGAGTTTAACTGATTGTAAAAATAAAATAGAAGGGTATATTTTAACTCCTGAAGTTAGAGAAAAAAGCATTAATTTTTCTTATAATTGTTGTTCTAAAAAAATGAAACAAGATGAAGAAGAAAAATATTTAAAAAATGTTGATTATTTTGATATTCCTAAAGAAATAAGAAAAGCTTCTTTTAAAGATTTATATAGTGATGATACTTCTAGGGTACCAGTTATGAAATATATTAAAGACTTTGTTAAAAATTATCCAAAAGATGATAAGATTAAAGGACTTTATTTACATGGATCATTTGGTTCTGGAAAAACTTACATTATTGCTGCTTTATTAAATGATATGGCTAAAAAAAATATTAAAAGTGCCTGTTTATATTACCCAGAATTTTTAAGAGATTTAAAAGCTTCTTTCAAAACAGATTATGAAGAAAAATTCCGTTATATAAAAAAAGTACCATTGTTATTACTAGATGATATTGGTGCTGAAAATGTTAGTAATTTTAGTCGTGATGAAATTTTAGGACCGATATTACAGTACCGTATGGAAGAAAATTTACCTACTTTTTTTACTTCTAATTTAACTTTAGATGAATTAGAAAAAAATTTAGCAATAACTTCTAGTGGTATAGATAAATTAAAAGCTAAACGTATAATTGAGAGAATTAAACAATTAACTGTTTCTATTGAATTAGTAAGTAAAAATAGAAGAAGTTAGTATGATCTAAAAAAGAAAAGCTTGCATATATTATAAAAGTATGTTACAATATTTGCGAAATAAAAACAGTGACTGAGGACACGATTATTTTAAACATTTCATTAAAGAGAGTTCGTGGTTGGTGTAAACGAATTGAAATTAAAATAATTACTACCTTACGAGTTGAATTATGAAAAGTAATTCCGGTAATACCGTTATCCAAATAAAGTAAAATACCTGGATGGTACCGTGTTTTAAGCACTCCAATATTAATATTGGAGTTTTTTTATTAGGAAGGAGAAGATAGATATGATAAATATTAAAGAAGATGAAAGATTAAATCCTCTAAACCATAGTTGTGCTCACCTTTTAGCTCAGGCTGTAAGACATTTATATCCAAATGCTAAATTTTGGGTAGGACCTGTTATTGACAATGGGTTTTACTATGATATGGATTTAGATGGTGTGGTTATCAAAGAAGAAGATTTAAATAAAATCGAAAAGGAAATGAAAAAAATTCAAAAAGATGGTAAAAAAATTATTCGTCAAGTTATAACCAAAGAAGAGGCACTTTCTTTATTTAAAGAAGATCCATATAAAATTGATTTGATTGAAAATATGAATGAAGATGAAGAAATTACTTGTTATACACAAGGTGATTTCACGGATTTATGTCGAGGGCCACATGTAGATTCTGTAAAAGAATTAAAATATTTTAAGCTTTTAAAAGTAAGTGGTGCATATTATAAAGGGGATTCTCATAATAAAATGTTACAACGTGTCTATGGTATTTGTTTTGATACTGAAGAAGATTTAAAAGAATATTTAAACTTTTTAGAAGAAGCTAAAAAAAGAGATCACAAAAAACTTGGTAAAGATTTGGAACTTTTTATGATTAGTGAATATGGTCCTGGATTTCCGTTCTTTTTACCAAAGGGTATGATTTTAAGAAACATACTTGAAAACTTTTGGTATACGGAACATACAAAAGAAGGGTATGATTTTGTTAAAACTCCAATGATGTTGTCACGTGAACTTTGGGAAACATCAGGACATTGGGATAACTATCGTGATAATATGTATACATCTGAAATTGATGAAAAAACATTTGCGATTAAACCAATGAATTGTCCAGGTGGTATGCTTGTTTACAAGAATAAGTTACATTCTTATAAAGATTTACCATTAAGAATTGGAGAACTTGGTCAAGTTCATCGTCATGAAGCTAGTGGAGCTTTAAATGGACTTTTTAGAGTACGTACTTTTACCCAAGATGATGCCCATATCTTTATGAGAGAAGATCAGATTGAAGAAGAAATTGTTAGATTGATCGCTTTTATTGATAGAGTGTACAAAATTTTTGGTCTTTCATATGAAATTGAATTATCAACAAGACCAGAAGATAAATTTATTGGAACCATTGAATCTTGGGATAGAGCAGAAAGTATTTTAAAGAAAGCTTGTCATCAAGCTGGACATGATTGCAAAATTAATGAAGGTGATGGAGCCTTTTACGGACCAAAACTAGATTTTCATATTAAAGATTCTTTAGGTAGAGTATGGCAATGTGGAACTATTCAATTAGATAATAATTTGCCAGAGCGATTTGACTTAACCTATGTTGATAGTGATGGAGAAAAAAAGCGACCTGTTATGTTACATCGTGTTATCTTTGGTTCAATCGAAAGATTTATTGGTATTTTGATAGAACACTATGCTGGTGCCTTTCCGGTTTTCCTAGCACCTGTTCAAATAAAAGTAATTCCAGTAGCAAGTGAACATCATAGTGACTATGCTAAACTAGTGACAGAAAAGTTAAAAGAAGCTAATCTTCGAGTAGAACTAGATGATCGAAATGAAAAACTAGGTTATCGCTTGCGAGAAGCACAAACAAGTAAAGTTCCATATACTTTAATATTAGGTGATAAAGAAAAAGAAAGTAAGACAGTTAGTTACCGTAAATATGGCACTACTGAAACAACAACTTTAAAAATAGATGAATTTATCGAACATATTAATAGTGAAATTATAATTTAATTATGAATATATTATGAAAAAAATTGACATTTGTCAGTTTTTTTGATATAATCATACCACTAAAAAGGGGGGATTAATGTTATGATAAATAAGAGCCGAAAGGACTTTGAAAAGATTTATAAAATAATTATTCCAAAACTACAAAACAATGAGACAATTGACTATGAATTAGAAAAATTTGATTTTAATACTTTGGCAGTACTATATGCTACTGAAGACGAATTTAACTTATATCATGAGCTTAGAAAGAAGACTATAAATAGTTCATATCTTCAACAATTGGAACAAGATTTTGAGAAGTTCATAGAAGGCGATAAACAATATCAAGATAAAGCTTATGAATACTATCTTAACTATGCCACTTATCATCAAAAAAGATCCTACGAAATTAGTACCAAAATTGATGGACCATATAAAAATGGAATGTCAATAGATATGATGAAGAAAATTCTTTTTACGGATGATGCAGATATTGATATAGCTGATATTGCCAAAGATTACACAGTTACACAGTGTGATATTACTATAGCTAAAGTTTATATGTATGTAATTAAATATAATTTAACTGAACAAGAAGAACAAAAATTAAGAAATGTTATCAAAGCATGTAGAGTATATTTAGCCAATTGTAAAAAACAAGAAATTAAATTGATTCAAGATCAGGCTAAAAAACAAGAAGAACAAGCTAAGCAAAAAAGATATAAGGAAATATTTACTCAAGCACAATACTATTTGCAACATTTTATGGAATTAGATTTAAGTAAAGAAAGTTTTTGCCGTGAAATGAAAATTAGTCTTGAACAATTAGAAGAATATGCAGAAGCTATAGAATTACAAGATCCTAATTTGTATAATAAATATAAAAATATACTTGAACAGCATAAAAATAGAAAATATATTGATATGCTAAAAACAGCTTATCAAATTGTTGATGGAATAAGATATGGTATTACTAATAAAAATAACGAGACTAGACCCTTTGAAATACTTGATTATTATTTGATTACTACTTTATCTTTTGATGATGTATCATCGTTATTAAAGGATGAGCCAATTAAGCTTAAAACTTTTAAAATATTTTTAAATAAAAATAAAAATTGTGGGTTCATAAATATTAAAGATGAATTAAATAATAAATATATTATAGGTAATCATACTATTAGTGATACTGAAAAATTAGAAGTTATTGATTATCTGAAAAATCATAAAATTCCATTAACTACTAAAATTTATAATCAAGCTTTAAGACGTCACATAAAAGGTGAACTTTATGAACAAAAAAAAGAAGTAGATAAAATAAAAAATAAATATTAGAACCAGCTACATTAAGGGGGATATGTTATGGTTGATTTAAAACAGGAAAGTAAAAAAATTAAAAAATTAATTGATAATAAAGAATATGAAAAAGCATTAGAAGTTGCTGAATTTTATATTAAAAAATATCCTGATGACATTTACTTTAAGTTTTATAGAGGAAAGGCCTTATTTCTTTTAAAGAATTATAAAAGTTCTAGAAAACAATTATTAAAAGTGGTAGAAAGTTCTGAATTTAATTCAGATGATAATCAAATATATGCTAGTTCATATTTCTATTTAGGTGCAATGGCTCATTTATCAAATTATAAAAATATTGAATTAGCTATTAAATATTATGAAACTGCGATTGAGTTTAATCCAAAACAAGCAGATAAGTGTTATATTTCTATTGCTGAATTAGAAATTGATCGAGGTAATTATGCTAAAGCTTATAATCTACTTAATAAGTGTAATAATCAAGTGAATTTAAGAGTGTCATTACATAAGGCTAGGGCCTTAAAAGGGATGCATAGATTTGAGGAAGCCCAAGCTATTCTTGATAATGTTGATGTTAAAGAAAATGATTCTTATCTATATCGCAGAATTAATATTGAGAAAGCTCATTTGGCCTCCCCAACTGATTATAAAAAAGCAGAAAAGTATTATCAAATGGCTTTACGTGGCCCTAAGGATTATAATTATTGGCTTACTATTTGTAGTTTAGGTAATTTGTATACTAGATATCAACAATATGATAAAGCCTTGGAGTGTTATAAGGATTTGTTGGGAAATGAATCTCGTTTTGAAGATGTGGCTTTATGTGAAATTGCTCACATTTATCAAATGAATTTTATATACCAAAAAGCCTTAGATTTATATAAAAAAATACCAAAAAACTCTAAACATTATTTTAAAGCTGTTTATAGATCAGGACTTATTTATATGAATACTGGAAATTATGAAGAGGCAAAAAACTGTTTATCAAAAGTTAAATTCTATAATAAACAATTTCAAGCTAAAATTATATTTTCTTATATAATTGCATTATTTAGAAATAAAGAATATAAAGAAGCAAGACAGCTCTTAAGTACTATTAATATAGATGATTTAACAAAAAATCGTTATTCCGAATATTTATTTTTAGAAGAAGTTTTGAATAATAAAATTATAGAAGATAGAAAATCTTATCCTGGTAGGCAGATGGCTAATTATTCTATGGAAAATTTCATTAAATATACTATGGCATCAAATAAAGATATGAATGATTCTATGCAACATAACTATGGAAAGGTTATAGAATTTTCAGATGATGTAGATATCATATCATTATGTAAAAATGCATCTAGTATGGTTCAAGATCAAGAGCCTAATTTACGCGCAGTGTTTGATTATTATGATGTGTATTATGATGGTATTACAGATAGAAATAAAGCTAAAGCTAATAGTATTAGAATTATTACTTTACCAGATACTAAGCAAGTTATAAGAATTTATCCCAATACCATTCCTGATACTTCTAAGCAAAAAGTTAAGAAATAATAATAGTTGTAAAAAAGTGTAAAAAACAAAAAAAAGTGAAAAAAATCACTTTTTTTTTGTTTTTTTTCATTTACAAATTATTAGCCTTATAGTAGTATATAACTAAGCAGTGGTTGATTGTGGTAGAAAGTGGGGGATTTCTATGTTCATGGGTGAATATCATCATAATATTGATGATAAAGGACGTTTAATTATTCCTTCAAAGTTTAGGGAAGCTTTAGGAAATGAATTCATTGTAACTCGTGGAATTGAAAATTGTCTTTTTGCATATTCAAAAAGCGATTGGGAAAAAATTGTTAACAAATTAGAAACCTTACCATTTACTAAAAAAGATGCGAGAAGTTTTGTTCGTTTCTTTCTATCAGGCGCTACTTGTGCAGAATTTGATAAACAAGGACGTATTAATATTACCTCCCCATTAATTTCTTATGCCAATATTAAAAAAGAATGTGTAGTAATTGGTGCTGGAAATAGAATAGAGATATGGTCTTTACAAGATTGGGATAACTTCTTTAATTCTGCGAAGGACAACATGTCTGATATAGCCGAAAACTTATTTGATGAAAGCGTGACATTATAATGCATATTAGTGTTTTATTAGAAGAAGCTATAGAGGCTTTAAATATACAAGAAGATAGCATTATAGTAGATGCAACGCTAGGTTATGGGGGACATAGCAGTAATATCTTGAAAAGAATAAAAAGAGGGCACTTATTCGCCTTTGACCAAGATAGTGAAGCTATTAACTTTAGTACCAATCGATTAAAAAAGATTGGTACTAACTTCACTATCATCAAAAGTAACTTTAGTGATATGAAAAAGCAACTTCAAAAGTTAGGGGTTGAAAAAGTTGATGGTATATTATTTGATTTAGGAGTCTCATCACCCCAGTTAGATAATAAAGAAAGAGGATTTAGCTACCATCAAGATGCTAAGCTTGATATGAGAATGGATCAAGATAGCGAATTTTCGGCTTATGAACTAATTAATACATATTCTAAAAGTGAACTAGCTAATATCTTTTATAAATATGGGGAAAGTAAATTTGCTAATAATATTGCTAAAAAAATAGTTGAATATCGAGAAACTAAAAAAATAGAAACAACTTTAGAACTAGTTGAAATTATAAAGTCAGCGGTACCGATGAAATTCCGTAAGGATAAACACCCTGCAAGGCAAATATTTCAAGCTATTCGAATCGAAGTTAATCAGGAGTTAGAGGTCTTAAAAACAGCATTAGCTGGGGCCTTAGATTTAATAGATGTTTCTGGAAGAGTAGGTGTTATTACCTTTCATTCATTAGAAGATAAAATAGTTAAAAGGTATTTTAAAGAAAAATGTGAAATAGATCCAAAACTAAAAGGTTTACCTAATATTCCAATAGAATATTTACCAGATTTTAAACTGGTTTCTAATAAACCAATCACTCCTAGTTCAGAAGAATTAGAAAAAAATCCTCGATCTAGAAGTGCTAAATTACGAATTATTGAAAGAATAAAATAAGGAGATGGTCAAAATGGCTAAAAGAAAAACTAAGAAAAGACTTAAGATGACAAAATTTGAAAGATTTTTGTATACAGTCGCAGTCTTTTTGTTATTGGCATCACCAATTTCTATTGTTTTTTCTAAAGCAACTTTAGCCAAAGTTAATTTTGAAGTAGAACAAACTAAGAAAAAAATTGAACTTCAAGAAAAAACTAATGAAGGTATTTCTATGACTATTGATGAATTGGCCTCCTTAACTAAAATTCAAGAAGTTGCAGAAAGTCAAGGATTGAGTTATAATAATGATAACATTAAAACAATAATCCAAGATAATGAATAAGGTGTGAACTTTTATGAAGAGAAAGAAGAAATTACGTAATAATATAAAATATAGCAAGTTGATTATTATTTTTTCTCTTTTTTTGTTTGGAATAATGATAGTAAGATTGATGCAACTTTCATTGTCAAAGACAGTTGATGGTGTTAATCTACAGAAGCTAGCTAGTCAAAGAACTACTAAAACTACAGTAATTAAAGCCAAAAGGGGAACAATTTATTCTAAAGATGGAGAGGCCCTAGCCTTAAATGTATCCTCTTACAAATTAATTGCTTATTTATCAGAAAGCCGTACTCAAGATAAAGATAATCCACAACATGTTGTAGATAAAGAAGCGACAGCAAAAGCTTTAGCTCCTATTTTAGAAATGGATGAGGCAGAAATTTTAAAATATTTAAGTAAAGAAAATGTTTATCAAACTGAATTTGGTAGTAAAGGAAGAAATTTATCAGAGTTAACAAAACAAAAAATAGAGGCTTTAAATTTACCGGGAATAGATTTTATAGAAGGTTATAAAAGATATTATCCTAAAGGACAATTTTTATCATACACATTAGGATATGCTAAAGCAGAAAATGATGAAAGCGATACTATTTCTGGAGAAATGGGTATAGAACTTTATTATGATAAAATTTTAAAAGGAAAAGATGGGTATATTACTTATCAAAAAGACTTAAGGGGTTATAAAATTGCTGATTCTAACGAAGTTAGAGAAGATGCGGTGGAAGGAAAAGATATTTATCTAACCATTAATAGTAATGTGCAATTCTTTATTGAACAAGCTTTAAATAATGCCGCTAGTAATTATAGTTTTGATTGGTTTAGTATGTTGATTGCTGATGCTAAAACAGGAGCAATATTAGGTATGGCAACATCTCCTTCGTTTGATCCTAATTTACGTAATATAGATAATTATATTGATAATATAGTATCTTCACCTTATGAACCAGGTAGTACTATGAAAACGTTTACTTATATGGCCGCTTTAGAAAATGGTGTTTATAATGGAAGTGAAACTTATCTTTCAGGTGTTTATGTAACCTCAGATAAAACAGAAATAGGAGATTGGAATCGTAATGGTTGGGGTGTAATTACCTTTGATCGAGGTTATGCCCTTTCTAGTAATGTTGGTGTTATTAATTTAATTAATAGACATATGAATGCAGCTATGTTGAGACAATATTTTAAGAAGTTGGGATTTGGTAAGAAAACAGGTATTGCTTTACCTAATGAATTAGCAGGTAACTTAGATTTTAAATATGAAACAGAAATTTATAATGCCGGATTTGGACAAGGAATTACTACTACACCAATTCAAAATATTCAAGCTTTAACTCCACTAACTAATGATGGTATGTTATTAAAACCTTATATCGTTGATAAAATTATTGATCCAGATACAAAAGAAGTAGTTTTTCAAGGGAAAAGGAAAGAAGTAGAAAGAGTGGCTTCTACTACTACTGTTAATAAAATGTTGCAACTTATGGATGATACTGTTAATGGTGTTGGTAATACTGGACTTAATTATAAGCTTGATAATCAACAATTAATTGGTAAAACAGGAACAGCTCAAATTGCCGATGATAGCGGTGGAGGATATTTGACAGGAAAAGCTGATATTATTTCTTCATTTGCTGGTGTTTATCCAAAAAGTAATCCGCAAATAATTATTTATGCATCTGTTAAAAGACCTACTATGGGTTTACAAAAACCTATCTCTGATGCAGTAAAAGAAGTTGTTAATAATATGTCTAAATTCTTTGGCACAGCACAAATCGAAGAAGTAGATAAAGTTATTGAATATAAAATGCCTTCTTATATAAATCAAAATATTGATAAGGTTAAAACTACCCTAACTACAGCGCAAATGAATTATAAAGTTATTGGTAATGGTTCAAAAGTAGTTAAACAATATCCTAATAAAAATGATCAAATAACTAATCAAGATACAGTCTATTTAATTACTAATGATACTGTCTATACAATTCCTAATGTAGTGGGTTTATCAAGTAAAGAAGCCAGTGATTTATTAAAACTTCTAGGGATTAAGGTAAAATTAGAAGGTAGTGGTTATGTTGTTAATCAATCTATTGCAGAAGGTACTACTATAACTGATGGTATGGAAATAACCCTAGCTTTAAATAAAAAGTTTGAGGGATGATAAAATGAACAAAAAGAAGTTATTTCTAATTTTAATAAGTATAGTATGCTTTATCGGAATATTAATCGCAGTAGGTATAAATTTGATAAAATCAGTAATGATTGAATTAAGTGATAATAAATTATTAGATACAGCTAACTATTTAACCGCAGTAGAAGTAGATAGTGAAGCTAAATTTATTATGTTTTTTAATAAACAAGAACAAATATCTAATATCATTTACTTAAATAATAAAAGTGTTGATAGCTTGTATCAAAAAGATATTGAAAATAAGGATATAGCTACAAGTATTAATTTAATAATTGATAATTTAAATAAAAATGGTGTATTTACAAGTGTTAAAAATGTTATTTTAATTGATTATGGTAATGATAAATTATTTTCTAAAGTAAAAGCCGAATTTAATAAACAATTTATAAATTATGGTATAAGTAAAGATATATCATATGAGGTTAAAACGTTAAAAGAAGAAATATTAAGTTTAAATTTAAAATATAAGAATAGTCAAAGTAAAAATTTAAAACAATTATATAATTATTCTCTAGATTTGATAAATAATGTCAAGAATGATGATTTTAAACAAGAAGAACAAAATATTTATGAAAATATTGATCAATATGCCCTAAATTTATATCATAAAATAGAAAAATATGCTGAAAAAATTGAAAATCAACCTAAAGATAGTCAAACAGGAATTGATATTACAACGATAAATGCAACAAGTGATTATAATAATGCACTTTATGCTTTAAGTGATAGTTGGTATTATATAGAAAATTATCAAGTATATGCCTACATTCATTTTGAAATAGACAATATAAATTATGATTATTGTTTTAAAAATGGAGATTATCAAAAAAATAAGTGTTAATTATAAAAATGATAAATATGAGGTGAAATTTATGAAGTTTATTTCCAAAGTAATTGCTTTAATTTTAATAGGTAGTTTTTTACTCTTAATGTTTAAAATATATGAATTAAATATAATACCTGCTAATTATTTTTTAATAGTATCAGGAGTTATATTATTCTTTGTATTAATCTTAATCTTTAAATTAGTTAGAAAAAAAACAACCTTATTTAGTAGAATTTTCTTTGATGTTGTTGCACTACTTTTTATTACTTTATTTGTTTATGGTTACACATATATGAATACTATTTATAATTTTATGAATGGGATTTTATCCAAAGAATATGAAATTAAAAATTATGTAGTAGTAGTTAATCAGAATAGTAAAGCTAAAAAAATAAATGATTTAAATAATCAAGAAATAGCCTATTTAGCTAGTGATAATAATTATAATAGTGTTAAAAAAAGAATAGAAAAGACTATTAAGTATAAGGAAAAATCTTATACCAGTGTTGATTTGTTTACAAAGACTATAGAAAATAATTATAATAATGCTTTATTAATAGAAGAAGAATATTATAATTTGTTAAAAGAAGAAAATACTTTAACTAATACTAGAGTTATTAAAACCTATAAAATTATTATTCAAAAAGAAATTAAAAAAACAAATAAAGATGAAGAAACACCATTTATATTATATATAAGTGGAATTGATACTTATGGAAAAATTACTAGTGTATCTAGAAGTGATGTTAATATATTAGCTTTTATAAATCCTAAAAAAGAAAAAATACTATTAGTTTCAATTCCTAGAGATTATTATGTAAAACTTCATAATACAACAGGTAATCAAGATAAATTAACTCATGCAGGTATTTATGGTATTGATATGAGTATGTCAACAATTAATGATTTAATGGATATAGATATAGATTATTATTTAAGAATTAATTTTTCTACTCTAACTAAAAGTATTGATTTAATTGGAGGAATTGATGTTTATTCAGATAAGACATTTACACCTGAATCTAATAAGAATATTGTGATTAAAGAAGGAATTAATCATATGGATGGACAAATGGCATTAGCTTTTGCTAGAGAACGTTATGCTTATGCATCTGGTGATAGACATCGTGGTCAAAATCAACAAGCTATTATTGAAGCAATGATTAATAAGATGACTGATATTGAAAACATTAATAAATATAAAGCAGTTTTAACCTCATTAGATGGTACCTTTGAAACAAGTATGTCTTATGAAGAATTAACAGATTTGTTTAAGATGCAAATTGCTAAAAGAATAAAGTGGGATATAGAATCTATTAGTTTAGATGGTAGTGGTGCGATGAGACCTACTTATAGTATGGGTTCTAAAAATTTATATGTAATGATACCTAATATAGATAGTATCAATAGTGCAAAATTAAAAATTGATGAATGTATGAGTAATTAATTTAGAAGAAGAGGAAAATTTATGAAATATGTAAGACTTAATAATGAAAGACTGAAACAACAAGATATTAATTCTGAAGTAATTAGAGTTAAAGCTATAATAATAAATAGTAAAGGACAACTTTTAATTGGTAAAAGTTTTGGGTGTTATCAGTTAATAGGAGGTCACTTAGAACAAGATGAAACATTAGTTAACTGTTTAATTAGAGAAGTTAAAGAAGAGTCAGGAATTATTTTACAACCAAAAGATGTAGTACCATTTTTACTAATTGATGACTATTATAAAGATTATCCAAGTAAAGATAAAAATTTTAATTCTAGAATCTATTATTTTATAATTAATACTGATCAAACTCCTAATATATCAAATACTAGTTATACTGTAGAAGAAAATATTGGTAAGTTTTCCCTAGAATATTTAGATTTAGATGGTATTGAGGCAGTAATTAAGCAAAATGTTAAAGAACATATTGATGCTACAGGAATTGCTAAGACATTATTAATAGCTATTAGGGAATATAAAAAGATGACTAGTAGAAAATAATTTATTAAATAATATTGATTTTGGATTTAAAAATTATTATAATTAATTTCAGATAATAGTTAAAGTTATAAGGTATGAAACTCAACTATATATATTTAACATATTTTAAATAAGGGTGTTGTATTATGAAGAAGTATATCTATGATAACAGAGAAAAAATTTTTAATTGGGTAGTTTTAATAATATATTTAGCTATTACTGGAATAGCAGTAATGTCTCATGAAGCATATGAAAATGAGGCTCAATCTTTTTTAATAGTTAGAGATTTGAGTATTCCCCAAATTTTATCTCAATTAAGATATGAAGGGCATTCATTCCTTTGGTATATGGTTTTAGTTCCTTTTATAAAGTTAGGTTTGCCAATAGCTTATCAAAATTTTATTTCGTGGGCTTTTGGAATTGCAACAGTAATATTAATTTTGAAAAAATTTAATGTAAGTAAATTATTGAAAATAATTATAATATTTAGTTCTGGATTATTGTATTTTTATACAGCTATTGCTAGAACATATGCGATGATTCCACTTTTATTGGTATTAATTGCTTTAATTTATGAAAAACGTGATCAACATCCATATATTTATGCTATTTTGTTAGCACTATTAGCTAATACCCATCTCATTATGGTTCCTACAGCTACCATGTTGGCTATTTTTTACTGGGGCAAGAAACTTGTAACTAGAAATATTAATATGAAAAAACGTGATTTCTGTTTAAGTCTTTTAATTTTTATAATTGGTTTAACTTTATTTGGAATAATAATAGGACTATCCATGAGTAATATGGAATTAGTCAATGATAATATGAATATAGAAGGAATTTCTAATTATCAGGGATTTTATAAAAAAATTGATACAACCCTTCATACATATGCTGATTTCTTATGGGGAAAAGTATCTTCACCAGATTATATATTTACATTATTAATATTAGCATTGATATTTTGTTTAATAGGAATTATAGATGATGTTGAACAAGGGTTGATATTTTGGGCTCAATTACTATTTTGTATTATAATTCATTCCTTCTTTTGGATTATTATTTCTGAAAGAGTTATGGTTATAATATATACATTAATGTTTTGGATATTGAATTCAACTAATAAAGAAAATAAAGGCTTGTTTTCTTCAGCTAATTCTAAGGTAACTTTACCAACATTAGCTTTGATAATTATAGTAGGTCTTTCAACATTGCCTACATATAAGATTATTAAGGAAGATGTAATTGGTAATTTTTCTACAGGTAAAAGTTTTGCTTCTTATATTGAAAAAAATATTGATGAAGGAGCAACAATACTTTGTACTTTTAATACTCAACACCAACCTATAATTGGATATTTACCTAAGGATAAATATAAATTTTACCTAGTAGGACCTGAACGTGAAGGAACTTATGTAACTTGGAATAAAAATTGGAATGCAACAGTAACTGATCAACAATTACTAAAAGCTATAAATAAACAATTGGAGAAACATAAAGAAACATATGTCTTATCAACTAAATCCTTTGAATATTATAAATATGATGGACTCGTTACTAAAAGATTGTTAAGTGTAGAGGATGTAGGATTATTATATTCAAGATATAATTTTGTAGAAGCATTTAATTTATATAAAGTAGAAAAGACTACTTAAATTGAAATTAGGAAATATTAACCTAAAATAAGGCGGGTGATTTATGAATTATTTAGAAGAATTACAAAAATTAAGAAAGAAAATTATAACAAAAACAATAATTACATATTTGTTTATTGTTATATTGTTTATTGCTATAGTTATTATTATTTCATCTGAATCATCAACTGAACTTAATTATTTTATCATATATTTAATATTTCTAATTGCATTTGGTACTTTTATAGTAAAATTTGTTACCAGTAAAAATGTAAAAGAATATAAAAAAATATATAAGAAAAATATCATCTTAGAGACTTTTAAAACTGTATTTACTGATATTAAGTATAATCCAGAATCTGGATTATCAGAATCAGTTATCATTAATACAAGAATGATGAGTGTTGGTGATAGGTATTATTCTAATGATCATATATCGGCAAAATATAAAAATGTAAATTTTGAATATGCTGATGTTGAAATTCAAGACGAAATAACCGATAGTGATGGTGATAGTCATATAGTAACGATTTTTAAAGGACAATGGTTTATTTTTGATTTTAATAAAAAATTTAAAGCTAATGTCCAAGTTTGTGAAAAATCTTTCGATGGGGCTAGAAGAGGTGTAACCACCTATAGTAATGGTATTTATAAAAAAGTTAACATGGAGAATGTAGATTTTAATAAAAATTTTAAGATATATGCAGAAAATGAGGAAGATGCATTCTATATATTAACTCCAAATATGATGGAAAAAATAAAAAAAATTAATGAAGAATTATCAGGTAATTTACTATTTTGTTTTATAAATAGTAAGTTGCATATTGGTTTACATAGTGGAAAAGATTTGTTTGAACCTAATGTTTATAAAAAAATAAATTTAGAAGCGGATAAGGAAAAGATTTTAAATGAAATAAAAATAATAACTGAATTTATTGATATATTAGATTTAGATAATGATTTATTTAAAAGGAGAGATTAAAAATGGATATTTTAATAGTAGTAATTTTATTGATAATTCTAGTAGTAGTAATTGGCTATATAGTAATTTCTAATAAACTTAATGTTTTACAGGTGAAAATTGATGAAGCAGATTCTGGTATTGATGTTGCTTTAACTAAAAGGTATGATGTATTGACTAAGATGATAGAGGTTGTTAAAAGTTATGCTAAACATGAAAAAGAAACATTATTTGAAATTGTTAAACTTAGAAAAGGAATGAGTTTAGAAGATAAGAGTAAAGTTAATGAAAAAATGGATAAAGCTATGGAAAAAATAACAGTACTAGCAGAATCTTATCCAAAATTAAAATCAAATGAAAATTATAAAACTTTACAACAATCAATTGTTGAAGTTGAAGAACATTTACAAGCTGCGAGAAGATTATACAATTCTAACGTTTCTATGTTCAATCAAATGATTGTTACATTTCCTTCTAATATAGTCGCTAGTTCTAAATCATTAAAGGCTAAACCTTTTTTTGAAGCAGATGAAACTAAAAAAGCAGACATTGATATAGACTTATAATTAATATATTTCTAATAAAATAAAATTCAAAGATCATGTCTTGGTTCAGAAGACTTGTTCTTTTTTTTTCTCTTTCAACATAATTACTATTAGAGGTGAATTATGTTTTTTAAAAAAATAGATAAGAGAATTAGGATAGTTTTAATTATTATTTTAATTTTATTTATATCTATAGTTTTACGTGTATTTAAGATACAAGTATTTGATTATAATAAATTAAAAAAGTTGGCAGATAATTTATGGAGTAGGGACTTAGAAGTAGCTGCGGATAGGGGTAAAATCCTAGATCGAAATGGAAATGTTTTAGCTGATAATGTAACAACAACTAGTTTGGTTTTAGTTCCTAATCAAATTAAGGACAAAAAAACTACATCAGAAAAATTAGCTAAAATATTAGGAATTAGTGTAAAACAAATGGACAAACATGTTTATAAAAAAACATCTATCGAGAAAGTACATCCAGAAGGTAGAAGACTTTCTTTTGAAATTGCCGATAAAATTAATTCATTAGAATTAGATGGAGTGTATTTAGTTAAGGAATCTAAAAGATATTATCCTTATGGTAATTTGCTTTCTAATTCATTAGGTTATGTTGGAATAGATAATCAAGGATTATCGGGATTAGAATTACAATATGATGATGTTTTAACTGGTACTAGTGGAGCTATTAAATATTTTTCAGATGCTAAAGGTAATCAACTTAATTTATCTGATGTTTATGTTGAACCTGTAAATGGTATGAATATTCAATTAACAATAGATTTGAAAATTCAACAGTCAGTTGAACGTGAATTAAGTAATATTGTTGATATGTTTCAACCTGATATGGCATTAGCTTTAGTAATGAATCCAAAAACTGGAGAAATTTTAGCAATGGGAAGTAGACCGGATTATGATCCCAATAATTATCAAAATTATTCTGTAGAAAGCCTAAATAGGAATTTACCAATTTTTGCATCATATGAACCAGGAAGTACTTTTAAAATTATTACAACATCGGCAGCAGTTGAGGAAAAAGTAGTAGATTTAGAAAAGGATCATTTCTATGATTCTGGTTCAGTTAATGTTGAAGGTTCTGTTTTAAAATGTTGGAAAGCTGGTGGTCATGGTGAACAAACATTTTTACAGGTATTACAAAACTCTTGTAACCAAGAGTTTTAACAAGAGATACTAATTGGATAAATTTTCTATTATAAAACCAAAATTAAAATATTGACAAAATTTAATATAAAAGTATAATATAAGGAAAAAAACACAAAGCAGATCAATTATACTTTTAATGACAAATTATACACAAATTTACAAGTAATTTACAAACGATAAATAAAATTAAAATAAAAACTTGATTAAGCTGTATACGGTATTATATAATAAAAGTACATATTGATTGTGTTTTTAGGAAAGAGGTGGATAAAATAAAATACCAAAACCTAAAAAGAAAGGAAGGAGTAAAAGGATGAAAGATAAAAAAACTATAATAGGAATAATAGTAGGATTAATTATATTAATTATAATAATTCTATTATTAAGAGGTTGTACTAGAAAAGAGTATACAATTAAATTTGATACAGATGGTGGAAGTGTTATTGAATCTATAAAAGTAAAGGAAAATGAAAAAATAGAAAAGCCATCTGATCCAACAAAAGAAGGTTATGATTTTGCAGGATGGTATTATAATGATAAAAAATTTGATTTTAATACTAAAGTTAAAAAGAATATGACTTTAAAAGCAAAATGGAAATCAGATGGTACTGGAATAGTACTAAAAGATACAGACTTAGAAGTTACTGTAGATGATGAATTAACATTAGAGATAGAATCATTACTAAAAGGTCTAAAGAAAGAAGACTTAATTTGGGAATCAAGTGATGGCAGTATAGTTACAGTAGATAAAGATGGTAAAATAAAAGCTTTAAAAGCGGGTAAAGTAACAATTACTGTAAAAACAAAAGATGGAAAAAGAAAGACAACAGTAACAGTTACAGTAAAAGAAAAAGAACAACCAGTAGAAGAACAACAAAATACAGCTGCAAATTCAGGTTCAAGTGGTAGAAGACAAACTGGTGGAGGATATACTCCATCAACTCCAAGCAATCCGCAACCAAGCAATCCACAACCAGTAGCGCCATCATATGTACTCATTATGAAAAGAGTACCTAATGAACTTAACTCAGGTTCATTTCAATGGAATTTATCTTGCTCAGGTGTAAATCTTAGTGATGTTTCTCGTATAGATTATAATGGTACTAACTTTAATCCTAAGGATGGTAGACTTGCTGATCCTTTGGTTAATACTGGTGCAGGTCAAGCAATACTTCACTTGAGTGATGGTAGTACAGTAACAGCAACAGTACAATATGTATATTAAAAAAGGAAAGGAATGATAATATGAAAAATAAATATATAAAATTATTTATAATAGCTATTATAACAATGTTCATTTCGATTGTTCCTACTTATGCTAAAGAAGTAACTTTAGAAAGTAAAGGAAATGAAAGAGATACATTTGATTTTATAATAAATAGAGAAAATCCTGATGCAGCGTATGTATATTTAATAGGAAAATATGCATTTACATCAGCACATGAAATGGGATTACAAGATATGATGTTAGCCGCAAGGAGTATACAATTAACTGAAGGAAAATTAAAAGATAAAGAAATACCTGAAAAACTTGATAATATGACAATTTACTTATTTAAACATGCAAGTGGTTCAACAGAATGGAAATCACAGATAGTAGTTGGTAAAACACAATTACCAGAAAAATTTAATGTTAAATATATTGATTATCATTATGTTAAAAAAGACAAAAAAGTAGATACGGATGAAATGGTAAAAACAGCAATGGAAAAGATATCTACAGAGATGTTTAATGTTAAAAATGAAAAAATTTCTGAAAATGAAGTTACAATAGATATTGAAACAGAAAAATTAAAAGAAAAAATCGTAAAAGGTATGGGTTCAGGTGTATTTACTGCTTTAACTAGTTTAGTAGAAAATACAAAAGTAGAATCAATTACATTTGAATATAATGGTGTAGCACCATTAACTATTGATAGTAATAATTTAGATAGTAGTAAAATGGTAGAATGGCTTAACAATAATAGTCAAGCAATATTTGGAAAAAATGTAAGTGATTTAATATTAGCAGATTTACTAGATAGAGAATTTAAAGCTACTATTAATTTAGGAGAAAGTGAGAAAAATTCTTATGTTTCTAAAAAAAGTGCAACACCAAATGAATCTTATACAATTAAATTTACAGGAAAAAGACAAAAAGTAGATACTGATGAAATAGCAAATGGAGCTTTTAAAGACCTAAAAAGTAGTATCTTTGATTTTGATAGTGTGACTTTTGAAAAAGGTACTGCAACAGTAAAAATACAAGACGGAAAATTACAAGAAAATATCGTAAAAGGTATGAATTCAGGGGTAACTAAGTTATTGAAAACACTAATAAGTAATGAAAATGTAGAATCAATAGATTTTATATATAATACAGGCAGTGAAGAAATTAAATATACTCTTAAGGAAAATTTTGATGAAGCAGAATTAATAAACTGGTTCAATGATAATTGCAAAAAAATATTTAATTATGAAGTTGGAGAGGCTAAAATAGTAGATTTAATAAATAAATCATTTAAAGCAAAAATAAATTTAAAAAATTATGCGGAAAAGAAAGAAGAAAATCCAACCGAATATACAATAAAATTTGATGGTCAATTACCAGTGGTTGATTCAGAAGCAATATTAAATGATGCAATGAGTAGAGTAAATAAAAAATTTTTTGAAAAAGATGATAGTAGATCTTCAGGTCAAACCATTGTAATAAAGGTAAAAGAAATAGAGACAACAATTGAAAAAGGAATGAATTCAGGAATATATCCAATTTTAGAAAAATTATCTAAAACTCAGGGAATACAATCAGTTGATTTTTCATACAATGACAATGTTAAATTTACTTTAGATCATGATACGGATTTTTCAAAGATGCTTGAGTGGTTTAATCAAAATAAAAAGCAAATTTTTGAAAAAGATACTGAAATAACATTAGCAGATTTACATAATAAAACATTTACTGTAACACTAAATGTAGGAAGAGTAGGAAAATTAAAAGATACTGATAAAAAAACATATGAAATTAAATTATTAAAAACACATGAGGTTACATTCCATGATGATAAAGCAAAAGCACCTTTAAAA
Source organism: uncultured Bacilli bacterium (assembly GCA_947628345.1). GTDB lineage: Bacteria > Bacillota_I > Bacilli_A > RF39 > UBA660 > UMGS995. The sequence goes on from CANQZM010000002.1 coordinate 41,964, forward strand.
GAAAAAGAAGTAGTATCCGTTTATGATAATGAACCAATTCCAGAGGAAGAAGTTACAAAAAGATCTAAAAGGAGTACTGATGTTGTAACTGATGTATTCTTAGGATGGTATGAGGAAATTGAAGAAGGAGAAGATAAAGAAGACAAATTCAACTTCGAAACACCAATAACTGAAGATATGGAATTAGATGCTCATTGGGGAACTAAATTTACACCAGAAGAACAACAAAAAGTAACTAAAGCTACTCAAAGTGCTTTAGATATTATTAATAGTCATAGTCATGAAGGAAAATTGAAGGTAGATGTTAGTAACGGAAAAATTATCATAACTAATATGGGAGATGATAATCCTAGTTTAGTCAGTATGCTAACTGGTTCAGGTGTTTTGACAGCTATGACGAATTTATTAGATACAAACAAAACAAATATTGTTTCGTTAACAATGAAATTTGAAAGTGATGATGTTAAGGAATCTGCTGATATAGATACAGAAGTACTTGATGACCCTTATAAATTTGTAGCTTCATTTGATGATATATATAAAAAAGTAATGGGCAGATCAGAAGTAGAAGGAATGTTAATAACTAGTGCAACTTGGAAAGATTTATCATCATTTATTAATAATTTAAAAGTTAAAGTAAATCTTAAAGATGGAAAAGTATTTGATGATGAAAACAACGGTGAATATACATTTGAACTAAAGAATAAACAATAGCGTTAATGATAGTTTAAATTAGTTATAATTGAAATATTTAGGATGATTTTAATCATCCTTTTATAGTGCTTTAATGTAAATAAATAATAGATAAATAAAAAAGGTAGTATTACCTTTTTTATTTATACAATACATAGTACGATAGGTTATTATGTATTTTTTGTGATAGAAGTATAATAATAGGTCAAAAAAAGGCGAGAAAATATTGATAGAATTAAAGAAGTTATTAAAAGAAAAGAAAAATATGAAATCTACTTTTCTGCAACAGGAAGGAATGTTAAATGAAAAAATATATTCAATTTAAGTTCTTTTTTATAACTTAACTTAATATTTTTAAATGAGAGGAGGTAAATTTTGTTAACAACACAATTATATACTAATGTGATGGAGTTACCGAAAGAGTACCAAATTTTGAATTTAAGAATGTTGCTTAATAAAGAACTTTATGAAAAAAAAATTATAACATTTGATATCTTCGATAAAATGGAAAAATTACTTATAAAAAAGATGAATAAAATTATCCTAGAAAATACTAAAGAATACTAATATTAGGAGGACTACATATGGATATTATACAAGCAAGACAACAATTATTATTGGGAACAACGATTTATGATATGAACTTAAGAGTGGCTGATTATGGTAGGGTTTCAACAGATAAAGATGATCAATTAAATTCATTAGAAAACCAAATTAATTATTTCAGTGATATGATTTCTGGTGTAAAAAAGTGGACACATGTAAAAAGTTATAGTGATGAGGGTCTTTCTGGTACTCAAGTTACTAAAAGAGAACAATTTCTGAAAATGATTGAAGATGCAAGACTAGGTAAAATTGATTTAATTCTTACCAAGGAAGTTTCACGTTTTGCCCGTAATACAGTAGATAGTATAAAATATACTCAACTTCTCTTAAAGTATGGTGTAATTGTATTTTTTATTTCTGATAATATAAATACAATTTATCCAGATAGTGAATTTAGATTAACTTTAATGGCTTCAATGGCCCAAGATGAGGTAAGAAAATTATCTGAAAGAGTTAAATTTGGTATAAAAAGAAGTATTAAAGATGGAAAATTAGGTGGTGGTGCACTTACTGGATATAATAAAAAAGATGGGAAATTGGTTATCAATGAAAAAGAAGCTCCTATAATTAAAATGCTTTTTTCCCTATATGCGACTGGAAATTATGGATTTACTAAAATAGGAGAAGAATTAGCTAAACATGGTTATTATACAAAAAAAGGTAAAATATTTAGTAATACTACTTTAAAGAAAATGTTAAAAAATTATAGATATAAAGGATATTATACAGCTAATTTAAGTACAGTAGAAGATTATAAAACGCACAAGAAAAGGTTTAATCCAAAAGAAGAGTGGATTATCTATAAAGATAAAACTGGTAACATTCCAGCTATTGTATCAGAGGAATTATGGGATAAGGCAAATATTATATTGGAAGAGAGGAGCAAAGTTTGGAATAAAAACGTATTAAACCAGGAATTTTATTTAAAAAATAGAACTTATACATCGAAATTATTTTGTAGTGAACATAATACTACGTTTATTAGATCTGCAACTGGAAAAAGAAAAAATAATCCTGTATGGCAATGTAATGAATATTTAAGACACGGGATTAAAGGTTGTAAAACTCCAATATTATCTGAAAAATATTTAGATCAAATTTTTACAGCAATTATAGAAAAAATTATAGATGATAAGGATCAACTATTAGATATAATTTTGAATGATTATATTAATTTAATAAAAGAAAAAAATAAAAAAATTGATAATGAGGATCTTAATCATAAAATAAAAGAAAAGGAAATAATTAAGGAAAGATTACTTGATATGTCTTTGAAAAACATTATAAGTTATGAAGAATTTATTAATAAAGATCAAAAAATAAATTCTGAATTACTTAACTTAAAAACAAAATTAATTAAATCAAGAGACAAAGAAAATAATTTAACTTATAAAAAAAATATAAGGGATATATTAAAAAAAGAACTAAAAAAACAAATGAATATAAAAACTAATATAGGTAAATATTTTAATTTATTTGTAAGTAAAGTAATTGTAAGTAAAATAAATGATAATAGAAAACATTTAAAATTACAAATTATTTTTAATTTTAAGAAGAATTATGAAGAAATAGAAATTAATTTAAATCAGAACAATATTTACTATACTAATAAAAAAGTATCTCTTGTTGACAATCAAGGAACCCAGGGTTTGTTAAATTAGGTCAATTGTTGGGTAAAGAAAAATTATTTTCATATATTGATAAATTTGGGTTTGGTAAAAAAACTAATATTGATTTAACCGGAGAAGCAAATGGTATTATCTTTTCATTAGATCGAGTAGGAAATGTGGAACTTTCAACAACTGCATTTGGTCAAGGAGTAAGTGTAACACCAATTCAACAAGTGACAGCTATTTCATCAGTAGTTAATGGAGGATATTTATATCAACCTTATATTTTGAAATCAATTAATGAAAATATTTCTAATAATATAATAGAAGAAAAATATAAACATTTAGTAAGGCGAACTATTAGTAAAGAAACTTCAGCCATCATGAGAAAAGCTTTAGAAAGTGTTGTTGCCGTAGGTGGAGGTAAAGCTGCTTATATTGATGGTTATAGAATTGGTGGTAAAACTGGAACAGCCCAAAAAGTAAAAGATGGTAAATATTTAGTCAATAATTATATTATGTCATTTGTAGCTATTGTCCCATCTAATAATCCTGAAGCAGTTTTATATTTAGCTATTGATAATCCTAAAAATACAGCTCTTTTATCTAGTTATACTACTACTCCGATAGCTAGAAGAATTTTATTAGATATTATTGATATTTTGGGAATTGAAAAACAAGAAGGAGGTTTAGCAAAAGACTTAGATTATACTGATAAAATTATGTATGAAGTTCCCAATGTAGTAGGCATGAAAGTAAAAGATGCCAAAAAAATGTTAGTAAATTTTCAATTGGAATATTCAGGTAGTGGAGATTATATTGCTTCTCAATCACCAGAAGCTTTTGAAAAATTAGAAGATCAGGGAACTGTTAGATTATTACTAAAATAGGGCTAGATTGGACAGATTAAAGTTAAGATAAAATAAATTTTTATTGACATAATGTGGCTTAAAAATTTATACTAATAATGTGTTTAGAATATTAATAATTAAGTTTTTAATAAATAAAGGAATAAGATAGTTTGTTGTTTTAAACTAATTTATTAGAACAAAAAGAGGTAATACTATATGAAAAAAGATAAAGCCACGATTTTTATTAAAAAAATATTAAAAATGCTACATATTAAAGTTAATAAAAATATTGAGAATCTAATTATCCAAATATTTAAATTTGGTATTGTAGGTGGGACTGCATTTATAATTGATTTTGTATGTTTATATATATTTAAAGAAATTGTACACCTACCACTGTTAGTTGCTAATACATTATCATTTACTGTATCAGTAATATATAACTATATTGCAAGTGTTAAATGGGTCTTTGATGTTAATAATGAAAAAAGTAAGAAAAAGCAATTTATAATTTTTATAATATTTAGTGTTATAGGTCTTATTATAAACGATATTATTATGTTAATAGGGGAAGATTTTCTTCATATATATTATTTAATTGTTAAGATTATTGCGACTGCTATAGTTATGGTATTTAATTTTATAACTAGAAAAATGTTTTTAGAATGATATAAGTTTATTAATTAGTTTTATTTTATTGTAAAATTTTGTCTAAGTTTTGGTTTTTTGGACTATTATTTAAGTAATTATGATATACTATTGCAAGAGAATGGAGTGAAAAAAATGTTATTACTAACAAAAGCGATTTTTGCTATTATGATAGGTTTTTTATTCTCAGTAGTATTAGGTCTTTTTCTAGTACCTTTATTTAAAAAATTAAATGTTGGGCAAAATATTAGTATTTTTGTAGGAGAAGCTCATCGAAAAAAAGCAGGAACTCCTACTTTTGGTGGATTAATTTTTATTATTCCAACCGTTGTGATAACTTTAGGTCTTTTAATTACTCATAAGATACCATATACCTCTAATTTGGGTATTGTCTTATTAGTATTTGTTGGTTATGGATTGATAGGTTTTTTAGATGATTATTTATCAATTAAACATCATGATAATGAGGGATTATCTACTTATCAAAAATTATTTTTACAAGTTTTAATCGCAGTGGGCTTTTTCTATATTTATATGAAAAATGGTGGACAAACATCATGGGTTGTTGGAACTTTACATATCGATATGGAAATGGGTTGGCTCTATGGGTTATTTATCTTATTGATACTAGTTGGTTCTTCAAATGCGGTTAACTTAACAGATGGCTTAGATGGATTAGCCGGAGGACTTTCAGCAATTGCTTTTGTAGCTTTTAGTTTGGTTTCACTAATGGTTGGTTTTGAAGACATTGGAATATTCACTTTAATTTTGGTAGGTAGTATTGTTGGATTCTTAGTTTTTAACACACATCCAGCCAAGATATTTATGGGTGATACTGGTAGCTTGGCTTTAGGTGGTTTAATGGGAACAATTGCTATTTTAGCTCATCGTGAGTTAACACTATTAGTAGTTGCTGGAGTATTTGTTATTGAAACTTTAAGTGTTATTATTCAAGTTTTTTGGGTACAAATATTTCATAAAAAGTTATTTCTAATGACACCATTACATCATCATTTTGAAAAGTTGGGTTGGGTTGAAACAGATATTGTTAAATTATTTTGGGTTTTTGGACTTGTTTTAGCAATGGCTGGCATAATTTTTGGAGTTTGGTTATAATAAAAGTAATTTCATAATTACTTTTTATATTTAAAAGAAATGGAGAAATATATGGAAAAAAGACAAGTTGTGTTAGTAATAATGGATGGAGTAGGATATAGTAAAAATAGTTATGGGAATGCTGTTATGAATGCCAATACTCCTAATTTAGATATGCTTATGAAAAATTATCCTAATACTTTAATTAAAGCTCATGGCTCAGCTGTAGGCTTACCAACAGACGATGATATGGGAAATAGTGAAGTAGGGCATAATGCTATGGGATGTGGTCAAATTTATGCTCAAGGAGCAAAATTAGTAGATGAAGCACTTAAAACCAAAAAATTATTTGAAGGTAAAACTTGGAATGAATTAGTTAATTATTGTAAAGATAATAATACTATGCACTTTATTGGAGTGCTTTCAGATGGCAATGTTCATTCACATATTAATCATTTATTAACGCTTTTAGAACAAAGTAAAAAAGAAGGAATAAAAAGAGTACGTGTTCATATTTTACTTGATGGAAGAGATGTTGATAAATTAAGTGCATTAAAATATGTTGATATTTTAGAACAAAAATTAACCCTATTAAATGATGATAATTTTGATGGAATGATCGCAAGTGGTGGAGGAAGAATGAAAATTACCATGGACCGTTATGAAGCTAACTGGGATATGGTAAGATTAGGTTGGCAAACTCATGTTTTAGGAGAAGGTAGACAATTTGGTAATGCCAAAGAAGCCATTGAAATATTACGTAAAGAAACAAACGCTATTGATCAAGATTTAGATCCATTTGTAATTGCTAAAAATAATATACCTGTAGGTACAATTGAAGATGGTGATAGTGTTATTTTATTTAATTTTAGAGGAGATCGTGCTTTAGAATTATCTCGTTGTTTTGATGAAGAAAATTTTGATAAATTTGATCGAATCAGATATCCAAAAGTTATGTATGCAGGAATACTTGAATATGATGCTGATTTAAAAATTCCGAAAAGATATTTAACTGACCCACCTCAAATTACTAATACTTTAACCGAGCAATTATGTAAGTATAATATTAAGGAGTATGCCGTTAGTGAAACTCAAAAATTTGGACATGTTACTTATTTTTGGAATGGTAATAGAATTGAAAAATTTAATGAGGAATTAGAAACTTATGAAGAAGTAGATAGTGATGATGTATCATTATTTGAAAAAAAACCAGAAATGAAATCTTATGAAATTACGCAAAAATTGATAGATGCAATTTTATCTAAAAAATATGATTTTTTAAGACTTAATTTTCCAAATGGTGATATGGTTGGTCATACTGGGAATTATCTTCAAACTATAAAGGGTATTGAAGCAGTTGACAATAATTTAGGAAAAATAATGGCTACAGTTGACGAAGTCGGTGGTATTTTAATAGTATTGGCCGATCACGGTAATGCTGAAGAAATGTATAATTTAAATAATGATCAGAAAGAGGCAAAGACATCTCACACTACTAATCCAGTTCCATTTATTATTTATGGACAAAATATTGATAATATTAAATTAAAAGAGGGATCATTTGGTCTTGCTAATGTGGCATCCACTGTTACCACATTATTAGATGTTCCTCAAAATGAGAAATGGCTTGAATCAATAGTTATTAAAACAAAATAAAATTTTAGATATACTCTAAAATTTTTTTAACCTAAAGCTACATCCATAATCATCATAATAGTAAAACCAATTAAGGTGAAAAAAGCCATTAAATCTTTCTTTTTATTAGTTTGACTTTCGGGTATTAATTCTTCTACTACAACATAAATCATAGCTCCTGCTGCAAAAGCTAATAAATAAGGTAGTAAGAATCTAGCTTTAATTACTAAAATAGCTCCAATTACACCGGCAATAGGTTCAACTATACCACTAAGTTGACCGAAGAAAAATGCTTTTTTTCTAGAAAGTCCTTCACGTCTTAATGGCAAGCTAACTGCAATACCCTCCGGAAAATTTTGTAAGCCAATACCTAAAGCTAACATACAGGCTGAAGAAATAGTAGCTCCATCAATTCCATAATAAAGAGAACCAAAAGCAACACCAACAGCTAAACCTTCTGGAATATTGTGTAGTGTAATAGAAATTATTAACATTAAGCAACGTTTAAAACTGGCATTAGTTTTAAACTGTTTTTTTTCTTCCAAAATATCAAAAACTTTATCACCAGCAAATAGCAAGATAGCACCTAAAAGCATACCAATACTAGTTACAATCCAAGGGGTTAAATTAAGTTTTTCTGACATAGTAATAGCTGGAGAAAGCAAAGAAAAGAATGATGCTGCTATCATAACACCTGCAGCAAAACCAAGCATAGCATCCATAATACTTTTATTAACTTTTTTAAAGCAAAATACAATCATAGCTCCAAGAGCAGTTACTGCCCAAGTAAAAATAGTGGCAATCAAAGCTTGAATAGGATAATTCAAGTTACAGAACCAATTAATCATTAAAATACCTCCAAATTCTAACGTATTTTATGTATTTGTTATATTTGTGTATAGACTAAATAATTAGATTCGTTCTTTTTCTTTTATTTTCATAATAAAATATGATAGGTGATTGAATGAAAAAAAACTTTGATTTAATACTATGTATTGCCGTAATAATGCTGATATTCTTTGGAGTTATTATGATTTATTCAGCATCATCTATATGGGCTAATTATAAATTTGATGATAGTTTTTATTATGTAAAGCGTCAATTAGTTTTTGTAATAATTGGGATTGTTATTATGTTTTTAGTAGCTAAAATTAACTATAAGCTCTATTTTAAATATGCAAATAAAATTTTATTAATTTGTTTTATTTTATTGATTTTAGTTGTTATTCCAGGAATAGGTAGTATTAGAAATGGAAGTCGTAGTTGGTTTGGGATTGGTTCTTTTGGAATTCAACCTAGTGAAGCAGCTAAATTAGGAATGATTATATTTACCAGTAAATACTTAAATAATAGTACCAAGTTTTTGAAAAGTTATAAAGAGGGTGTTTTCCCAATTTTAGGTATTTTATTTACTTTCTTTTTCCTAATTATGTTGCAACCTGATTTAGGAACTGGTGTGATTTTAATTATGTCTATTATTGCTTTACTATTTATTGCAGGTGTTAATATGAAATTCTTTATTGGTGGGGGAGTATTAGGAGTAATTGGAATTGTGATTTTAATTTTAATAGCGCCGTATCGAATGGATAGAATTACCTCATTCTTAAATCCCTGGAAAGATCCATTAGGTACAGGGTTTCAAATAATTCAAAGTTTATATGCCATTGGACCTGGAGGATTATTGGGTACAGGTTTTGGTAATTCAATTCAAAAACATTTTTATTTACCTGAACCCCAAACTGACTTTATTTTTTCTATTATTTCAGAAGAATTTGGAATTATGGGAGTATTGATTGTAGTTTCTTTGTTTTCTGTTATAATTTATCGAGGATTAAAAATTGCTTTGGGATGTAAGGATGGATTTTCTAAATATTTAGCCTTTGGTATGACTTTCCAATTAGCTTTTCAAACAATCATGAATTTAATGGTAGTAATCGGTATGATACCAGTAACAGGGGTAACTTTGCCTTTCTTATCTTATGGAGGATCAAGTTTATTAATTACTTTAGTAAGTATAGGGATTTTATTAAATATTTCTAAGTATCAAAATAATAATATAGAACTTTAGTCAGGATAAACGCATGAAAATTTTTTAGTTAAGTATATGCTTTCTTAATCAATATTTAATTTATTTGCCATTATTTTTATTTCCTCGAGTTTCTTTGATTTTTTTGACATTTTTACACCAATTTTATTCTTTTACATATATAATAACACAAAAAATGCACAAATTCTCATGCGTTTATCCTGAAGGTAGCAAATAAATTGCAAATAAATTGTTGACAAAAAATTTATTATCGTATAGAATATAGGCAGATTGGAAGAGACCAATCATTAGTAAGGGGAAATGTTTATGAAAAACAAAGAAAAGCTATATTATTCATTAGGAATAGGAATAATCATAGTGGCAATCATCTTTTTATGCGTAGTATTTTTCAATAAAAAATATACAATAACTATGTATAATGATGGAGAAGAGTATAAGGTAATTAAAATAGAAAAAGGGGAAAAATTAAAATTACCAGATGCTCCAGAAAAAGAAGGATATACTTTTAGTGGATGGTATGTCGATGGAAAAGAATTTGACAGTGATACAAAGATAACAAAAGATTTAGAGTTAGAAGCAAAGTGGGTAAAGAATACTTATACTGTAGTCTTTAAAACTGGAACAGGTAGTGACATAACAAAAAAAGTAAAATATAAAGATAAAGTAGCAAAACCAAGCAATCCAACAAAAGAAGGCTATGAATTTGTCGGATGGTTTATAGGTAATAAAAAGTATAACTTTGCTAGTAAAGTAACCAAAGATTTAGAAATAACTGCTAAGTGGACAAAGGTAAGTACTACAAGTAAAACAAATAGTACAAGTAATGTCAAAAGAACAGAAAGAAATGCTGAACAATCAGTAGCATACCAAGTAGAACATTATTTAATGGATACAAAAGGTAAATATAGTGATAAACCTAATTATATAGATTCATATACTACTGTTGTTGGTGCAAAAGTAAACCCAATTGTTCATAGTTATAAAGGATTTACCTCACCAATTGTTCAAACAGTAACAGCTGGAAATAATACTGTAGTTAAATATTATTATGAAAGAAATAAGTATCAATTAACTTTAAATAATTCAGAAGGAATTACTGCAGTTAAAGGTAATGGAACATATTATTATGATCAGGAAGTAGTTATTGAAGCAACTTTACATGAAGGTTATTCATTTGCTGACTGGTTAAATGGTAGTATGAATGTAGCAGATACATTGAAAACAACAGTTAAAATGAGTGATAGCAACTTAAGTTTAACAGCAACTGCAAAGATAAATGATACAACTATTATCTACTATGATGAAAAAGGAAATGAAATAGCAACAGATATTGATGCAGAACCTGGTAAAACAGTAAAAGAAAACACTAATGCAAAAGCTTATGAAATAAAAGAAGGTTACACATTTGCTGGTTGGTATACTGCCGATGGAACAAAATTTGATTTTGATAATAATACAATGCCAATAAAAGGTGGATTAAAATTAACTGCTAAATTTGAAGCAAATGAATACACAGTACATTTTGATTCAAATGGTGGAACTGAATCAATGAACGACCAAACATTTAAGTATGATGATGGTCAAGCATTAAATTCTAATGAATTTACTCGCGAAGGATATACATTCCAAGGTTGGAGTAAAGAGGCAGCTGGAACAACAGTTGACTATAAAGATGGAGCAGTAGCTAATTTTGCAACAAGTGATGAAATAACATTATATGCCGTATGGAAAGCTAATACTTATACTGTAAAATTTGATGCTAATAACGGAACAGGTCAGATATCAAATCAAAAATTTACTTATGATGAACAACAAGAATTAACTGCTAATGAATTTACTCGTGAAGGATATACATTCCAAGGATGGAGTAAAACTCAAAGTGGAGAAGTTGAATTTGGAGATAAATATAAAGTTGGAAATTTAGTAACTGAAAATAATGGCACATTAACTTTATATGCAGTATGGAAAGCCAATGAATATACGGTTAAGTTTGAAGCTAATTTTGAAGGTTACAATGAAGATACCAATGGTACAATGGAAGACCAAAAATTTACTTACGATGATGGTCAAAAATTAACTGATAATAAATTTACTCGTGAAGGATATACATTCCAAGGATGGAGTACAACTAAGAAAGGTCCAAAAGAATATAATGATGGAGAAGCTAAGAATTTTACAACTAAAAATACAACAGTTACTCTATATGCAGTATGGAAAGCCAATGAAGTAACTATTCATTATCATGGCAATAATAAAAATCATGATGAAAATACTCAAACATTTACTGTTGAGTCAACAGAATCAAAAGATAATGGCTTTACAAATAGTTTTAGAGTAACTTATCAAGATAAGGATGGTAAAAATCCAACAAAAACAGAAGATATAGTAGCTGAATTTGAATGCTGGTCTGAAACTGAAGATGGAGAATGTATAGATACAACTGAATTTAAAAACGAAGTAATAGAAGCTCTTAATAAAAAAGACGGAGAAGAATTTGATTTATATGCTGAATGGACTGCAGATATTGAAATAAAGAATCCTGAAGAAGACTCACAACGTGAATTTGTTGGTTGGTATTTAAATGATAAACCAATTGACGAAATGCTTGATAGTTCTGAACATGGTAAGTATACAATTGATACAGATATTGTAATTGTAGCAAAATACCTAAAAATCCTTGATTTAGATAATATAATTAAAGATTTTGTAAAAGATGATACTGATATTTATACATTAAACTTAGATAGCAATATAATTACAATTGATATTAAAAAACCAAATATTAAAATTTCTGATTTACAAGCAATAAAAGATCTTAATGAGTTTTTAGTACAAAATGCTGATATTATTACGTCAAATAAAGTTGCTGAAAGTAATAGTTCAAAGGACCTTGAAGAATATTTAAAAGAAATTGGTAAACATCAATTAAGTTATTTATATGGCAAAAATTTAAGCCTTACAATTAAATTAGATGAAAAATTAGCTAAATTTGAAAAAAATAGCGAAATCAAAGAAAAAACTTATACGATTAAATTTACTAATAACTCTAAAAATATAATTACAGTAAAAGAATATAATGAATTTGCTGAAAAAATGTTGCCATTAATAAATACTCATCAAAGTACAAGATATAATGTAAGTGTTAATGACAGTAATATAAAAGTTTTATATGCTGATTCAACTAGTACTTTAACTTTAGCAAGTAGTTTACAAGGTTCTGGAATTTTAACAGTTTTTCAACAATATTTAGCTAAAGATTATATTAAATCAATGGAATTAACTTTACCTAAAAAAGAAGGATTTGATGGAACTGATATGCATGTAACAGTATATCCTGATAATGTTACAGATGATAATTATATTATTTTTGGTTTAAGTTTAGTAGAATATTTTGAAAATGCAGGCTATGAAAAAACCATTAAAAATCAAGAATTGGATAATATAATAATAAAGGTTAAAATAAATCCTCAAGATGGTAAATATTTTCAAGAAGGGATTTTTGATGAGTTTAATATAACATTTGGACCTCAAAATCAAGCTTAGGCTTGATTTTTTTGTAACAATATCACGGAACAAAAATGAGAAAAAAACTAATTTTGTATCATGTGTAAGACAAAATTGGCTTTTGTGAAATATAAGTTATAATTTTAAAGAAAGGAATAAGGTTGAAAATAAATAATTAAAATTTAGGCATACAAAATGAGTTCAAAAATATCAATTTTTTTTGAACTTGTAATAGTAAATGAAGACTATAAAATAAGTGTTCTTTCAATAAATTTTTATTAAAAGGCCTTAACTGAAAATCTATACCAAAAAACTGAATTGCTTTTGCAAAGATAAGGTTACGTTCTCTTTGGACACACTCATTTGTACTCAAAGAATAATCGACAGGTATTCTATTTCTTCTACTTCTCTTGAAATATTTCTAGGATCAAGGAATAGTCTTTCACTAATTTCAATTAGTTTGTCATTATGGGCAATACCAAATGAGATAACCTTTCTTTGTTTTGGATTTATATGTTTTCATGTTTTCATTTAAAATTTCTCCTATACCTGCATAGAACATAATATATTATACTATAATCAGACTTAATTCCGTTATTTAGTTAAAGAGGTACTAAAATTAAAAAAAATTAGTGAGTTTTTAGGTAGGAGTGATGATGAAATTAAAAATAATTCATATAAATATAATAGATTGGTTATTAAAAGAAGTTTAGTGGTGGAAAATTTGAATAAATCTTTAGTATCATCTTGTTTCAAAAAGGTTTGTGATATGCTATAATGATTTATGGTGATAATATATTATGAATGGAAAAATTGGAATTTTTGATTCAGGTATAGGTGGTTTAACTATTTTGGAAGAATTAAAACAAATTCTTCCTCATGAGCAATTTATTTATTATCAAGATAGTAAGAATAATCCTTATGGGGAAAAAGATGAAGAAAGTTTATTTAAGATTGTTACTAGTATTGTTGAATTTTTAATAGCAAAAGACTGTAAACTTATTGTTATTGCTTGTAACACAGCAACTGTAAAGTGTATGAAAAAACTGAAAAAAATATATTCTGATATCATTTTTGTTGGAACAGTACCTGCTATAAAACCGGCATGTGAGGCAAACTATAAAAATATTTTAGTGATGGCTACTCCGGTCACTATTAAATCAACTAGAACTAAAGAACTAATAGATAGTAATAAAAAAGATTATCAAAATATTTATTTGGTATCATGTGAAGGTTTAGCTAATGCGATTGAAACTAAAAATAATGATTTAATTAACAAGTTACTTCATAAATTTCTTGACTCTTACCAAACTATGAAAATTGATGCTATTGTTTTAGGTTGTACTCATTATCCTCTTATAAAACATGAAATCCTAGAAGTGATTCCTACTGCACAATTAATTGATAGTTCTAGAGGTGTAGCTAAAGAAGTAAAACATCAATTGGAGTTAAATAAGATATTTGGTAATTATCATCAAACAATTACTTTTTACACATCAGTTGATATTTCAATAAATAATTGACAAAATCATGAAAAAATGGTATAATCTAAAGCATCGTGATTAGAGGGGTGTCTGGTATGAAAATAATGGACAAGCAAAATAAGATAGATTATGATTTTTTAATGATGGATTATCTTAAATCTTATTTATTTTATCATAGTAAAGAACAAACTTTAGAATTAATGGAAAAAATTATTAGAAAAAAGAAAGTTGCTATTTTAACTAAAGACTTAGAAACTATAGGTTCAGATAACTTAAGTACAATTTTATCTAATCTTGTTTTAAAAATAATTAGAAATGATAAAACAACTAGTGAAATTAGAGATGATTTAACTACTCTTTTACCTGCTATTATTGAAACTAATATGGTTATTAATAATTTAGATAATACTAAGAAAAAATCTCATATTAAACATTTTGTTTATACTACAGCTTTAATTACTACCTTAGCTAGTAGCTTTGTTTTACTTAATAATAAAGGTAGTGCTAATAATCATAGTTTAACAGAAAAAACTATTCAAAATATTAATAATATGGATGATATTGCTTCTGGTATCATTGATGTTAATAATGTAATTAGTAATCAAATAAGTAATCAAGGTGTTCATATTACCCAAGAAGTAGTAGAAACATTACCTAATGAAAAAGAAAATGGTTCTAGTATTGACAAACAAAGTATTTTAGATAATTTTACTAAGTGTAAATGTTTAAAAGATATTTTGAAAAGACAAACAGAATTGGAGTCACTAAACTTAACTAAAGAGGATAAAATATATCCAGGTTGTAAGTTATCAGCACCACTTCAACGATTCATTTATGAACAATCAATTTCTAACAATATTCCAGTAGATTTTACTTTTGCTATTATCCATACTGAAACTAGAGGTAACTTTAAATCCAGTGGGGCAGCATCTTATAACTCATGGAATGATAGTTATGACTTAGGACTTACTCAACAAAATACAAAAAGTTCAGTTAAAAACTTTTGTAATGTATATAAAGTAGGTTATGATAAGGCTTGCGAACAAATTCAATATAATGATTACGTAAACATAGTATCAGCCTTTTTAGAATATCAAGAAATAGCTTCTCACTTTGAAGAATTTGATGCATATGAGTATGCTGGCTGCTACAATGGTTGGCTTAATTGGAAAAATAAATCACAGTCTCGTGAATATGTTAAAATCTTTAATAAAGCATATGAAAATATTTACACAAAACATCATGGTATTGAAAAAACAAAAACTAAAAATAAATAAAAGTATAATGCAAAGACATTGTACTTTTTTAAATTTACATAAAAATATATAGATGATATAATCAAAGCGAGGTGTAAAAGATGAGTAATATTGTAATTGTTGGTGGAGGTGCCAGTGGTTTAATTGCTGCAATATATGCCAAAACTAGTAATAATAAAGTAACTATTTTAGAAAGAAATAAAGAAGTAGGTAAAAAAATATTAGTAACAGGAAATGGTCGTTGTAATTACTGGAATGAAAATATTACTACTAAAAATTATCATTCTAATAATCTTGAGGAAGTAAAAAATATTATTACTGATAAAAATAAAGTAGAAATTATGGACTTTTTTAATAAAATAGGAATTATTCCTAAAGTTAAAGATGGTTATTATTATCCTAGATCAAATCAAGCAACTAGTATTCGTAATGCTTTAAAAACAGAAGTTAATAATTTAGCTATAGATATTCAATATGATACTTTTGTTAAAGATATAAAAAAACAAAATAATCAATTTTTATTAGAAACTTCTAAGGGAGTAATAAAAGCAGATAAAGTTATTATTGCAACTGGTTCTAAGGCTATGCCCAAAACTGGATCAGATGGAAATGGTTATCTTCTTTTAAAAAACTTAGGACATTCTTTAACTGAACTTTTCCCTGTTTTAGTTCAATTAGAAGGGAAAGGTAATTTCTTTAAATTATGGGAAGGAGTACGAAGTGAAGCAAAATTAACATTATTAGAACAAGGCAAAAAACTAGCTACTGAAATAGGTGAAATTCAATTAACTAATTATGGTATTAGTGGTATCTGTACTTTTAATTTAAGTCATTTAGTAGCTAAAGGATTAAAAAGAGGAAAACAAGAAGAAGTAATGATAGACTTTTTACCATTTTTAAACATAAATACGGCAGAAGATTTTATTACTTATTTTGACCAAAGAAATAAATTAGTAGCTAATAGATCAATAGAACAATTATTAGAGGGTATTTTAAATTATAAATTAATTAATACTATGTTATATCTAACTAATATTTCTAAGGATAGATCATGGAACAAATTAACTGCTTTAGAAAAAACTAATTTATATAATAATTTAAAAAACTTTAAGTTAGAAATAATTAAAACTAAGTCTTATGATACTGCTCAAAGTTGTGGTGGAGGTATACCTTTACTTGAAATTAATACTAAAACTATGCAATCAAAATTGGTTGATAACTTATATATTGTAGGTGAAATATTAGATGTTGATGGTGTTTGTGGTGGCTATAATTTAGCTTTTGCTTGGCTTAGTGGTATGCTTGCAGGAAAGGATGCTTCTAAAAATGATTAGAATTAGACAAATAAAAATTAAGGTAGAAGAAGATTGTACTGAAAAGTTAAAAGAAAAAGTAGCTACTAAATTAAAAATTAAAAAAAGTGATATTTGTACACTAAAAATAAATAAGAGGTCAATTGATGCTAGAAGAAAAACAGAAATTTATTTTGTTTATGAAGTTGATGTTAGAGTTATAAACGAAAAAAGTATTTTGAAAAAACAAAATAATAAAGATATATTTTTAACTCCTGATGAAGAGTATTATTTTCCAAAAAGAGGTACTAAATTATTAAATACTAGACCAATAATAGTAGGTAGTGGACCAGCAGGACTATTTTGTGCTTACTTTTTAGCTTTATATGGTTATAAACCATTAATTATTGAACGTGGAGAGCCAATCGAATTAAGAGTTAAAACTGTAGAAAATTTTTTTAAAACAAATCAACTGAATTTAGAATCAAACGTTCAATTTGGAGAAGGTGGGGCTGGAACTTTCTCAGATGGTAAGTTAAACACTTTAGTTAAAGATAATGGCTTTCGACAGAAAAAATTATTTGAAATTTTAGTTGAAGCTGGTGCACCTAGGGATATTACATATTTAAATAAACCTCATATTGGAACTGATTTATTACGTAAGGTTATTATTAATCTTAGAAATAAAATTATCCAAATGGGTGGTGAATTTTTATATAATAGTTGCTTAACAGATTTTACTATTAAAAATAATCAAGTTGTGGAAATAGAACTTAATAAAAAGCAAAAATTACCATGTGAAATACTAGTATTAGCAATAGGTAATAGTGCTAGAGATACTTTTGAATTATTACACCATAAAAATATTAAAATTAAAGCTAAACCTTTTGCAGTAGGTTTAAGAATTGAACATCCACAAAAATTAATTGATCAAGCCCAGTACGGAGCAAACAAAATATTGAATAGAGCAAGTTATAAATTAGTTTATCAATCTACGGAAAAAAGAGGTGTGTATTCTTTTTGTATGTGTCCAGGAGGCTACGTTATTAATGCTTCTTCAGAAAAAAATAGATTGGCAGTTAATGGTATGAGTAATTATGACCGAGCTAGTTTGAATGCTAATAGTGCTATTGTAGTTACTATTTCGGATAAAGATTTTGGTTCATACCCTCTAGCTGGTATTAATTATCAACGTCAATTAGAAGAACGTGCCTATAAACTAGGTCAAGGAAAAATTCCTATTCAATTATATAAAGATTATAAAAATAATAAAATTAGTAACAGTTTTGGTCAAATAAAACCAGTGTTTAAAGGTAAGTATACCTTTGCTAATTTAAATGAAATATTTCCTGATTATATCAATAAATCCTTAAAAGAAGCAATTGAGTATTTTGCTACTAGGATAGAGGGGTTTAATAAAGATGATGTTATTTTAGCTGGTGTTGAAAGTAGAACTTCTAGTCCTATTAGGATAGAAAGAGATGCAAACTTTATGTCTAATATCAGAGGAATTTATCCTTGTGGAGAAGGTTCAGGTTATGCAGGTGGAATTACTACATCAGCAATTGATGGAATGAAAATATCAGAAGCAATTGCTAAAATCTATAGTCCTAAATAATATATATTTTTAAGAAAAAATATGATATACTAAACATGTATTAATTTAGAATAGAGGTGTCAAAAATGAGGGATATATTAAAATATAGAAAAAAAGAATTAATAATTATTACTATAATATTGTTGTTTGCAATATTTGGTACTAGATATATATATTATAAGTTTGAAGATAAAAGAAACATTGATTATAATACTAAAGATTTAGATATTACTTTTCATAGTAGTGATGGAGATTTAGTTAATATATTAAAAGTTACTCCAGTTACTGATTCAGTAGGGGTTTCTTCAAAGGCTTATAAGTTCACTATTAAAAATAACACTCAAAGTAGTATTCGTTATTCTGTTCATATTAATAATAATATTGATTTAGTTGAAAAAGATGATTGTGGGGAATATCAAATACCACCAAATATTATTAAATTTTCTATTCACGAAAATGATGAAAAAAATCAAATTTATACTTTAGCTGATTTAATTGATGGTAAAGTTTTGTCTCGAATTATAAAAGCTAATGAAAAAAAAGAGTATACTATGCGTTTTTGGATTAGTAATAATAGTACTGTACCAACTGGTGCTTTCTTACACTATCATGGATTGATTGATGTTGTAGATGAGGGTGTAAATATAGCTTAGGTTATTTGAGTTCCGGTAAAATTTAGAGGAAAAAGAAAAAAATGAATTTGTTTTATCCACAGATTCATTTTTTTGTGCAAA
>CANQZM010000003.1 GCA_947628345.1 uncultured Bacilli bacterium
TGAAAAAAATCTTACTGTTGCAGATATAATTATAGAAAGAAATGCATAATTTTCTTAAATAATAAAAGGAAGTGATTCAAATGGAAAATAATATGATGATTCTAAATGGTGTCAATATTGGCATAAGTAAAATTGAATTAGATGAAAGTGATTTAAGAATTATTGATAAATCTGGTATATATTGTTTCCGAGTTTTTATATATTATAATTGGAATGAAATCGATAATATAAAAACTGGTGAAAAAGTAGAAATTAATTTTAATGAATATACATTATCAGAGAATAATGAGTCAGCATTAATTTGGCCAACTAATTCTTATGTAAAAAGAGTAACGAATGATTCTTTATGCTTTTATTTTCATTTTGAAAATATTTCAGAAACAATTACTTATATGAATCAAAGAAATGCTTTTGATATTGTACCTAGTTCTCTTGAAGTTAAAGTTTTACTAAATCATAAAGATGCTAAGAATGGTTCTATTATCTATGAAATTTAATTCCATCGAATTTGATGAATTTAGAAAAATTAAAAAGAATTTGAAAAAAAATAAAATTAGAAAATAAAAAAACTTAAAGAAGTTAAATAATTTATGGAAGTGATAAAAATGAATGAAAATAAAACAATCATCAACTGGTATCCTGGACATATGGCAAAAACTAAAAAAGAAATTAAAGAAAAATTAAATTTAATTGATATTGTCTATGAAGTAATTGATGCTAGAATGCCACTTTCTTCTAAGATAGTTGATATAGATGATTTAATTGGTAATAAGAGGCGTATTTTAATTATGACAAAATATGATCTTTGTGATAAGAATGAAACTGATAAATTTGTCAAATATTATGAGGCATTAGGTTATATTGTAGTTTTAGCTGATTTAATGAATGGAAATGGTGTATCTTTAATATTATCTAAAAGTCAAGAAATAATAGAAGAAGAAAATAATAAAAGAAAAAATAAAGGCCTAAAACCAAGAAGTATTAGGGCATTAATAGTTGGAGTACCCAATGTTGGTAAATCAACTTTAATTAATAGGTTAGTTGGTAAAAAATCGGCTAGTGTAGGTAATCGCCCAGGGGTTACTAAAAATCTTTCTTGGATTCGTATCAACAAAGATATTGAATTGTTAGATTCACCAGGTATTTTATGGCCAAAATTAGAAAATCAAGAATCAGCTCATATTTTAGCAGCTCTTTCTTCAATCAAAGAAGAAATAGTAGATACCATGGATTTAGCTTGTTTTATTCTAACAAAGATGATGCAATTATATCCAAAACAATTAGAAAAAAGATATGGCATTACAAAGTTAAGTGATGATTTTATTGAGGAGTTCGATATTATTGCCAAAAAAAGAGGTGCTTTAATGCGTGGTGGCGTTGCAGATTATGATAAAGTAGCAACAATTATTATCAATGATTTAAAAGTTGGTAATTTAGGTAATGTAACTTTAGATAGAATTGATTAAAAATAATTATTAGAAAGCAAATATAGAAGTATAGAGGTTTATATGAATAAGGAAAAAATATTAGAAGAATTGGAAAGGTTACCCATTAAAAAAGATAAGTATATTGTTATTGGTGAAAGTGCCTTAGTTTTACAAGAAATAATTGAAGAAGCTAAAGAAATTAATCTTGCTTGTAGTAAAGAAGTTTATGATAAAATTGATTGGGACAGAGCAACTAGTTTTTTTGACTCAGAAATAAAATTTTTTTCTTGTTTTAAAATAGGCGTTAATTTTTATGATATAGAAAATGTAATTAAAATTAATGATTACTATATTACTAATTTAGAGTCGTGTTATGAACTAAAAAAAATAGAAAATAAAAAGCAAGATCAAAAAATTATTCAGAAATTAGAAATGTTATTGTGTGAGGAAAATAATTATTACTGGTATGAAAAGCGTTTACATAAAAAAGGAATTTATCTAATAGGTGGTGTTGATGAAGTAGGTCGTGGTCCATTAGTGGGACCAGTAGTTGCTGCTTGTGTGGTTTTACCAAGAAAATTTAATTTAGAAGGACTTACTGATTCTAAAAAATTAAGTGAAAAGAAAAGAAATTATTTTTTTGAAGAAATTAAAAAACAGGCTTTAGGAATTGGTATTGGTGTAATAGATGAAAAAACTATTGATAATGTAAATATATATGAAGCTACAAAATTAGCTATGAAAGAAGCTATAAAAAACTGTCAACAAGAAGTTAAAATAGATCATATTTTAATTGATGCTATGCCTCTAGATGTAGATATTCCAACAACTTCTATAATTAAAGGGGATTTAAAGAGTATAACTGTTAGTGCAGCTAGTGTTATTGCTAAAGTAACAAGAGATAAGATGATGTATGACCTTGATTTAAAATATCCTATGTATGAGTTTAAAAACAATAAAGGATATCCTACTAAAAAACATGTCGAAGCTATTGAAAAATATGGAATTATAGATGAACATCGAAAAAGTTATGAACCAGTTAGTAGTTATGTTAAAAATCATAGTTCAGATAATCTAAAAATAAAATAAATAAATTAAACTAAAAATTTATAACTAAAACTTTAAATGTGTAAATATAATATTAATGAAACAAAAATTAATTTGACAAATTTTAATTTCATATGTATAAATGTATACGAGGAGTGATGCAAGTGAAAAAAAATTTAGTAATTGTCGAAAGCCCTAGTAAAAGTAAAACTATTGAAAAATATTTAGGTGATGATTTTAAAGTCGTATCCTCTAAAGGACATATTAGGGATTTAGCAACTTCAGGTAAATTTGGATTAGGTGTTGATATAGATAATGGTTTTAAACCTAATTATGTATCAATAACTGGCAAGAAAAAAGTAATAAATGATTTAAAAAAAGACGTCAAAGAAAGTAATACTATTTACTTAGCATCAGATCCTGATCGAGAAGGAGAAGCAATTGCTTGGCATTTGAAGGATGCTTTAGGAATTAAGGATGATAATTACAAGCGTGTTTTATTTAATGAAATTACCCATGATAAGGTAATAGAAGCTATTAATAATCCAACAGTAATTGATGATGATTTAGTTAAGAGTCAAGAAACTAGAAGAATTCTAGATCGAATTATTGGATTTAGATTGTCAAAATTATTGCAAAGTAAGATAGGCGCAAAATCAGCAGGGCGTGTTCAAAGCGTTGCCTTAAAACTAATTGTAGACAGAGAACGTGAAATTGAAGCTTTTAAAGCAGAAGAATATTGGACAATTACATCTAAGTTTGATGAGATTGAAGCAGATTTATTTAAATATAAAGAAGAAGATATTGAATTAAAAACAGAAACTGATTGTGATAAAGTCTTAAATGAACTACAAAAAGATTATACAGTTGAAACTATTGAACAAAAGAAGAAAAATAGAAAAAGTAAATTTCCATTTATAACCAGTACATTACAACAAGAAGCTTCAACAAAGCTAGGGTTTTCAGCTAAAAAAACTATGAGTATTGCTCAAAAGTTATATGAAGGTATTGATTTAGAAACAGAAACAGTAGGTTTAATTACATATATGAGAACAGATTCAATTAGATTAAGTGATGAATTTGTTACAAGTGCTTCTAAATATATTTTAGATAATTATGGTAAAGACTATATTGGATATGTAAAGAAAAGTACTAAAAAAGAAAATGTTCAAGATGCTCATGAAGCTATTAGACCAACTAGCATTATGAGAGAACCACTAAAGGTTAAACAATTTTTATCTAATGACGAATTTAAATTATATAGCCTAATTTATAAAAGAGCATTAGCTTCCTTGATGGCAGATGCAAAAGTCAATCAAACTACAATTATTTTAGATAATAATGATTATAAATTTAAGATGACTGGGCAAATTTTAATTTTTGATGGTTATTTAAAAGTGTATAAAGATTATGAAACTAATGAAGATAAAATTTTACCAGATATCAAAAAGGATGATATATTATCTACAGAATTGGTAGAAAAAGAACAACATTTTACTAAACCGCCAGCTAGATATACAGAAGCTAAGTTAATTAAAGAAATGGAAGAATTAGGAATAGGAAGACCATCTACATATGCTAAAATTATTGATACCATTAAAGAAAGAGGTTATGTAGAAATTGAAGATAAAAAGTTTAAGCCTACAGAAGTGGGATTTGAAACAACTGATAAGTTACAGGAATTCTTTTCAGATTTAATTAATGTTGAATATACTAAAAATATGGAAGATGATTTAGATAAAATAGCTGAAGGTAATCTAGTATGGAATAAAGTCTTAGAACAATTTTATCAATTGTTTGAACCGCGTGTTGAAGATGCATTTAATCAAATGGAAAAAGTAGCACCTAAAGAAACTGGAGAAATATGTCCTAATTGTGGTAGCCCATTAGTAATTAGAAAAGGAAGATATGGTGAATTTACGGCCTGCAGTAATTATCCAGAATGTAAATATATAAAAAAAGAAAAAGAAGAAGTTAAAGAAATTATGGATTGTCCAGAATGTGACGGAAAAATTATTGAAAAGAAAACTAGAAAGGGTAAAATTTTCTATGGATGTAATAATTATCCTAAATGTAAATTTGCCAGTTGGGATTTACCTACTACTGAAAAGTGTCCGGAATGTAGTAGTATTCTAGTTGTCAAAAATAAGAAGATAAAATGTAGTAAATGTGATTATGAAAAACAGTAAAGAGATTACCAAATATTAAAAATGCAAATTATATTATTAATTTGGATTTTTTTATTACTATAATATATTAAAACTTGCAATTTAACTAAATTTATGGTATAATTAGCAAGACTTCTAGATAATATCTTAAAATAATTATGAGGGGGATTATAATATGGGTTATCAATTATGGTATGATGATTACATTAAAGTTAATAGTTATCTAAGAAATAAACAAAAAAATATATATCCATATCTTTATAAGTGTAAGCCTTTAAAACTTAACTCTAGTGATCAAAATGAAAAAAAGTATAGTATCAAGCAAATTGATAGTATAACTTGTAATTATAAAAATGAAGAAGAATTTATTCAAGATTTGAAAAAAATATCTGAAAATAGAATATTTGATAATCAAGAATATTCTTTAATATTAACTTCTGAGTATAGAGGAAAGATTAGAAATCAACAAGTGATATATAATGATAAATTACTACAATATTATGCTAGTTCAACACAAAATAAGCAAAAGTTAGATATTACTCCTAAATTACAGGAATTTATTGATTATATTAAAATTTTAGCAACAAATTCAACTACATCCAGTTATTTATTGAATCCCTATAATGTTACTGATATTAGTGAATATGATCAGGTTAGCTTGGATTTAGCCTTAGGTAAAGATGTTACAAAATTTGGTGATAATAATACTATTGTTAAACCAAGTTTAAGAACCTTATTGAGACATTATAATGGATTAATCTCAAGTTTAAATTTAGGTGAAGAACAAGAAAATATTATGGAAGATATCAGAAAAATAGAAAAACAAATCCAAAACTATTTTACTGATTCATATAAAAATCTAAGAGAAGTAATTGTTTGGGAAAAGATTTATCGAGATGTTTTAGAAAAATCTTTTGAAAATACAACTGATGAAGTAAAAAGAATAGTTTTGACTTCACAAATAAATCAAGTTGATAGTGAAATTAATTATCGTAATGGTATTTCTGACAACCATTTTAAAGGTGATGTTTTATCATATAGTGATGCAGAAGCAATATACTTAAGTAAATGTGATAATGATGCTAAATATCAAGAAATAACTAATCCTAAAATGAAAGAATTATATGAATGGGGTGGAATTGACGCCGTTAGAGAATATATGGATATTGATGAAATTTATCAAAATGGATTAGACGATGCTATTGCTATTGGGTTGATTCCATCAAATTATAAAGAAAAAAATTTTAAAGTTAAAAAAAAATAGTTTACTAAGTAGATTATTTTTTTTAAAATTTGGTATAATTGAGATGGTGGTATTATGAAAGTAGCTAATTTAGATTCATATATTGATTATTTAAAATTTCAAAAAGCTTATTCCGATTACACTGTAGAAAGCTATTATAATGATATAGTAGAATTTTTAAATTATTGTAATCAAGAAGCATTGGATTATAAAAAAGTAGAATATAGTGATACCAGAATTTACTTGATGTACCTAAAAGAACAAAAAAAAGATACTAATGCTACTATTAATAGGAAACTTAGTGCATTAAGAAGTTTTTATAAATATTTAGTTAATCAGAAAGTAGTTAAAAGTAATGTTTTTAATTTATTAAATGGGCAAAAAAAAGCAAAAAAATTACCACGTTATTTTGAATACAACGAATTAGAAGAATTATTTAAAGTACCTGATACTAATACTGATATTGGACAAAGGAATCTACTTATTTTAGAAATGTTATATGCAACAGGAGTAAGAGTAGGAGAATTGGTTAATATCAAGATTAAAGATATTAATAAAAACAGTAGACAAATATTAATACTTGGAAAAGGTAATAAAGAACGAAATGTTTCCTATGGCGAATATTGTGAAGATATTTTAAATAAGTATTTACTTTATGGTAGAGTTAATTTAAATAAGAATAATAGTGAATTTTTATTATTAAATCATTTAGGAAATCAATTAACTGAACGAGGTGTTAGGTATATTTTGACCGAATTAATTAAACAGACTTCTTTATCTAAAAGTATTTCACCACATATGATTAGGCATTCTTTTGCTACTCATTTATTAAATGAAGGCTGTGATTTGTTAAGTGTTCAAAAATTATTAGGACATGAAAGTATTAGTGCAACTCAAATTTATACTCATGTTACTACTGATAGATTAAAAGAAGTGTACTATAATAGTTTTCCTAGAGCAAAAAAAGATGATTAATTAGTATTTATTGCAAAAAATGAGTTGTTTTGCTTTTATTTTTCTAAGTTTTTAGATATAATTAAATTGGTTTTAGA
Organism: uncultured Bacilli bacterium; assembly: GCA_947628345.1. Classification (GTDB taxonomy): domain Bacteria; phylum Bacillota_I; class Bacilli_A; order RF39; family UBA660; genus UMGS995. The sequence goes on from CANQZM010000003.1 coordinate 6,938, forward strand.
GATAAGGTGATCTATATGGATTTAGAATTTAAGACTCAGGAAGAATTATTTACAAGAGTAAAACCAGCTCTACATGCTAAATTGCAAGAATTAAGAAGACTTAATTTTCAAGAAGTTACAGAGCAAGATTTATGGCACTTTCTAGCAACTAGTAAATGGAAAAAGTCTAAAAATTTAATGCTTTCTGATATTGTAAATGATATTATGCATATAGATAATCAAAAATTAAATTTGTATTTAAAAAAACAAATAGATGAAGAGGTGTAACATGAAAAGAACTAAAACAAACAAAAAGAATAGAAAAAAAGTTATTGTTTCAACAATGGTAATGGTTGTTTTAATAGTGGTGGTTATTCTAGGATTAATCCCAATTTTTCATAATTTGAAATTTGGATTGGATTTACAAGGTGGCTTTGAAGTTTTATATAAAGTCAAGAGTATTGATGGTTCTAAGATGAATAAAGAAAAACTAACCGCAACCTATAAAACTTTAAGTAAAAGAATTGATGCTTTGGGTGTTAATGAACCAGAGATTATCTTAGAAGGAGAAGATAAAATAAGAGTTAAGCTAGCAGGAGTTAAAGATCCAGATGAAGCTAGAAAACAATTATCAACAGTTGCTACTTTATCTTTCCGTGATACAGATGATAATTTACTTATGACTAGTGATGTTTTAAAAGCAGGTGGAGCAAAAGTAAGTGAAGATTCTAGTGGTAATCCTGCAGTATTATTAACTATTAAAGATAAAAGTAAATTTTATCAAGTTACTAATAAAATTTCTAAACAAAGCAATAATATGATTGTTATTTGGCTAGATTACAATGGTGCTGAAGATAGTTATAGCAGTGAAAAATCTTACTGTGGTAGTAGTGGTTCCAATTGTTTAAGTGCCGCAACAGTATCAGAAGGATTTGCTTCTAATGTTATTATTCAAGGTAATTTTGAACTAGAAGAAGTTGAAAATTTAGTTGATTTAATTAATAGTGGTTCCCTACCATCAAAACTTACAGAAATTTCCTCTAAAACAGTAGGAGCTTCATTTGGTGATGCTACTTTATCAAAAACATTAATTGCTGGTATTATTGGTGTTTGTTCAATTATTATTTTATTATTACTTGTATATCACTTTGCTGGATTTATTTCTAGTATTGCCGTTTTATTATATACTTTCTTAGTCTTCTTTGTTTTTTGGTTAATTGGAGGGGTATTAACTTTACCGGGAATAGCGGCTTTGGTCTTAGGTATTGGTATGGCAGTAGATGCAACAGTTATTACCTTTGCTCGTATTAAAGATGAATTATATAGTGGTAAAAGCTTATCTAATGCTTTCAAGGCAGGTTCTAAAACCTCGTTAAGAACAATACTAGATTCTAACCTAACTACACTATTAATTGCAATTATTATGTTTATCTTTGGAGAAAGTAGTGTTAAAGGTTTTGCAACTATGTTAATTATTACTATTATAGTTACGATGTTTACTATGGTCTTTATTACTAGAGTTTTACTTAAATTATTTATTAAAACAGAATTCTTTGAAGATAAATTAAATTTCTTTATTAATGTATCGAAAAAAGATATACCTGATGTTAATAAGAATGAATCAATTAAGAAAAAACCATTTGCTAAAGTTGATTTCTTAAAACAAACCAAAGTATTTGTTGGTTTATCATGTCTAATTATTATTGTTGGATTAGTAATGTTTTTAATAAAGGGATTTAATTTAAGTATTGATTATCAAGCAGGTAGTGATATTACAGTACAAACAACTAGTAATATTACTAAACAAGATGTCAATAAAATCACTAAGGATTTAGATTTAGATTTAATTAGTTATAATAAAAGTGAAGACGAAGTTATTTTGAAAGTCAATAATGTTTTAGGACCAACAAAAATCAAAACTATTAACAATTATTTTGAAAATAAATATGAAAATGCTAAAGTTAATATTGGAGTAGTTTCTAATGTTGTAAAAAAAGAGCTTACTAAGAATGCTATTATTTCAGTTATCTTTGCAATTATAGGAATTATTATTTATATTTCTTTACGATTTAAGGTAACTTATGCAATCTCTGCTGTTGTTGCTTTAATACATGATGTATTAGTAATTTTTGCCTTATTTGCAATATTCCATTTAGAAGTATCAGTTATGTTTATTGCCGCTGTCTTAGCAATTATTGGATATTCAATTAATGATACCATTGTTTGCTTTGATCGAATTAGAGAGAATTTAGGAACTGATAGTAAGATAACTAAACAAAAATTGATTGAAGTATGTAATCAAAGTATTCGTGAAACTTTTATGAGAACAATTTATACATCAATTACAACATTACTTCCAGTTATTGCTTTAATTTTCTTGGGATCTAAAGGTATATTAACATTTAATTTAGCTATGTTATTTGGACTTATTTCAGGAACTTACTCATCTATTTATATAGCAACTGTCTTATTTATTGCTTTAGAAAGTAAAAAGTTGAATAAAAAGTCACCTAAAAAGATAAGTTATGATGATGATTTTAAGGAAAAGAAAATAAAAGGAATTAATTGTTAGATAAAGGGGATTAATAAAATGACAAAAGAAAAAAGTAATCTAACAGTTGAGGATTTAATAAATAAGATAAGTAGGTATATTGATGATAATGATAAAATAGAAGCAGTTCGTAAAGCATACCAATTTGCATCAGAAAAATATCAAGGCTGTTTCCGAAAAAATGGTGATGCTTATATACTTCATCCTTTAAATGTTGCACTTATTTTAACTGAAATATATGCCGATAGTGAAACTATTCAAGCTGCTTTATTACATGATATTTTAGAAAATACTGATACAACAAAAGATGAAATTGATGATAATTTTGGAGATGAAGTAGCTAAATTAGTACAAGGAATTACTAAATTATCAAAAATTAAATTTTCAACTGAAAACGAATATTTAATTGATTACTATAAGAAAATAATAGTTGGTATTAGTGAAGATGTTCGAGTAATTATTATAAAACTAGCAGATAGATTACATAATATGAGAACTTTATGGATACTAGATAAAGAAAAACAAAAAATAAAGGCAAGAGAGTCGTTAGAAATTTTAGCACCAATTGCCCATCACTTAGGAATCCATAAAATTAAAAGCGAATTAGAAGATTTATCATTACGTTATTTAAAACCCGATGTATTTTATGATATTGCTGAGAAGTTAAATACAACAAAATTAGAACGTGATAATACCGTTTATGAAATGCTACAAGAAGTATCTAATTTATTAACTGAGCACAATATAAAACATGAAATTAAAGGAAGAAGTAAAAGTATTTACAGTATTTATAATAAACTTAATAAAGGTAAAAAGTTTTCAGATATTTATGATTTATTAGCTTTACGTATTTTGGTAGATACAGAACAAGAGTGTTATTTGGCTTTAGGTATAATTCATTCTAAATTTAAACCTTTACCTAAAAGATTTAAAGATTATATTGCCATGCCTAAACCTAATATGTATCAATCACTTCATACAACTGTTTTTGGCTTAGATGGTTGTTTATTTGAAATTCAAATTAGAACTCATGCAATGGATGAGATAGCTGAAAATGGAATTGCTTCTCATTGGGCATATAAAGAAAATAAAGATGCTAAGGCCAATATGAATTCTCTTACAGATCAAAAACTACAATTTTTTAAAACTATTATGGATTTAAATAGTGATAAAATGAGTAGTGAAGAATTTATTAACAGTGTTCAAGATGAAGTTTTAAATAATAATATTTATGTTTTTACTCCTAAAGGTGATATTATTGAATTACCTAGAGGTGCAACTCCACTAGATTTTGCATATAAAATTCATACTAAGGTTGGAGAAACAACGGTAGGAGCAATTGTTAATAATAATATTGTACCATTAAATTATGAATTAAAAGATAATGATATTGTTAAGATAAATACTAATAAAAACTCAACTCCATCTAAAGAATGGATTGGTATTGCTAAAACTACCCAAGCAAGAAATAAAATTAAAAGTTATTTTTCTAAAAACGAAAAAGAAATTAATATTGAAAGAGGTAAATATCTACTAGAAAAAGAACTTCGTAAAAGAAAGATTGTCTTTAACGATTTCTTTACTGAAAAAAATATTGAAACTATAAAAAAATCACTTAAATTGGATGACTTAGAAGATATTTATCTAGTAATTGGAAACAATAAAAACTCAGCTAGCTTTGTTATTAATTTAATTAATAAGTATAAAGAAGAAGTTATACCTAAGGCTGCCAAACCATTTGAAAAACCAACTGATTTTGATATTATTGTTTCAGGAATTGATAAAGTAAAAGTTAATTTAGCTAATTGTTGTAATCCGATTTTTGGTGATGATATAGTTGGTTATATTACTAAAGGAAATGGTATAACCATTCATAGAAAAACTTGTCATAATATTACGATGATTGAAAATAGAACTGTTAATGTTGCTTGGAATAATGATACTAAATTGGATAAAAAATATTTAACTATTTTAGTAGTTTATTCTAATACTAATGAAAATAAAATGTCTGACTTAGTTCAAAGATTATCAGCTATAAGTATTAATATTGAAAGTATTAAAACAATTAGTAAAGATAATGATAAGGTATACCAATTAGATATTTATCTTAAAGGATTGGAACAGTTAGATCATGTTTTAAAGCAATTAGAGAAATTATCCTATATTTATAAGGTAGAAAGGTTAATTAGATGAGAATTGTTGTCCAAAGAGTATTATCTTCTAGTGTTGAAGTTAATAACAGGCAAGTTGGAAAAATTAATCAAGGTTTAACTTTACTAGTTGGATTTCATCAAGATGATACTATTGATAAATTAGATAAAATGGTTCGAAAAATTGTTAATTTAAGAATATTTGATGATTCCAATCATATAATGAATAAATCAGTACTAGATATTGATGGCAGTATTTTATCAGTTTCACAATTTAGTTTATATGCTGATACTAAAAAAGGTAATAGACCAAGTTATAAACAAGCCATGAAAAGTGAAGATGCTGTTAAATTATATGATGAATTTAATAAAAGATTAAAAGAATATATAGAAGTAGAAACAGGTATTTTTGGTAGTGATATGAAGTTAAATATAGAAAATGATGGACCTATTACGATTATTCTAGAGGAGTGATAGTTGATGTTTTCTAACAAACTTAATTATAAAATTATCAATTTTGCAGCGTTGATGCTTCTTTTTTATATGACTTTTTCTAATATTGGTATTTGGTTAAGTTTAGTTAAAAAAATTATTGAAGTTATTGCTCCTATTTTATTTTCTTTTGCCTTTGCTTATTCTTTATATCCTTTAGTATTAATACTTAAAAACAAAAAATTGACTAAATTATTAGCAGTTACTATAACTATAATTAGTTTTACTCTTATTTTTATATTAATTATTAATAAAAGTTTACCTATTATTTATGAACAATTAGTCTTATTTTCCAAATATATTTTAACTTTTATAAATCAATTTAGTAATCGTTTTAATATTAATATAGGTATAGAAAAATTTCATTTATTAGATTATTTAAACACAATTATTACTCAACTTAGTAATATAATTAGTAAAAGTACTATTACTATTTTTAATAAATCAGTTAACTTATTTATACAATTATTAACTGGCTATCTTTTTGGAATATATTTTTTATGGAATATGGATAAGATAAGACAAGAAGTTAAAAATATAAGTTTAAAAATATCAATTAAGTTGTATAATTATTTAAAAATAGTAGATATTGAAATTAATAATTATGTTAAAGGTTTAATTTTATCAATGATTATTCAGTTAGTAGAATATTCACTCCTATTTTTATTAATAGGACACCCTAATTGGTTATTGTTAGGTATTTTAGCTGCTGTTAGTAATATAATTCCTTATTTTGGGGCTTTAGTTACTAACATTTTAGGAATTATTATTGCTTTTAATGTTTCGACTAGAGTTTTAATTGGAACTATCTTAGTATGTATTATTTGTCCTTTTATAGATAATTATCTAATTATGCCAAAAATTTATAAAAAAACTAATGATATTAATCCATTTATCGCAATAATTTTAATAACTATTAGTGGTTCTATTTTTGGATTAATGGGAATTATAATTATTTTACCTATCTATTTATTATTACGAACTACTTACTTGTATTTAATAGATAATTATAAAACGAATTTAAGAAAAATTAAGATAACTCACTTCTAACGAAGAACGTTTACTTTTTTTTTGACATAGGTTATAATGAAGAAGAAAGAAGTGATAATATGAAATATTACTGTATAGGAATTAAGGGTTCTGGTATGTCTACTTTAGCTCAAATTTTAAAAGATTTAGGTAATGATGTATCTGGTTATGATGATGCTAAAGATTATAAGTTTACGCAAAAAGGATTAGAAGAACGTAATATTCCTATTTACTATGATGGTAATCATACTTTAGATAAAGATACAATTGTTACATATTCTGTTGCTTTTTCTAAAGATCATAAAGAATTAAAACGTGTAGAACAACTAGGATTAACAATAAAAAAATACAATGAAATAATTGGGGATATTGTTGATTTATTTGATACTATTAGTGTTTCAGGTACTCATGGAAAAACTACAACTTCTTCTATAATTAAACATATTTTAGAAGAAACTATAGGTGACTGTAACTATTTTATAGGGGCTGGGGATGGACATTTAAATAAAGATAATAAATATTTTGTTTTAGAGTCAGATGAATTTAATCGTCATTTTTTAGCTTACCATCCTAAATACAGTATAATTACAAATATAGAGGCAGAACATTTAGAAATTTATAAAGATATTGATGATATTAGAACTACTTTTGAAAAATTTGCTAATCAGACAAAAGAATTAATTGTAGCTTGTGGAGATAATAAAGAAATTAGGAAAATAAATTTTAAGACAAAAGTATTATTTTATGGATTTAACGATGATAATGATATAATTATTAAAAATCAACAATTAACTTCAACAGGAAATAGTTTTGATTTATATATAAATAACCAGTTATATGATCATTTTGAAATGCCTTTATATGGAAATCATATGACTTTAAATGCTGCAGCTGCAATTGCTATTTGTAATCATTTAAAAATAGATAAAGAAAAACAGAAACAGGCATTAAAAACTTTTAAAAATGCCGCTAGACGTTGTAGTGAAGAAAAAGTAGGAGATACTATTATTATTGATGATTATGCCCATCATCCTACAGAAATTAAAGTAACTATAAAAGGGATAAAGCAAAAATACCCTAATAAAAAAATTGTAGTAGTATTTAAACCTAATACTTATTCAAGAACTAAAGATTTTACTAAACAGTTTATTGAATCCTTATCCATGGCTGACAAAGTATTTTTAACAGAAATCGAATCAAATCGTGAAAAACCAGAAGACTATCCTGGCATATCTTCTTCCCTTATTGTAGATGAAATAAAAAATGGGGAAATAATATCAGAAGAAACCATTCAAAAATTAGAGCCATACAAAAATGAAGTTATTTGTTTTATGGGTTGTGCACCAGTTGCTCATCTAATTAGTGAATTTAAAAAAATATTATAGAGCTTTAGGCTCTTTTAATTAGCCTTTTTTTGGATAATTAATTTTAAATCTATAACATATTCTTTAATAGGTGATTTTATGTTGAATCGAGTTAAGGAATATATAAATGATAATGAATTTAGATTAACAATATTTGAAAACCAGATTTATGCGATAAACTATTTAAGAATAATCTCTTTAGAAGATGAGTACATTTCTTTAATTACTAAAAAAGGGAAAGTCATTATAAAGGGAAACAATCTTTGTTTAAATAAACTATTAGATAATGAAATCTTAATAAGTGGTTCAGTTACTAGTATTGAGGTTGATTTTAATGAATAGTAGATACAAAGTAAAAATAATTGGCAAAGATCCAAAACGTTTTGTTAAGGAAATAATTACTAAGAAAATTTCAATTTATCAGGTGGAAAATTTAGATAGTGATCCTATAATAATAGTAGATGAAGAGGGATTAGCAAAATTAAAAGAAATTAAAACTAGTTATAAAATAAAAGTAATAAGAGAATATGGCCTAATTAGAATTAAACACTTAATTAAAAAATATTCTTACTTTTTAATGGCTTTATTAGTAGGTAGTTTACTTCTTTTATTACTTTCTAATATGATATTTACAGTAGAAGTACAACATTCTAAAAGTGAAATTAGAAATCTTATTAAACAAGATTTAAAATTGTATGGAATTTCTAAATATAAATTTAGAGTTAGCTATAATAAAAAAGAAGAAATCAAGAAAAAGATTTTAGCTAAGGAAACTGATAAAATCGAATGGTTAGAAATAGAACGTATCGGTACTAAATATTTAGTAAAAGTAGAAGAACGTATTAAAAATGAAGTAAAAACTGATAATAAAGCCCAAAATATTATAGCTAAAAAAAATGCAATGATTTTAAGAATTAGTGCTACTTCTGGAGAAGTAGTTAAAAAGAAGTTTGATTATGTTCAAAAAGGAGATGTCTTAATCAGTGGCTTTATAACTAAAGATGAAAAAATTGTTTCTAAAACTAAAGCTATTGGTAGTGTATTTGGTGAAGTTTGGTATCAGGTACAAGTAGATTTACCTAAAGCTTATAAAGTAGTTAATAAAACTGGTAAAAGTAAAAAAAGATTAGAATTAACTATTTTTGATAAAAATATTTTTCTATTTGATTTTAATAAATATAAAACCTACCAAGTAGAAAAAAAAGAACTATTAAGAAATAATATATTACCAGTCAGTCTTAACTATGCAACTATTTACGAAACTAATGAAATTTCTAAAAATTATGATATTTCTAATGTTTCAAATGAAGCTATCAAATTAGCTAGTAATAAATTAAAACAAAAATTAGGTCCTAAAGACAAAATAATTTCTAAAAAAGTTTTGAAAAAAACTGAAAGAGATAGTAGAATAATAGTAGATGTATTTTTTAAGGTAGAAGAAGACATTACAGAAGAAGAAAGTATCGAAAATATTAAAATAGAAGACATTGAAGGTGAAAAGAGTGGAACAAGTAACTAGAACAATTCAAGGTATTATTAACCTCACATGGCCAATGATTTTAATATCAGTAGTAATTATTGTATCATTACGAATAACCTATCTAATTAAAAATAAACAACACTTAACATTATATAAAGAATTATTAATGCTATCTTTTATTATTTATATATTATGTTTATTCCAAATAGTTACTTTTCAAGATGATGTTATGTGGAGTAGTAATAATTTTATTCCTTTTAAAGAAATATTTAGATATAGATTAGGAAGTAGATTATTTTTAAAAAACGTTTTAGGTAATGTTGTTTTATTTCTACCATTTGGTTTTTTTACAAGTTATTACCTTAATCCTAAAAAATCATATTCTGTAATTATTTTAACCTTAATAGCATCCATCTCTATTGAAACGGTACAATTAGTAATTGGTAGGGTTTTTGATGTTGATGATATTATTCTTAATTTAATTGGTGGAATTATTGGTTATTTAGGATATTGTTTTTTAAGAAATATTGGTAATAAATTACCTAATTTTATGAAATCAGAAATATTTTTAAATATTATTTCAGTAATTATTTTACTAGGAATAATTAGTTTACTGTAGGTAGGAGAGTAGTTATGAATAAAATAGAAATATTTAATGAAACAGCATCAATAGTAAAAGAGTTATCTAAATTAAAAGAAGTACTAGAGTATGCAGTTAAAAAAGAAAAATTAAAAAATGTTGAATTTAATGTTATTATTGTAGATAATAATTATATACATAAATTAAATAAAGAATATCGTAATATTGATAGAGTAACAGATGTAATTACTTTTGCTTTAGAAGATGATAATGTGGTAATCAATGCCGGAAATACTAGAGTATTGGGAGATATTTATATTTCAATAGATAAAGCTAAAGAGCAAGCTGTAAATTATGGTCATTCTTTTGAAAGGGAATTAATTTTTTTAGCAGTCCATGGTTTTTATCATTTGTTAGGTTATGATCATATGAATGTAGAAGAAGAAAAAATAATGTTTAGTAAACAGGAGGCAGTATTAGATGAGTGTAAAATTCAAAGATAATAAAAAAATATTAGATAAAAAAAGATTACGTAACAGTTTTAAATTTGCTTTAGAAGGAGTTAGAACTGCATATAAAACTGAGCAAAATTTAAAAATACATACTATTATGGCTATTATTGTCATTATTTTAGGGTTTATTCTAAAAATAACCTATTTAGAATGGTTTGTTTGTTTAATTGTAATTGGATTAGTTCTAATGGCGGAATTTTTTAACACCGCATTAGAAAATATTGTTGATATGATAACAACAGAAATTAATCCATATGCTAAAAATGCGAAAGATATGGCTAGTAGTGGAGTTTTGGCTATGTCAGTAATTTCTTTTATAGTTGGATTAATTATTTTTGGTCCTAAAATTATTAGCATAATCGGAGGGTTACTATGAAATGCGGGTTTGTTAGTTTAGTTGGTAGGCCTAATGTTGGTAAAAGTACACTTTTAAATAATATATTAGGACTTAAATTAGCTATTACTTCTAATGTAAGCGGTACAACTAGAAATATAATTCAAGGAATTTATAATGATAAAGATTCACAAATTATTTTTGTAGATACTCCAGGTATTCATAAGCCAACTCATAAATTAGGTAATGTTATGAATAAAAAAGCTTATGATCATACTGAGGGTGTTGATGTCATTTTATTTTTAATAGATATTGATAAAGGTTTTGGTAAAGGAGATTTATTTGTTTTAAATCAAATTAAAGATAAAAATATTCCTGTTTTTCTCCTATTAAATAAAATTGATAAAATAAAAAATAAAGAATTATTACTAGAAAAAATTGCAAGTTTACAAAAGTTATATAATTTTGCAGAAATTATTCCTCTTTCGGCACTTAAAAATGATAATATTTCTACTTTAATTGAATGTATAAAGAAATATTTAGACGAGGGAGATAGAGTCTATCAAGAAGAAGAATTAACTAATGTTTCAACTAGATTTATTATGGCTGAATTTGTTAGAGAAAAAGTTTTAGAACTAACAAGAGATGAAATACCACACACTGTTACTTGTTATGTTGAAAATTATGAAGAAGATGATAAAGTTGTTCATATTCAAGTGTTAATTGTAGTGGATAGGGATAATATTAAAAAAATTATTATTGGTAAAAATGGTTCTATGTTAAAAGAAATTGGTTCTAGAGCTAGAATTGACATGGAAAAGTTTTTAGGTAAAAAAGTATATTTAGAAAGTTATGTTAAAACACTAAAAAATTGGCGTGATCAAGAAAAATATTTTGAAGAATTAGGCTTAAAAGATAGTGAATAAATAATTAATAAAATCACCACTATAATAATAGAGGTGAATACAATGAATGATCTTATTTGGGATTTATTTAAAAAAACAGGAGATATAAAATATTATATGTTATTAAAAGAAATGAACAGAAGAAGGGATTAAATGAAAATCGAAGAAGTAGAAGGTATCATTGTAGGTGAGGTTAACTATAGTGAATCAAGCAAAATATTAAATGTTTTGACTAAAGAACACAAAATGATTGGAATTATTTCTAAAGGATGTCGTAATATTAAAAACAAGTTACGTGCAGTAAGTAGAAAATTAATCTATGGTAAATTTAATATATATTATAAAGAAAATGGTCTTTCTACGTTAATTAGTGTTGACATTATAAATTCATTTAATAATATATTAACTGATATTAGTAAAATTTCTTATGTTTCTTATATTGTTGATTTAGTATCTCAAGTTTCTAAACAAAACGATGAAGATAATTTATTTGATCTATTAAAAGCCAGTTTACTTAAGATAGAAGAGGGTTATAATCCTCAAATTGTAATGTGTATAGTGGAATTAAAACTTCTATCATACTTAGGAGTTGCACCTATTTTAGATGGATGCAGTTTTTGTGGTAGTACTAAAAATATAGTAGCCTTAAATGCCAGTAGTGGTGGATATGTATGTTCTAATTGCCATCACAACGAACCATTGACTGATGAAAAAATTATCCATTTAATTAGAATGCTTTATTATGTTGATATTGAAAGTATAACTAAATTAGAGATTACTAATAAATATTTAAAAGAAATAAATAAATTTTTAGATGATTATTATGATAGATATACAGGACTTTATTTAAAAAGTAAAAGTTTTCTAAAACAATTAGATAAATTAGAACAGGTTTAATAAAAATGTTCATAAAAGTTTTTTACAAATAAGTAATTTTATAATAAAATGTAGGACACTAGGAAGTGAGATGGTTATATGTCATATAATAAAATATTTGAGGAATTTTTAGAAGAAATTCAAAATGAATCATATGCATCAGTAGATGAAGTACGTAAAGTTACTTACGATATGTTACAAATTATTCAAAATAATAAAGATGCTACGCCAGAGGAATTAGTAGAAAAAATAATAGTAGATAATGTTAGATTATTAGAAGATATTAAAAATTCTTATCCTATTCCTGGATATACTGTAGGAGTTACTGTTAACAATATTAATGTAAAGTTATTTGGTGGAGATATTGATTCTATGCAAAGAAAAATGCCTGATAATGCTTTATTTGATATTGCATCAATGACAAAATTTTATACTCAAATAGTTGCTTATAATTTAATAAAAGAAAAAGTATTTTCTCTTTCTGCTAAAATTAGTGATTTAGATCCTAAATTTGAAAATTTAAATGATTTAACAGTAAGAGATATACTAACTTTTACAACTAATATAGCAACTAATGGACGTGTTGAGGATGCTAACACTGTTACAGAAGCATTAGATAGATTATACCAATCTAGTGTTGTTTCTAAAGGAGAATATCAATATACTGATATTGGACTTATGATAATGAAAGAAGTAATGGAAAACACTACTGGTATTTCTTATGCTGATTTAGTAGATAAATATATTATAAAACCGTTAGGATTAAAAGATACTCATTTAATAGTACCAAAACAAAAAATAGATTTAGTTACGGGAACACCTAATGCTAAGATGGGTAAAGTAAATGATCCTAAAGCTCTAGCTCTAGGAGGATATAGTGGTCATGCTGGAATAGTTGCTTCCAGTGATGATTTAATCAAATTAGCTAAAGGAGTAACAGAGGGAATTATTCTTCCAAAAGAAGGACTAAAAGATGCTTATACTCCTGGTGTTAAGCCTATTCGTGGTGTGATGGGTAATACTTATACTTCTCATGAAAAAGGAATAGACGCTAGTTATGTTGATAAATTAGAACCTATTACTAATTTTGCTATTCAAGGAAGTACTCGAGTTCAAATGAACATAAGTAAAACTTGGAAAGGAGCTGCTACTATCTTATTCAATCCAGCTTCTATGTCACTTGAACAAGCCTTAGAAGAAGAAACTAAGATTAATGAGAAAAGAGCATTAAATAATCAAGCTCCTCTATCCTTAGTAAAGCATTTCAAATTTAACCAAAAAGGTGATGCTATCGAATACGACTTAATTAATCCTGTTCAAATGGCACCAAGTGGCAAAACGGTTGAACCAGTTACTACTGAAAATGCCAAACTTGCTTTACGACTTAGATTCCTAAGTAAAGTAATTGACGCTTATGATAAAAATTATACTAAGGAAATTACTGTTAGTAAAAATATCAAATAGATTATTGACATGATAACAAAAAATTAGTAAGATTAAAATGAATGTTGTGATGACCGGGGTGGAATCTCGACCAGCAGTATATAGAAAGTGATTCTTCTAGAATAAATAAGGTGGAACCGCGGGGTAACTCGTCCTTATATAAGTTCTAGAAGTTTTTGTTTTTTAAGGAGGAGTAGATGAATTTATTTGTTGGAAGTAGTTCTTATAATGAGATTAGTAAAAATTATTTAGAAGATGCCAAAGAACTAATGGAAGAAATTGCTAAAATACCTAACCTTAATCTAGTAATTGGGGCATGTCAAAAAAATTGTGGTATTATTGATATTTGTTATGAGAAATTTAGAAAAAATGCTAAGCAAATATGTGGTATAACTTTAAAAAAGTATCATGATAATAATGACTTAGAAGTTGATGAAACTATTGAAGTAGATACAACCATGGACCGCACTAAATTAATTTATCAAAAGAGTGATTTTATTTTATTCTTACCAGGAGGACTTGGAACTCATAGTGAATTATTTTCAATACTTAGTGAAAAGATAGAAAAAAACGATAATAAAACAGTAATAATTTATAACAAAGACTTTTTTTATACACCTATAATTAAAGAATTATACTACTTATATCAAAATAAATTTATTAAGAAAAATATAAGTGATTATTGTTTAATTGAAAGTGACAAAGAAAAACTTATAAAGTTAATAGAAAAGGAGAGTATGTAAATGTCAAAATTAACGATGGAAAAATTAGTAGCATATTGTAAACAATATGGATTTATCTTTCAGGGAAGTGAGATATATGGTGGTTTAGCTAATACTTGGGATTATGGACCATTAGGAGCTAGATTAAAAAATAATATTAAAGATTCATGGCGTAAGAGATTTATTCAAGAACGTCCTAATGCTTATGAAGTTGATGCAGCAATTTTAATGCATCCAAAAGTTTGGGAAGCAAGTGGTCATGTTCAAAGCTTTTCAGATCCTTTAGTAGATTGTAAGGAATGTAAAATGCGACATAGAGTCGATAATTTAATTGATGAATTTAATCCTGATGCTCATGCTGATGGTATGACAGAAGAAGAAATGATGCAATATATCAAAGATAATCATATTCCATGCCCTAATTGTGGTAAACATAATTTTACAGATATTAGAGAATTTAATTTAATGTTTGAAACTCATCGAGGAGTTACTAAAGATAGTAAGGGATTAGTTTATTTACGACCTGAAAATGCTCAAGGTGAATACGTTAATTTCTTAAATGTTCAAAGAACTATGAGAGCTAAATTACCATTTAGTATTGGTCAAATTGGTAAAGCTTTTAGAAACGAAATAACTCCTGGTAACTTTACTTTTAGAACAATTGAATTTGAACAGATGGAATATCAAACCTTTTGTAAAGAAGGAACAGACAGTGAGTTATATAATTATTTTAAGGACTTTGCTAAAAAGTATTTTGTTGATTTAGGAATTAAAGAAGAAAAATTAAGATTTCATGATCACGAAAAATTAGCTCATTATGCCAAAGAAGCTTGTGATATTGAGTATGAATTTAATTTTGGATGGGGAGAGATAAATGGTACTCATAATAGAACTGATTACGATTTATCACGTCATGAAGAATACTCAACAGTATCACAACAATATCTTGATCCAGAAACCAATGAAAAATTTATTCCATATATAATTGAATCAACTGTAGGGTGTGATAGAACTGTTTTAGCAATTTTAGATAATTCATATGAAGAAGAATTACTAGAAAATGGTGAAACAAGAGAAGTAATGCATTTTCATCCCTATCTTGCTCCATACAAGGTGTCAGTACTTCCTCTTGTTAAAAAGTATCATAGTAATGAGGCAACTAAAATTTATGAAGAACTTTCTAAAAAATTTATGTGTTCATATGATGAAGCAGGTAGCATTGGAAAAAGATATCGTAGACAAGATGCAATTGGAACTCCTTTCTGTATCACGATTGATGATAATACTATAAATGATAATACTGTAACAGTAAGAGATAGAGATACAATGGAACAAATTACATTATCATTAGATGAAGTATCAAAATATATTGAAGAAAAGATTGTATTTTAATATTTAACTTAAAAGGAAATAAAATTCCTTTTTCTTTTGTTGACAAATATACTAGTTTAATTGTTTAATATATTTAAATAATAATAAAGATTACAAGGAGATATTATATGAAACCAATTATTGGAATTCCATTAAGACCAGAAAAAGATGCTGAAACAGATTTATATATGTATACAATTTATGAAAATCTTATTAGAAGTCTTCAATCTTTAGGGGCAGATATTATGCCTATAGTTCCACCATTAGAATGTGATAGTAGTAAAACTAAATATAGTGATTATGAATCTTTATCAGACGAAGGAATAAAAACCTTAAATCGTTTTTTAAAACTTTGTGATGGGTTTATTTTACCAGGAGGAAATAGATATGTTCCAACTAATCAATATATTATAGAATACGCTATTAGAAACGATATTCCAATTTTAGGCATTTGTTTTGGTATGCAAGAAATGGCATGCTTTAGAAAAGATTTTCTGGTTGATAAAATTGATTCTAGTACAATAAAACATTGTCAAAATAAAACAGATGATTTTCAACACTCAATTTATATAAAAAAAGATTCACTTTTATATGAGATAATGCAAGAAGACAACATTAAAGTAAATAGTTTTCATAATTATAAAGTAAGACCAAGTGATTATTATGAAATAGTTGCTAATAGTGAAGATGGTATAATTGAAGCGATAGTTTATCCTAAAAATACATTTAATATGGGAGTTCAATGGCATCCAGAGCGCCCTAGTGATGCTGATATTTATTCTCAAAAATTATTGAAGTATTTTATAGAAAAAGCAACTTTAAAAAATAGTAGTATACCAAAATCAATATAGAATTTTCTTAAAAAAGTTGTTTTTCAAATAAAGTTGTATTATAATTCTCAATAAGAAGAATATAAATGGAGGAAAATAAAATGGATGAAAATTTATCAAATAGTGAAATGATACCTAACAATTCTAACAAGAAGAAGAAAAAATCTGGAAAAGTATTTTTAATTGTATTATTAGTATTAGTCCTTGTAGTGGGTATTATAGTAGTATTAAAATTTATACCTCAATTAATAAAGAAAGATGAAACTAATAATATAGAATCTAAAAAAGTATATTCCAAATATAGAATGGATGGTAACGGTCTTCAGAATTTTGATTTATCTTTTCTAAAAATAGAAAATTCTGATAATAATATTATTTATAGTCCACTATCTATTAAATATGCATTAGGAATGCTTAATGAAGGAGCTAATAAGAATACAAAGAAACAAATAACTGATGTTATTGGTGATTATAAAATTAATAAATATACTACTAATAATAACATGTCATTTGCTAATGCTTTGTTTATAAAAGATAATTATAAAGAATATATTAAAGCTAATTATACGGATAATTTAACTAATAAATATAATGCTGAACTTATATATGATTCATTTCAAACACCAGATAATGTAAATAAATGGATTAGTGATAAAACATTTGGATTAATTAATCAATTAGTTAATGATGTTTCTGAAACAAAATTTATGCTTATAAATGCACTTGCTATTGATATGGAATGGAACAAATTAATTCAAGCAACTAGTAAAACATTAAAGGATGCATATTCTGTACAATATAAACATGAAGATTTTTCAGATTTTGTTGAGATTATTATGGGTGATAAATACCCATCTGTAGCATTTAACAACAGTCAAATAAATGCCAAAGCAGTAGAAATAGGTGCAGCTATTAATAACTATGATATTATAAGTGACCTTGGTGAAGATAATATTAGACAAACTATTACAAAGGAATACACGGAATGGTTAGCTCAAGGTGATAATATTTGTGGAAATGATTTACCTGTTGATCAATACGTTAACAAATTTATTGAAGAATTAAAGTCAAATTATGGACAAGTAAAGTCATCAACTGATTTTATGTTTTATGATAATGATCATGTTAAAGCTTTTGCCAAAGATTTAAAAGAATATTCAGGTACAACATTACAATATGTTGGTATTATGCCTAAAGATCAAGATATTAATCAATACATCGAAAATGCCGATAATAAAAAAATTAATGATATTATTACTAATTTAAAAACTATTGAATTAGATAATTTTACTAAAGGTAAAGTAACAGAAATATCAGGATATATTCCACTATTTAAATATGATTATGAATTAAAATTAAATAATGATTTAAAGGAATTAGGAATTACTGATATTTTCAATAAAGAAAAAATGGATTTATCTAATATGACTTCAGATAAAAATATTGTGATAGATACAAAGCATAAAGCAAATATAGAATTTTCAAATGAAGGGATTAAGGCGGCAGCAGCTACTATGGTAAGTGGTTTAGGTGCAGCAAGTTGTGGATTTGAGCATTTGTATAAAGTACCAGTAGAAAAAATTGATTTAACTTTTGATAAACCATATATATTCTTAATCAGAGATAAGAATAGTGGAGAGATTTGGTTTGTTGGAAAAGTTGTTCAGCCAACTGAAAATAATATAATTAATTAAATTTTAAGAAAATAAAAAATTTCCTTGACAAATTAACTATTATTTGCATATAATAGTAGAGTCAAGAAAAAGGAAAGAGATTATATCCACCTGATTGCCAGTAGCGATAGGTAAATGCCTTAAGTTTTTATTATATAACTATTATTAGGTAAAGTGGGTATAATTTATATCCACTTTTCTTAGTTTATGGAGGTGTTAGTTATCGCAAAGAATAATGATAACATGCTAATCAACGATCAAATTAGAGTACGTGAGGTTTTGGTAATTGGACCAAATGGAGAACAAGTAGGAGTAAAGTCAATTGAAGATGCTTTAACACTAGCTTCTTATGCTGCACTTGACTTAGTACTTATTAGTCCTAATGCAAATCCACCAGTTTGTAAAGTTATGGATTATAATAAGTATCGTTATGAAAAACAGAAAAAAGCCAAGGAAGCGTTAAAAAAGCAAAAAGCAAATATGTCTGAATTAAAAGAATTTAGATTATCTCCAGTTATTGATATAGGTGATTTTGAAACCAAATTAAGAAATGCTACTAAGTATTTACAAAAAGGAGATCGTGTTAAATTAACAATTAGATTCAAAGGTCGTCAAATGGCACATACAGAATTAGGAAAAGAGGTTCTTTTACGTTTTGCTAGTCGAGTTGATGATTGTGCAGTAGTAAAAGATCAAATAAAACTTGATGGTAGAGTAATGACTATGTTGTTAGAACCAAAAAAAGATAATAAGTAATAGGAGGAATAAATATGCCAAAAATAAAAACTCATAAAGGATATGCAAAGGTATTAAGAGCCAATAATAAAATTGGAAAACCAGGTAGTAGACATAATACAGGAAAGAAATCAGCTAAATTTAATAGAAGCTGCCGTAATGGATCAACTCTATCTAAGGCTGATTACAACAGATTAAAAAATATTATCTAATTATTAAAAATATATAGGAGGAAAAAACATGGCAAGAGTAAAAAACGGAGCAGTAACAAAAGCTCGTCATAAAAAAGTATTAAAACAAGCAAAGGGTTACTTTGGTAGTAAACATAGATTATATAAAACTGCTAAAGAACAATTAATGCATTCTGGTCAATATGCATTTAGAGATAGAAAGCAAAGAAAAAGAGAATTTAGAAAGTTATGGATTACAAGAATTAATGCAGCTTGTAGACAAAATGATATTAGTTATTCAAGATTTATTGAAGGCTTAACTAAAGCAGGTGTAGAAGTAAATCGTAAAATGTTATCAGAAATTGCAATTAATGATCCTAAAGCATTTACAAAACTTGTCCAAGTAGCACGTGATGGTAAAGCTGGAAAAGTTAGTAAAAATGAAAAAATGGTAGTAAATGAAGTAACTATTAATAGTAGTGAAAAAAAGACTGCTGCTAAAACTGTAAAAGTAGATAAAAAACCTACTAAAGAAAAAGAAGATTTATCTAGCTTAACTTTAGCAGAATTAAAAGAAAAAGCTAAAGAAGCAGGAATTAAGGGATATTCAACAATGAAAAAAGCTGATTTAGTCGCAGCTTTAAAATAAACATATTAGTGAATTTATTTATCTAGTGCCTTTTAGGTGATAAGTATTAGAAACTAATAGAAGTAAAAAACGAAAAGGAGAAAAATATGACAGTAATTTCAATGAATTATTTATTAGAAGCAGGTGTTCATTTCGGACATCAAAGAAGAAGATGGAATCCAAAGATGAAGGAATACATCTATACTACAAGAGATGATATTTATATTATCGATTTATCTAAAACAGTGAAAAAGATAGAAGAAGCTTATGAGGCTTTAAAAGCAATCGCAGAAGCAGGTGGAAAGGTATTATTTGTTGGTACTAAAAAACAAGCTCAAGAAGCAGTAGAAGAAGCAGCAACTAGAACTAATATGTACTTTATGAATGAAAGATGGCTTGGAGGAACTCTAACTAACTTTAAAACAATTAGAAGTAGAGTTAAAAGATTAGAGGATATTGAAAAACAAGAAAGTGACGGAACATTTGATTTATTACCAAAAAAGGAAGTAATTAGTATTAAGAAAGAATACGATAAGTTAAATAGAAATCTAAGAGGTATTCGTGAGATGAAGAAACTTCCTCAAGCTTTAGTAATAATCGATCCACGTAAAGAGGAAATTGCTATTAAGGAAGCTCACATTTTAGGCATTCCAGTATTTGGTATTGTAGATACAAATTGTGATCCTGATGTAGTTGATTATGTTATTCCGGGTAATGATGATGCAGTTCGTTCTGTTAAATTATTAATTGGAGCTTTAACAAATGCTATTGCAGAAGTAAATGGTAATGAAATCATTGATTATGTAACCGATGAAGATAAAGCTAAGGATAGTAAGAAAATAGTTAAGAAAGAAAATACTAAAAAGGAAGAAAAAGTTGAAAAACAAGTAGAGGAAGATATAGTTAAAACTACTCCTAAAAAAGAAGAAAAAATTGAAAAAGTAGAAAAAGAAGATACTAAGAGTGTAGATTTAACTGATTTAACTTTGGCAGATTTAAAGAAAAAAGCTAAAGAAGTAGGAATTAAAGGTTATTCAACAATGAAAAAAGCAGAGTTATTAGATGCTTTAAAGTAAATAAAAAGGGAAGGAGGAGGTAACTTCTCCATTTTATATAAAAGTAAATTATAAGGAGGATAAAATGTTTAAAGCAAGTGATGTAAAAGAATTAAGAGAGAAAACAGGAGCAGGAATGCTTGATTGTAAAAAAGCCTTAGAAGCAACAGAAGGGAATATGGAAAAAGCAATAGATTGGTTAAGAGAAAATGGTATTGCTAAAGCTGCTAAAAAGGAAACAAGAATTGCAGCTGAAGGATTAACCTTAGCTAAAGAAGATTTAAATAATGCAACTATAATTGAAATAAATTGTGAAACAGACTTTGTTGCTAAAAATGAAGAATTTAAAGCAATGGCAGATAATATACTTACCACTCTATTAAAAAATGATGTTAATACTATGGAAGAAGCTAATAAATTAAAATTAGCAAATAGTGATGAAACAATTGAAGAGGCAGTTGTTAATCTTACTGCTAAACTTGGAGAAAAGATTAGTTTCCGTAGATTTAAAAAATTAACTAAAACTGATAATCAATATTTTGGTATCTATTCTCATATGGGTGGAAAAATAACAGCTTTGGTTGTAGTTGATGGAGCTAATAATGAAGTTAGTAAAGATGTCGCTATGCACGTTGCTGCTATGAACCCAACCGCTGTGAAAAGAAGTGATGTTGATCCTGAATTAGTAGAAAGAGAATCACACATTATTAAAGAACAAGTTTTGGCAGAAGGTAAACCTGAAGCTATAGCTGAAAAAATGGTAACAGGAAGATTAAATAAATTTTATAAAGAAATTTGTTTAGAAGAACAACCATTTATTAAAGAAAATTCAATGGATGTTAAAACCTATGTAGAAAATAATAATGGAACTATTATTGATATGGTTAGATTTGCCGTTGGTGAAGGTATTGAAAAGAAACAAGAAGATTTCGCTGAAGAAGTAATGAATCAAGTTAACGGAAACTAATTATATGAAAAAAGTAGTATTTATTTTCGTAATATTCTTATTTTGTATAATGATAACTGGATGTTCTGTTAAAAAGGTACAAGAACTAACTGATGCCGAAAAATTTAGTAATGAATATAATGTTTCAAAAAATAATCCCTTTGTGTATACTAACATTAATAATATTATTGATATATTAGAAAAAGGAACTGGTATTTTCTTTTTAGCAAGTCCTGATAATGAAGGATCAATTAGAGCTGCTTCATATATTTTAGATATTGCTAAAAAAGAGAATATTGAAAATATTTATTATTATAATCCTAACAAAATAAAAACTAAAAATACCAAAAATTATCAAAAATTAGTTGAATATCTAGTACCTAGTCCCATTGATGATAAAGAACAACAAGATGAATTAGAAATATCTATACCTACTTTTTATTCGGTAAAAGATGGTAAAATTTTATGTATAAGTACTAATTTTTCAAATGAGGAAGAAATTTCAGAAGACTATTTAACTAAAAAAAGAATCCAAAATATTAAAAATTTATACTTAAAAATTTTAAAATATGAAGAATGCACTAGTTAGTGTATTTTTTTTGATCATTATATAATAATGAATTTTATAGTTATAATTAGATTTTTAGTTAAATTGATAATCATATAAAATTTAGTTTATTTATTGCAATTTTTAATCAATTATTTTATAATAAAAATATAAGATAAGTGATAAAGGAGAATAAAAATGGAAGAAAACAATAATAAAAATATTGAAAATGATATGAGTAATACTTTTGTAGCTGAAGTGGGTCAAAAGTCAGCCATTGCAAATAATGATATAGAAGAATTAATTCCTCAAAATACAGCTACTAATTTTTCAGAAACAACAAATACACTAGATTCTGAAAGACCAGCAGTTATACCTGCAGAAAATGTTAATAATGTATCTAATGTCAACGATTTATCTGATATTAATAATTTAGCTAACGAGGATATTCCAGGATTTGAAAAAGAATCTACAATATATTCAGAACCTAAACAAAAAAAGACAAATCCATTATTAATAATTTTATTAATTATCATTGCTTTAGCTGTAGGAGCAGGTGGTAGTTATTACTATTTTGAAATACTTAATCAAAAAGAAGTGAACTCCCAAAATACTGGAAATAAAGAATCTAAAACTGATAAAGTTAGTAGTGAGGAGTTAAAACCAGATAGTATCTTAGTTAATAGTTTAATTAAGAGGTATGATGCTTATGTATTATCTTCTATTGAAATTTATCAAACTTTATATAGTAAAGAAAAAATGTTAGCTAATGAAATGAGTGAAGATGATATTAAGTATTTAGCTGCTAAAACAGCCTTAAGTATGAGTGATGTTAAAGGAAAAATGTCATTTACCAGTGAACAACTTCATGAAGCTGCTCAGATGTTATTTGGACCAAGTGTTGCTATTACAGATGGTGATATTAATTTAATGGCAAATAAACAGGGTGTGGTATTTAAGTATGATAATGCTAATCAAACATATAATTATCAAGCTCCAGATGGTTTAGGAGGCATGAATACAGTTACAATGGATCGTAAGACTGTTAAAGCAGTTAAAAATTCAGATAATATTGAAATTACAGTAGTTGTTGCTGTTTTAGATAGTGCAACTAATAAAGTTTATAAAAATTATACCGATAGTGCTGCTTATGATGAAATTAGCGATGTTGCTGCAGATAACTTTGATATTAATAATAATTACACTGACTTAAATCAATATAAATATGTATTTAATTATGATACTGATAATAATAATTATTATTTAGAAAGTATTGAATTAGTTAAGTAGAAATTTTTCTACTTTTTCTTTATTTTATTTTTTGAATATATTATAATGATAATATGAGGAGAGATAAAAATGAGTGATGATTTAATATTAGAAATAGAAGAAAAAATGCAAAATGCTATAGATGCTTATGAACAAAGATTAAAAACAGTAAGGGCAGGGCGTGCTAATCCATCCAGTCTAGATGGTATTTCAGTTGACTATTATGGAACGATGACACCTCTAAAACAATTAGCTACTATTTCAGTACCTGAGGCTACTCAACTATTAATTAAACCATTTGATAAAAGTTGTTTAAAGTCTATTGAAAAAGCTATTTTTGAATCAAACTTAGGGTATACTCCTAATAATGATGGAGAAACCATTAGAATAGTTATACCAGCTTTAACTGAAGAAAGAAGAAAAGAATTAACTAAGCAAGTAAAAGCAATTTCAGAAGATGCTAAAGTTTCAATTAGAAATGCTAGACATGAAGGTATTGAAAAAGCTAAAAGATTAGAATTACCAGAAGATGAACAAAAAAATATAGAGAAAAATATTCAAGATTTAGTTAATGACTATAACAAAAAAATAGAGACTATTTTAAAAGAAAAAGAACAAGAATTATTAACGGTATAAATTTATATTATTATTGACAAAATTAAGATACATATGTTATAATATTGCTCAAATTTAAAGGAGTGATAAAAATGAAAATAAATATTAATCCGACAGCACTAAAAAAGGGTTTATTATTAACTGGTTTATCTTTAATGTGTACTTCAGTATCTGGATGTAGTAAAGAAAAACCGCAAGTCAATAATTCTATTAATTATACAGAATTAGCTAATGACATTATAATGTTATCATCAGCTGATACAATAAATGTATTAAATACTTATAACAGTACATTAAAAAGTACTAAGTTAAATATAGACGATCTAGAATGGTTATCGAGTTGTTGGAATGGTATAATATCATTAAAGCGTGATAACGAAACATATACTCAGGTTTCATATGATTCTTATAATATTTATACTGATTATGATAATTCTCAAACTTTAATCATTGATTCTTTTAATTCTATATTACCACATATTGATCAATTGACAGGAAAAAAAGTAGATTCTTTATCGGGAAATCCAATTCCTTTAAGAAGTTTTATTTATGAAAATAACATACAACCTAAAGGTTATACTTTTCCAAAAACACGAGCTTGGAGTGATAGTGATAAGGAAAGTATAATTAAGAAGTATGGAGAAGAAGTTTGGGAGGCTACAACAAATTTTGGTATTCCTATCAAAATGTATGATGTTAAAGACTTTTATACTAAAAAGGAAAAAAATTATGTAAAATGTTTGTTATAAATTTATCATAATGTTATAATATAGCTATCGACAGTGATTAAGAAGTAGTAATAAATGATTTATTTATAGAGAGATTGCATTTGGTGGAAGCAATTAATAATAGTTTATGAATTCGTCTTAGGAGTCCTTATTAATAGTAAGCGTATTTCTTGCGTTAAAAGATTTAAGCGTATAGTATTAACTATAAATTAAGGTGGTACCGCGAACATTTCGTCCTTATGATGAAATGTTTTTATTTTGAGGAGGAAAAATAATGAAATATGAACAAATAAACAAAGTAAAAGAAATGTTAGAACAAGATATTAAATCTATTTTTGATATCAAAGAATTGAATGATTTAAAAGTAAAATATTTAGGTAAAAAAGGTTTAATTAGTGAATTAAATCAGTTGATTCGTGATATTCCAAATGAAGATAGAAAAGACTTTGGTCAGGCAGTTAATGAAGTTAGATCTTTTTTTAATGATTTTTATGATACTAAAAAACAACAATTTGAAGAAGAAACTTTGAATAAAAAATTAGAAAGTGAAGCTATTGATATTTCATTGCCAGCTGCTAAAGTTACCCAAGGAGCTCCAAGTATATTAGAAAAGTTGATTGAGGAAGTAGAAGAAGTTTGTATGGCAATGGGTTATGACGTTGTAGATGGACCAGAAATCGAAGAAGATAAATATAATTTTGAAATGTTAAATATTCCAAAAGGACACCCTGCCCGTGATGCCCAAGATACTTTCTATGTTGAAGGTGAAGAGTTATTATTACGTAGTCAAACGTCACCAGTTCAAGTACGTACAATGTTGGAAGGTAAAGGTGTTACTCCAATTAGAATGATTTGTCCTGGTAAAACTTATAGGAGAGATGATGATGATGCTACTCATTCACATCAATTTATGCAAATAGAAGGATTATTAGTAGATAAAAATATTTCCTTATCCGATTTAAAAGGTACAATTGATATTATTGTTAAAAAATTGTTTGGAGAAGATATTGAAACTAGATTTAGACCGAGCTACTATCAATTTACAGAACCATCTGTAGAAGTAGATATTAGTTGCTTTAATTGTAAAGGCAAAGGGTGCAGTATTTGTAAAAAGACTGGTTGGATTACTGTTGCTGGTGCAGGAGTAGTTCATCCTAATGTGTTACGAATGAGCGGCTATGATCCAAAAGAATGGAGTGGCTTTGCTTTTGGTTTTGGAGCTGAACGTCTTGCTATGCTTAAATATGATATTAATGATTTAAGAGTATTTTATAATACAGATTTAAGGGAAAGCAAAATTTTTGATAGAGAGGAGAGTCTATAATGATTAGTTTAGAATGGGTTAAAGATTATGTTAATATAGAAGATCAAGATCCACAGGAATTAGCCGTTAAAATTACTAAAGCAGGAATTAATGTTGAATCAGTAATTTCTCATAATATTGATAATTTAGTGATTGGCGAAATTGTGAAATGTGTAGATCATCCTGATAGTGACCACTTACATATTTGTTCAGTAAATATTGGAACAGATGGATTACAACAAATTGTTTGTGGAGCACCCAATGTCAGAGAAGGTTTGAAAGTAATAGTAGCCCTTCCTGGAGCTATCTTACCTGGTAATTTTGAAATAAAAACTAGTAAGATTAGGGGGATTGAATCTAATGGTATGATTTGTGCTTTATTTGAATTAGGAGTTGAAGAAGAAACTGAAGAAAATTATGCTAAAGGAATTCATGAACTAGATGATAATGCACCAATAGGTCAAAATCCATTAAGATATTTAGGCTATGAAGATACCCTATATGAATTAGATGTCCATAAACACCGTAATAATGATTGTTATTATCATATTGGTTTTGCTTATGAAATTGCAGCCATTTTAAATAGAAAAGTAACGTTACCAGAGGCTAACTATAATGAAATAGAAGATTCAATTAATAATCATTTTAATCTAAAAGTCGATACTGAAAAATGTCCATTTTATCTAGCTAAGATGGTAACAGATGTAAAAATAGGTGAATCCCCTGAATTTATCAAGCGCAGATTAATCTCTGCTGGTATGAGGCCAATTAATAATGTTGTTGATATTTCAAATTATGTTATGCTTGAATATGGACAACCTCTTCATTTTTTTGATAAAGATAAATTAGGTAATAATATTTTAGTCCGTAATGCTAAAGAAAATGAAGAAATTATAACTTTAGATGGTAAATGTAGACATTTAAAAGCTAATGATATTGTAATAACAGATGGTAAAAAGGCTGTGTGTATTGCTGGAATAATGGGTGGAGAAAATACCGAAGTGGATAATAACACTAAAACCATTTTAATTGAGAGTGCTATCTTTGATGCAGTTAATATTAGAAATACTGCTTCTAGATTGGATTTAAAAAGTGAGGCTTCTATTAGATATGGTAAGGGATTAAATTATGAATATACAAAGCTAGCAATTGATAGAGCGTGTTATTTACTTGAGAAATATGCCGATGCCAAAATTTTAAGTGATATGGTTACTTATGATAATATTGATAAAGCTGCTAAGGTTGTAAAATTTACTCCAGACGATGTTAATAAAATTTTAGGTATTAAAATAAGTGCAGATGATATGAAAATAGAATTAGCTAGGCTAGATTTTGATTATAAGTTAAAAGATGATTTGTTTGAAGTTACTATTCCATCAAGAAGACTTGATATTGATCCAAATGTAAACGATATAGCAGAAGAAATTGGTCGTCTTTATGGATATCATAATCTAGTATCTACTTTACCAAGAGTACCAATTAGAAGAGGGCAATATATTGGTGATGTTAAATATCGTAAAAAAATATCTAAAAGATTACGCTCATTAGGCTTAAATGAAGTTAAGACCTATACGTTAGTATCAAAAGAATTAACTAAAGATTTTAGTTTTAATAATAAAGAAAATATTTTATTACCTAATCCAATGAGTAGTGATAAAGCTTATGTACGTACTAGTATAATACCTTCTTTATTAAATGTTTATAATTACAATAAAAAAAGAAAAGTAAATGACATTTTAATCTATGAAATAAGTAAAACTTATGATAATAATTTTAAAGAAGAAAGTTTAATTTCAGGATTGTTATCAGGGACATATATTGGAAATGAATGGGCAACTTCAGTAAAAGTTGATTTCTATTTAGTAAAAGGAATTATTGAAAACCTTCTTAATTATATTGGATTTAAAAATAGATATAGTTTTGAAATAGGGGATAATAATTCACTTCATCCTGGCATAAGTGCTAAAATTTTACTTGATAGAGAGCCAATTGGTTATCTAGGACGTATTCATCCTAAAATTTCTAAAGATGAAATATATGTATTTGAACTTTCCTTAAATGAACTTATGAGAAAAATAAAACCACTTAAATTTAAACCAGCTAGTATTTATCCTGGTATTAAAAAAGATATGGCATTTATTGTTTCTAAAGATATTACTGCTGGTGAAATTATGGAAACAATTAAGAAAAACGGTGGACGCTTATTAGAAAGTATTTCTGTTTTTGATTTATATATGGGAGACAAAGTTAATAATAATGAAAAATCTATTGCATTTTCATTATACTTTGAAGATCCTAATAAAACCCTAAGTGATGACGAAGTAATGGTTATCTTTAATAAAATTATTGAAAAAGTTACTACTAGTTATAATGCCAAGTTAAGAGATAATTAAAACAAACGAAAAACGGATTTTATCCGTTTTCTTTTGTACCTTCAGCAACACGATTTTTGATAATTTCAAGCATTTCATTTTTTAATCTTTGATCAGCACCTTGCCAAACAATTTCAAAAAATACACCCATACCAGGTAGAGTTACTTCATCTTTAGATTCGATTGATTCATTAATAGCACTCTGTAAGCTATCATAATCATCACCTTTAAAATTATTAATTATATGATCTCTTATACTTATATTCATAATTTTCCTCCTACTTTTATATTGTTGTTATTTAAAAATTTTATACATAAAATTTTTGGTTACTTTATAATAAAAAAGTGATATAATATAGAAAATATTTTATTAGGAAGTAATTATTATGAGTTTATGTTGGAATCAATTTGAAAAAACTGAAACAGTTACCCAATATGAAGAAGAAAAACTTTTTGATAAAGTTTTTACTGAATGCAGTAAAAAAAATATCATTAATAAAGGCAAAAAAAATATGACTAAAAAACAAATATGCTTAAAGTATTTAAACTATTATCATATGACTAAAAATATTGATAATTTAAAAATTATTTTTGATATTTTAGATAACTACAATTTTAATTTAGAATCAGAAATATATTATGCAATTAATACATTGGCTTATTTAAAAAATGTGAAACATAATAAAAAAATGATACAGAGACTTTTAAGTTCGCCAATTATAGATGATATTAGTTTTAATGATGGTATTTTTAATGTATCTAGTCAAAAATGTGGTGATTACAGTTTTGGTGTTGCTTCATATTTTTTAAAGGATAATAAAGATATCAATGATTATATAACAACAAATAAAAAAGAATTAGAAATGTGTTGTCATGATAATATAGAATTTTTGACAAAACAATATCCAAATTTATATGCAGTAACTACTAAATCTTTATCCTTTTTTGCAAATTACCGATACTATCATTCTTATGCATATGATGATACTAATGATATAGTAATAGATTTATGTCTTAATGCTATTATGAATAGGGAAGATTATGAACGATTACAGCATCCTATAATTGTTTCACAAATACAAAATAAAGATATTGATACGGAATTTGCAAATATTGAAAAATCATTTTATAATTTATCAGAGATAAATACTAGGCTTTTAATAATTGCTTTACACAAAGAATATATAGCTAGTAAATTAAATAATTCTAATCAAAAAGTGTTAACTAAAGTAAATAATTGATAAAAATTCTTGGATAAAATAAACCTATATGTTATAATTAAATTACCTAAAAGATGCGATACTGGCAACTCATAAAACCCACTAAAGTAACGATACGGGAGTTCGGATCAGTTATCCGTGTTGAAGACCTATATTAATAGGGATCCTAAAGATAACGTATGGACACCCACCTGTAAATGTGCAGGTTTTATCGTTTCGCTAAGACGCTCTTTTGGGCTTTTTTTATGCTATTGTACTTTTTAAAAAAACACTGCAAAATCAGTAATTTTATAATAATCTATCTTACTAAAAAATTGTTTTTTTCTAGCATATGTGTTATAATATCAGAACGGAGGGTGGTAATATGTTAGTAATGCCAATTTTAAATACTAATAGAAATGGTGTTTCTAAAATATTTTTTGTAGAAGTTGAACTAAAAAAGTCACAAAAAATTAAAGAGGGAACAGTTATAAAAGGAATTAATGAAAGTGATGTTACTTTAAATGGTAATTCGTTCAATAATTCTTCATATGAAAATAAAAGTGTTCATCCTAATAGAACTGTTAATTTCCTAAGAGATTTTAATTATCAGGCAAATAAGCGAGATTTTTTAGTCTCAACAAAACATTATAGTGATTCTGATAGCTATGATTTGTATAGTATTCCTATGCCTCCAAGGAAAATAACAGCAGGATTGGATAACTTATATGGAAGTGTTATCCTTGATATCAAAAACAGAATTCCTGATATAGATCAAGGTAATTATTTATCTTTAAAGCAGCTAAATCTTGATAAACATATAACTACTGATAAAATGGATAAATTAAAATATTGTGTATCAATTGAAAAAGACAAAATCAAAAGAAATAATCTATTTCAACTAAATAATGTTAGTGATTTATCTAAAACAGTAGATTTTATGAAATTGTTTAATTTTACAATAATTAAAAATGCTACTTTAACAGAAACAGAATTAACCCATTTGTTGGATGCTTTAAAAGCTATTAATACAAGTGATTTTAATAAATTATCACAAATTTATAATATTGCTAAAGATAATAAAGAAGTTTATTCCAAACTAACGAATATTAGTAAGGTTATAGATAATAAACCACTTAATTTAATTCAAAGTAGATCAAAATCAAAAGTATTGGTGAAAACAAATGACACAAACAAAGCAGCCTAATGAGTTTTCTAGATTGGAAAGTTTAATTGGAAAGAGTAATTTATCTAAAATAGAAAATACATATATTTTAGTTATAGGTCTAGGTGGGGTTGGTAGTTATGCTGCTGAAGCATTAGTTAGAAGTGGTATTTTGAATATAATTATTGTTGACTATGATGTAGTTGATATTACTAATTTAAATAGACAAAATATTGCTCTTCATTCTACTATTGGTAAATACAAAGTGGATGTTTTAAAAGATAGACTTTTAGATATTAATCCTAATCTTAATATAAAAACTTATAGAACTTTTTTTGATGATAATTGTAAAGATAAGATTTTAAGTAATAAAATTGATTTTATAGTTGATTGTTGTGATAGTGTTGATAGTAAAAAAATGTTAATTAAAGAAGCTTTAATTAGGAAAATTGATATTATTTCTTCAATGGGAACAGCTAATAAATTAGATCCAACAAAATTAGAAATTGTTGACATAAGAAAAACATTTAATGATCCATTGGCTAAGAAAATCAGAAAATTTATAAACGATGAAAAAATTAAAGAAAAGGTAATGGTTTTATCATCTACTGAAGTTCCAGTTAAAAAAGGCAATATTTTAGGTTCAACAGCATTTGTACCTAGTAGTGCTGGGTTATTAATTGCTAGTTATGTTATAAATAAAATAATAAGTAATTCCAACTAGGAATTACTTTTTTAAATGTAGAAAATAGGTTTATTATCGTTTTCAATATTATTATTCATTGCACTAGTCGTATCAGTAGTGTTACTTGAATTAGAGGTAGTAGTATCTTTCATCGCATCAGCTATTTTAAACATAGTTTTAGCATTATTAATAATTGGTTTAACTTGATATACTATTGGAATTGCTTGATTAATAATACCTAACGATTTTTGTGCATTAGATAGTAAACTTCCCCAATTAATTCTTCTTAAAGCACCTGCTCCAAATAATCTACTAAATAATCCAGCTCTTTGATATAAGAAAGGATTGTTATACATATGACGCCACCTCTATTACAATATATGTTAATGTACCTATTTTGTTCTAAAAATAAGTTGTGTATCTAAAAAATTATGTTATAATTAATACTAGATAGAATAATTTGGGAGATGAGTTTAATGGATTTATTTAAGAAAAAAAACAAACAATTTATACAAAAAGATCAAGCTCAAGCTACTGCAAATGCTACAACTCAGAGCAATTTTGAAGGTATAACCTCTAAAAATCATGTACAATCTAATAAACCCTTAATCCCTTATAGATATACAGTTTTAAATGCTTCTAATAAAAAAGAAACAGGTATATTTGCAGCTGAAAATGAAAGTGACGTTAGAAATTTTTTAACAGCACAAGGTTATCAAATTTTAAAAGTAGAAGTTAAAAAATTTTATGATATTGAATTGGGTGGTAATGGTAAATTAAAAACATCTGCATTAGCCTTCTCACTTACTCAATTATCTACTTATATCAAAGCTGGAATTCCATTGGTGGATGCGGTTCGTATAATTGCTAGACAATCTAGAGATCCAGGTGAAAAAAAAGCATATAATAGATTAGTTTATGATTTATTAAAAGGTGAAAATTTATCAGATGCCATGATGAAACAAGACAAGAAATTTCCAAAACTTTTAATTAACATGATAAAAACAGCAGAAATGACAGGTGATTTACCTACTATTTTGGATGATATGGCTGATTATTATACTTCAATGGAGCAAACTAGAAAACAAATGATAAGTGCTATGACATATCCTGCTGTAGTATTGTGTTTGGCTATTGGTGTTTTGATATTTATGTTGATATACTTAGTACCACAGTTTGTTGATTTATTTGAAAGTCAAGAAGCTACTTTACCAGCAATAACAATAGCTATTATTAATATTAGTAACTTTTTTAAAAAGCATTTTATTTTAATAATAGGTGGTACACTTGGATTTATTTTGTTATTTAGATTTTTATATAAAAATATTATAGTTTTTAGAACTTTTATTCAAAAAATATTGATGCATCTACCAGTTTTTGGAAATATTATCATTTACAATGAAATAGCTAATTTTACAAAAACTTTTGCATCTTTGCTAAATCATGGTGTTTTTATTACTGACAGTATGGAAATTTTATATAAAATTACTAATAATGAAATATATAAAAGAATCATTCATAAAACCTTAGATAATTTGGGAAAAGGTGAATCTGTTTCAAAGGCATTTAAAGGCGAATGGGCTGTTCCTATTGTTGCCTATGAAATGATTGTAACAGGAGAAAATACAGGACAGTTAGGTCTTATGATGGACAAAGTTGCTGTGCATTTTCAAAGCCTTCACAAAAGTTTAATTAATCAAGTTAAAAGTTTAATTGAGCCATTTATGATTATAGTTTTAGCTGTTATAGTTGGAATTATATTAGTATCTATAATTGTTCCAATGTTTGATCTATATGGCAAAATTCAATAGGTGATAGTATGGATATATGGTATGATATAACTTTCTTTGTATTTGGTCTTTATATGGGTTCTTTTTATACTGTTGTAGGGTTGAGATTACCTATAAAGGCTAATTTTATTACTGGTAGATCAGTTTGCGATGAATGTAAACACCAACTATCATTATTAGATATGATCCCCATAGTTTCCTATTGCTTTTTGAAGGGCAGATGTCGTTATTGTGGCAGCAAAATAGATCATTTTTCTACTTGTATTGAATTTTTTACCGGGTTGCTTTTTATGGTATCCTTTTATAGTTTTGGATTCACTTGGAATTTAGTTTTAGCATTAGGTATTGTCTCTTTATTAATCATTGTAATAGTTAGTGATTTGACTTACTTAATTATTCCAGACGGATTACTAATCTTTTTTAGTATTTACTTCATCATATGTAGAATTTTTATTAGTGGATTAATGTCTGCTTTATATCACATTGGTGTAGGAATCTTTTTATTCTTTGTTATGTATGGTATCATGCTCTTGGGTAATAAAGTTTTTAAAAAGGAAAGTATGGGTGGAGGAGATGTCAAATTGATGTTTTTGTTCGGTTTAGTTTTAGACCCATTATTAGGAACCTTAACAATTTTTTTTGGTAGTTTATTTGCATTACCCATGGCTATATTTTTGTATTTAAGAGAACAGGAAAAAGTGATTCCATTTGGCCCTTTTTTATTAGTTGCTTTCGCCTTTATCTTTTTTACTAAAATGACTTCATTAGATGTAATTAAATTTTTAGGATTTTAACTAAATCCTTTCTTTTTTTTTATTTTTAGTTTATTATATAGTTGGTGGTTAATATGACTAGTAATATAACAATTTTACCTGCAGATACGTATACAGTAATAAATAAAACTATACTTAATAATAATGATCGAAAATTAATTACAATGTTATACCAGCCTATAATAGGGTATATGGCTGTATCTTTATATTTTACTTTAATTGATGATTTAGATAAATTAGAAATTTTAAGTGATGATTTGACTCATCATCACTTAATGTCTACCATGCAATTAAAATTAGAAGATATTGTTGAATCTCGTGAAAAATTAGAAGCTGTTGGACTTTTGAAGACTTTTTATAAAAAAGGGAATATTAATCATTATGTATATTTGATATATTCACCAATTTCTGCTCATGAATTTTTTAATCACCCAATCTTAAATATTGTTCTTTATAATAATTTAGGGAAAATAGAATATGATAAATTAATAAATTATTATAAAATACCAAGACTTAATTTAAAAGATTATATTGATATTACTTCTTCATTTAATAATGTTTTTACTCCTGTTGCTGGTAAAACTTTAGACATAAACGATGATTTAGTTAAGAAAAATAGTAATTTACTTCAGTTAAATAATCTAATAAATTTTGATTTATTAATATCATCTATTCCTAAAGAAATGATAAACGAAAAATGCTTTACTGAGGAAACTAAATATTTAATTAATTGTTTGGCATATACTTATAAAATAGATGAATCAGTAATGACTTCACTAGTTAGAGACTCAATTAATGAAAAAGGGTTAATTGATAAAACCTATTTAAGAAAGAATTGCCGTAATTATTATCAATTTGAGGAAGGTGGCAAACTTCCAACACTTATTTATAATAAGCAACCAGATTATTTGAAAAAACCAGAAGGTGATAATAGTAAATGGGCTAAAATGGTTTATACTTTTGAAAATGTATCACCGTATGATTATTTAAAAGCAAAATATAAAGGTGCTGAACCTACTAGTAGAGACTTAAAATTAGTTGAAAACTTATTATGTGACCAAAAATTATCACCTGGAGTAGTTAACGTTTTATTAGCTTATGTTTTAAAAATTAATAATCAAAAATTAAACAAAAATTATATTGAAACTATAGTTGGACAATGGAAAAGACTAAATATTGAAACAGTTGAAGATGCTATGAAAATAACAGAAAAAGAGCATAAAAAATTGAAAAAAATAATTAATAAAGAAGAACCAAAGAAAAAAATTAATAAAGAAGAAACTCTACCTGCATGGTTTAATAAAGAACTAGATAGACAAGAACCAACTAAAGAAGAAAAAGATGAACTAAATAAAATATTAGAAGAACTTATATAAATACATTATGTAAAAACTTGTAAAGTAAAATAATTATAATGCATAAATATTTATTGAAATATGGTCAAAATTAATAAATTTTATAATAAAAATGACATGTTTTAATAAATATTTTTACTTGCCAATAATAAGTTAATATGATAATATTAGAAAGTAGGTAACCGAAGATAGTAAATAAAGGGTGAAACAATAAATGGATAAATACTATTATAATGAAGAATTTAATCGGATTATAAAACCGATATTAGATAATAAAGAGTTTATGAAAGTAAAAAGTCAATCTCATCATGGAATTAGTAGATTGGAACATCTTTTAAGAGTTTCTTATTATTCGTATTTAATTACTAAAAGCTTAGGTCTTAATTTTAATGAAACTACTAGAGCTGCCTTATTACATGATTTTTTCATAAATGAAACTAAAAATGAGTCAGCATTTAAAGCTTTGCAAAATCATCCTAAGTATGCGCTTAAAAATGCTCAGAAATATTATAATTTAACAGATAGAGAACAAGATATTATTAAAACTCATATGTTTCCAGTAACATTTACACCTCCTAGATATATAGAAAGTTGGATTGTAGATATAGTTGATGATGTTGCTGGAATTTATGAAAAGTATAAAAGTGGTTGTCATGAAATGAAAACAGCCTTAACATTCTTGTTTATATTCTTTATTAATTTTATTCAAAAATAGTTATAATTTAGTAACTATTTTTGTTTGTTTTATTATTGAAAAATTATCTTATATATATTATAATTTTTATAATATTCCAAATATATTTGAAAATTAGATGTCCTTGTAACTCAGTTGGATAGAGTATCCCTCTCCTAAAGGGAAAGTCGGCAGTTCGAATCTGCCCAAGGACACCAGGTTGATAGGAAACTCGGACTTTTAGAGTTCGAGTTTTAAAATGATTAAATTTATGATAGAATATTTATTAAATTTAAAATTGATATTTGTCAATTTAGAAAACACACTTGCATATTGACAAAGTCAATATACTTATGGGGGGATAAGATGGATAAAAATATATTATTAATAATCAATCAATTTATTGAAAAAATGGAATATTTACAAAATGAACATGTGCTAGGCATATATTTTTATGGAAGTTATTTAACTGGTTATAATAATAAACATTCAGATATTGATTTACATGTTATTTTTGATAACAATGATTTAAAACATTTAATTAGAGGCTCAACGTATATTGAAGGAATAAGAATTGAATATTTTGAAAAACCTATTGGGGATATATATTTATCTATACAAAATGATTACCAAAATCAAAATAATGCTTTATTGTCAATTATAGGAACATCAAAAATAATAATTGATAAAAAAGGATTTTTAAAACAGCTGCAAGACTATACAAAGGAAAAGTTTTCTAAACCTTTACCTCTATTAGATCAAGAAGATGCAAGGGAATATGTGTCAATTATTAATAATAGAATGGAAAAATTAAGAATAGCTGCAGAAGAAAATAGTCCCTATTTTATTCATTTATATCATTTAACGTTAGAAAAAATTAGAAAATTTTATCATAGATTAAATGGTTTACCTGAGGTTCAAACTTCAAAGGTTTTTAGAGTATATACTGATGAAAATTATAGAAAATCATTTTACAAAGATAAAATACCTGAGGATGATTTTATACAAATGTATTTACGATCAATTACTTATATGACTAATGATAAAGATTTATTGTTACAAAATGCTGAGAGTTTATTTAATTATTCAAAAAGAAATGTTTTATTAAACGAGAAAGAAGATTATAGAATTCTTATTAAAACCCGTAATAAATAGTTGTCGCACTTCTTCCCTTAGGGCACCATTGGGAAATCTGTTCGAGCTATTCGAACTTTTGATATAGAATCAATCGAGAGATTGGTTTTTCTTTTGTTAGAAAAAATCATAGTCGGAAAGGTTGGTGTCTATGGTAAATATAATCAAAAAAGAAATTGATATGGAAGAATCCTTAAAGAAAAGAATAGATCTGCGCTTAACAGTAAAAAAAGTGTACTTCAAAAAACACTTGTCAAAAGACAGCCTAATTTAACTATTGCAAATCATATTAAGTATATGTAAATAAATTATGGAAGTGGCATTAAAACTATTGCTACTTTTTCTTTGTTTGTTAAAATATATTTAGTGATTGATTCTTACAATGTTGTTTTGAGAAAAGTTGTAAATAACTTTCTCAACTGCACTAGATTGATAGGAAACTCGGGAAATTTCTGAATATTAAGCAAAACGACTTGTCAAAAAGTCGTTTTTATGATATATTGAATATGTCAAGGAAACTTGCATAAAATAAAAATGGAACATTCAATATCGCATGTCGAGTGTTGCCATATAGTGGCATCACCTAAATCATTGCTGAGTTAGGTGATTTTCTTTTTATATTAAAACCATAAATAGTAATAATACTAATAGGAAGATAAGAATGATTAAAGATAGAATTAAAAAATCCTTCTTGTTCATTATATCGCCTCCCTTCTTTTATGAAGTTTGGCAATCACCCAACTATTAAATGTTCCATACATATTATACCAAACAAATGTTCTTTGTTCAACACTTTTTCACTAAATTTATGACGATTTAGAAAACACACTTACATATTGACAACTAATATGCGGGTGTATGTAATTTTAGTAAACTAATTTGGCAGGAACTACAAAGTTTAGAAATTTAACATTTAAAGGATTTTGTGATATTATATTTCTCAATTTAAGGGGGATATTATAAAAAAAAAAAGAATCTTTGTTAATGCTCGAATATATGATATCAGAAGGATTTAATCCTAATAATTATGAAAAAATATTAGAATTGTTACAATCTGCACCATTATCATTATCAAAAGATTTAACAAAATATAATCCATATTTATTATCAGATAAAGTAGTTTATTCAGAGTTAGATGAATATGGCATTGATGGAGCATATGGTTATTTAGAAAATTCAGAAATTGTTGTTCCTAAAACAATTGAAAATGATATGCGATTTTTGTATACTCCAAACAAAATTCCATATAAAAAGCATAGCTATGGAGCTCCAAACATTAATGAATTCGATGTAGCCGTATTTTGTGAAGATTCATTAGCAGAAAATTTTACTAATATTTATAAAACTGTTATTAATAGTTTGAATTTCAATAATGTATATTTTGGATTTATCACAGAAATGTATCCTAAAATAGATCATGGTGATCAAAGGTTAGTTTATGTTTTCCGTCAGTTAATGAATAAATTTAATAGTGGTTATAAGTTATCATATGAAACAATTAGTGAAGAAAATAAAAAATTATATTTAATTAAGAAAAAATAGAGGTGTCAAAGATATAAAAATTGTTTTTAGTCTTTGTCGCCTCTTTTTTGATAAAGAAGATATAAAGGAAATTAAGGATTATATTGAACAAACTACTGAAACTACAAATGATTTAACTACTATACTTGAAAAATATAAGGAAGATTTAAAAATTCACTCTAACGAAGTAAAAACTTACAACAAAAGATTTATAATCATGATGGAAAAATTCTTCTCTACCAATCAATATGATAACTTTATTAATGATTTATACAATGAAAATATATTTGATGATGACGATCTAAAATTTATTGAAAACATTAAAAAAGCAATGGAAAATATGATGATTTTGAAAAAATGATGATTTTGAACGATAATTGTTTGAAACAAAAAAGTATGATAAAATAATAGATAGTTAATGGAGGTTTATATGAGTAATTTAAAAGAAGAATATGATAAAATTATTGAACAAAGAAAAAAAATCCTTGAGGAAATGAAACCACTTGGAGAAAATGAAATAGTAAAAAGATATATGGAGCTAACAGAACAAAATGAAAGTTTATTTAATCAACAACTTAGTTTATATAAAGAACTAAAAATGGAAAAATATGCATCTTGTGATCATATATTGGTATACTCCCAAATAGATTATGATAGATATGAAGGACGTACATATAAAAGTTGTGGATGTATAAAGTGTGGTTTAGACAATAGTGTTTTAAATGGAGATAGAGAATGGCTATCTGGTAGTCGACAAATAATGTACGATTACCTTAGAAAAAATAGAATTTATAACAAAGGTATTGCATCTGAAGTTTTATGTGACTTAGACTTAGCACAAGCAATATATTCTAAAATCAAACAAGCACATCCTGATATTGATGATGAAACAGCTAGAAAATACTTTGAAATAGCTTTAGACGACATAAGAAATATTAAAGTAAGTGATGATAGAAAAGCTAGTAGAGCAAAAAGATTATCTTTAAAGGATAATTTCAAAAGATGGAATAGCGGCGATGTTTGTAGTAATTAAAAATGCATGAAAGTAACAGAAAATAATTGCTACTTTTTATTTGATAAAGTTATATTGAAAAATTGATATTAGATAGTATTAATTCCTAATTTGACGACGAGTTGTAGATAACAATCGCTATCGCACTATTGTAAATCTGTTCGAACTTTTTTGGACTTAATATAAAAAAGATAACCCCTTAGGTTATTTTAATATGCTTGTCAAAATACCTAGAGGGGTTAATAATTTTGTTAAAGACAAAATATACCTAAAGAATACAAAGATTCTATATTACAATATTTTGAAACGATATATTTTCCTGAATTTGCAATACCAAGTTTTTTAGTTAATATAAATATGATAGTTGGAATCGAAAATAAAAAAAGGATTACACCAATAAATAATATATATTTTTATGAACTTAATGATATCATTTTAAAAAATCAAAGTGATTTTTTGGAATATGAAAAATGGTTATTTGCGAATGGAACAAACATATCAAAGGATTTAGTGTTAAAAAAAAGTAAGAGTTTATTTCCAATAAATAGTAGAAAATGAAAAAGTTATAGACATCTACGTCATCAGCACCAGATTGATATCAAACTCGGAAAATTTGAGTAAAAATAGAGAACGTACTTGATAAAAGCACGTTTTTATGATATATTGAATATGTCAA
This sequence comes from uncultured Bacilli bacterium, assembly GCA_947628345.1. Lineage (GTDB taxonomy): Bacteria > Bacillota_I > Bacilli_A > RF39 > UBA660 > UMGS995. Next base: position 47,580 of record CANQZM010000003.1, read on the forward strand.
GGAAACTTGCATAGAATAAAAAAGGATACATTTGATAGCAAGAATCAGATGTTATCCCTTCTGGATTGCATCTGAAATCAACGACTGTTGAAATCAGATGTTTTTTATTATTTAAATAGTAAGGTGATTACTATAAAAAATAATAGCAGAATTATAATAAATAGAGATATTTCTCTTTTTGTCATAATTAACCACCACCTTTCTTTTATCTTCTGATAATTGAAAGGGAAAACACCTGATATATTTCAAATGTATCCGATAGCATTATATCAAACAAACGTTTTTTAAACAACATTTTTATTCTAAATTATGTTAATTTAGAATAAACTTATCTATTTCAAATACAACATATTTTTAATTGAAATCTATTAGTGTTTATAAGTATATTATTATGAAGTAATTAAAAATCAATATGTCAAAAAATCCAGACTATGATGATTTATATGATAAAGTAATAAATTTATTAGATAATAATGGCTTTTTCTTATCTCATGATAAATAAAAATTAAGATATGAAATAAAAAAGTGAATCCTGCACAATATTGAGGATTCACTAATAAGTTTGCACTTAATCTTGTCTAAGTGTTTTTTATTCTAAATTCATAAGTATACTATATCATTGGGTAATTAGTAATTATGTATATTTACAAAACCACCACTTAAATCAATTCTTAATGATTTTAATTTAGTATATGAGCAATCACCATTAACACAAGAATTTACCTTTTCTATAAAATTGTTTATTTCATCATTAGAAAAGTCAGTATTTAGCGTACTAATAATATATTTTAACTCATCATCACTATAAGAGGAAATATCATAATATAAATCTAAATCAACTTTGGTTATATTACCATTTTTATTAATATTATATTTTATAGTAGATGTCCTAGTATTAGAAACTATTTTTTCAAAATTACAATTTCTATTTATAGAATAACCATAATTATTCAAATTAGTTTGTATGAATTCACAAGTATTATTAATATTAGATTTATTTTTATTATTATTACTAATTCCTATAAATAAATCTATCATTGAAAATATGAAAAATATGCATAGTACAATTAAACTTCTTACTAATACACGTGATAAAAGTGAACTTTCACTACCATTATTTTTAGTTATATTCATTCCTTCATATAATTTTGGAATAACTAATTTTTTATTACCATCACAAATATATATCAATGAATATTTTGTTTCTTTTATCAATTTAGGGTTATTATAAATTTTCTTTTTATAAATATCGGTATCAAAGAATTTATTAACAAATTCTTGATTGGTATTAAGCTTTGTTAAGTTATCTATAGTATTCATATTTATAGCTGCATTTCCTGCCATAACCGATGTTGAATTAGTAATATTTTCTGCCATATATGTTGTCATTATAGCATCAAATGCTAAATCCTTACCTTTTATTTTTTCAGAATTTATTATTCTACCTTTTATGATTTTATTATCTTCAAATTTATAAGAGTATAAGGGAGTAATCAAAAATTTATAAAGACCAATCCCAAATATAAGGGCAAATATTATAATATAGGTTACCATAACTATTCCTAAATTATCTAATATAAATGCACTTACAATATCAAAAAAATCACTCAAAAATAAATATGGAACTATCACAAATAAAAAAGTACTAAACATTGATATTAGTCCTACAAAACCCCATACTGATATATTAAGGGCTTTTGTTTTTCTCTCAAATTTAAAAGATGGATAAAAAATATTATTGTTCATTAAAAAATCAACTACCTTTCATAATTACTATATCATAAACATTTTTACTTTTAGTAGTTATTTAAAAAAATTGTAAATTTTATAATTAAAAATGTAAAATATATTGTATAATAAAAGCGTATTATAATTTTTAATTGGAGGTCAAATATGAAATATGATGTCTGTGTATTAGGAGGATGTTCTTTAGCTCAAACATTCTTCCAAAAAGTAGATGGTACTTATGCTGATACTCCTGATATTATCTCGCCTGGAGGTAAAGGTGCTAATCAAGCAGTTGCTGCTTCTAAAGCAGGAGCAAAAACTGTAATGTTAACAAGAATTGGGAAAGATGATATAGGTAAGAAAATATTAGATAATTTAGATTTTTATCAGGTAGATACTACTAATATTGAAATAGTTGAAGGCTTAGAAAATGATTATTCTAATATTTATATAAAACTTGAAGATAAAGATAATTATATAGAAAGATTTAGTGGGGCAATAAATAGTTTTACTAAAGATATAGTAGACAAATATCAAGATATTATTTTAAAATCAAAAATTATTGTATGTCAATTAAAAGTACCAAAAGAGGTTACTGAATATTTGATAAATTTTTGCTATAAAAATAATAAAATATTAATATTAACACCATGTCGACCAGAAAAATTATCTATAACAGAAAAAGAAAATATAGATTTAATTGATAAGATTTCAATAATTACTTGCAATAGAAAAGAATGTACCACTATTTTTAATACAGATGATATAGAAACTTGCGTAAAAAAATATCCTAATAAATTAATTGTAACATTAGGTAGTGAAGGCTTAATTTATTACAATGGTAAAAGAACAATAAGGATGCCTTCAATAAAAACAGAAGTAATTGATACTACTGGTGCTGGAGATACTTTAAATGGTAATTTAAGTGCATTTTTATCAAGAGGAATGGATTTACAACATGCCTTAAGAAAAGCTATGTATGCATCAGCTATGAAATTAATGCAAGAAACAGCCCAAGCTGGTATGCCTTATTATGAAGATTTAGAAAATTTTATTCAAAATGAGAGAAATAAGAAATTTGATTACAGTAATGAATTAAATTTAGCATTAGACATAATTAAAGATGCCTATGATATGGTTAAATATACTACCAAATTTAAAATAAGTACAAAAGAAGATTATACGTTAGTAACTGATATGGACTTATATATAGAAAAGTATTTAATAAAAAAAATAAGAGATAAATTTCCTCAAGATAATTTTGTTACAGAGGAATATAACTCAAATAATAAATTAACAAATAGAAGTTGGATTATTGATCCGATTGATAGAACATCACATTTTATTAAAAATGATGGTTTATGGGGAATACAATTAGCATTTTATGATAATGAGGCAACTAGATTTTCTATAATATATCTACCTGATAAAAAAGAATTATATTATGCAGCAGAGAATATAGGAGCATTTTTAAATAATAATAAAATATTACCAACAGATGCTGTCCCATTAAATCAGGCTATAGTTGAATTTGGAGGTTCAATATATAAAGAAAGAGATGTTAAAAAAGTTCTACTTGATGATTTTATTACAGATAATCATTTAATAATCTCAAACGTATTACATGTTAATTCTTGTTGTATTTCATATACAAATTTAGTTTCTAACAAAACAGATGCATTAATAATTTCTTCTAAAAAGGCTTGGGATATAATGCCTGGAGAATTTTTATGTAAGGTATGTGGTATTCCTATTTATTATTTAGATTCTAATAAAAATGTAAGACTTATTACAAAAAATAATGAAATTAAAAAGCTACTTTTACATAAATAAAAATTATATAAATGAAAATAATAAAAAATAGTAAAGATACATATAATAATTATATACATTTTGAATAAATTATTACTTTACTAAATTACAAAATATTGTATTACCTAAATCGATTGTTTAGGTAATTTTCTTTTTATATTAATATCATAAATTATATTTCATTAATTTAAGTTTTAAGACAGTTTGTTTTATAATAGAATAATATAGGAGTTGATTTAGAAATGACTGTATCTAGAGATACTTATGTTGAAGTTAATTTAGCAAATATAAAAGATAATGTTTCAAAAATTATAAAAAAGTATAATCAATATAAATATTATTTTGGGGTTGTTAAGGCAGATTGTTATTCACATTATGGAATTAAACCAATTAGGGCTATGATAGCTGGTGGTGTGAACTATTTAGCCGTTTCTAGTTTAGAAGAAGCTTTAGAAATAAGAACTAAAATAAAAAAGATACCTATATTATGTTTAGGAATTATTCCAGTTGACTATTTAGCCATTTGTCAAAAAGAAAATATTACTTTGACTGTTAATTCTTTGGAGTACGCTAAAAATTTAGTTAAGACACCTCACCACAAGCTAAAAGTTCATATAAAAATTAATACAGGTATGAATCGTTTAGGAATAAATGATAAAGTTGAAGTAACTGAAACTTATCAAATTCTACTTAATAATAAAATAGAAGTAGAAGGAATTTATACTCATATTTATAATGCAGCAAATCGAAAGGATACTTATCAGCAATTTGAAAATTTTGATAAATTAATTACTAACCTTAAAGATAAGAATATTCCAATTATTCATATTGCTGCTAGTGAGGGATTAGTTTTGTATAAAAAATTAGACTACGTTAATGGAGTAAGATTAGGCATTATGATGTATGGATTTACTACAGATAAAACATTGGCATTAAATTCTACCTTTGCTTTATATAGTAAAATAATTCAAATTAATAAACTTAAAAAAGGTGAAACAGTAGGATATGGTGCCAAATATGTAGCTAAAACCAATCAAACAATAGGTGTAGTAGCAATTGGATATGCTGATGGAATTATCAGGAAAAATACTGGAAGATATGTTTATATTAACGATAAAAAATATAAAATAGTTGGTAATATTTGTATGGATATGTTGTTTGTAAAAATAGATGATAATGTTAAATTATATGATAAGGTTACTATCCTTAAAGATTTAGATCATATTAAATATGTAGCAAAATATTTAAAAACCATTCCTTATGAAGTACTATGTAATATTGGTAAAAGAGTAGCTAGAATTTATTTAGAAAAAGATTAAAATTTACTTTTATAAATAGCTAATCTGTATTATAATAATTAATATAGTAGTGTGGAGTTAAATATAATGAAAAAAATCAAAACAATGCATAAGAAAAAACTAATTATAATCATTATTACATCAATTTTAATTATATTATTGATGATTTTTGGTATTTTTGAATATATTCAGTATAAAAATGAAAAAGCCAGATTAAACTTAATTACAGATATTAAAAATTCTTATAGTAAATATATTGTTTTGAAAAAGGATGCTAATATTTATAACAAAAAACATGAAGAAATAGGTCATACTAATCAAAAATTATTCTTAGAAATAACTAAAGTTAAGAAAAAAGATGTTCCTTTTTATCAAATTAAAAATACTTCTTACTATGTGTATTATAAAGATGTAGCAAAAACAAAAACAAAAGAAGATAATAATTTATATCCACATTATATTAATTTAAATAAAGATGTTGTTACTAAAACAAATGCTAAACTATACTATAATACACAGCTAGTGCTTACTTTAAAAAATTCAATGACCTTACCAATTAAATTTATTGATGATGATGTTTATTATGTTGAATATTTAAATAAAATATTTGCGTTAAAAAATGAAGACGTTGTGAAAGTGACTGATACTGCTACTAATACTAATCCAGAAGCTGACTATATTAGTATTATTAATTATAATAAAATCGCAACTACATGTGAAAGTGATGATTGTGTTTCGCTAGCTACTATTGAAGAAGAGTTAAATTACTTAACAAGTGATGGATTTTATGGAATTAACTTTAAAGAATATAAAAATTGGTTAAAATCTAATATCCGTTTACAACCTAAAGCTATTCTTTTAATGACTTCTACTGAGACAGATGAAGTTAAACAATTAAATGAAAAATATCAAAATATAATTAATATAGGTAATGCTAGTGATGATATAAAATTTCTTGATAATAATAACAAGACTACTAAAGATAGTAATTTAACTAGTTTGTCTAGGTATAATGTTAAATTAAATACAAAATTAGATACATTTAAAAAAATGGTTTTAGGAGAAAATGTTCCTATTGAAGTAAAAAAGGAAACTAATAATCAAAAAATAGCAGTTATTAATTATCATTTTTTCTATGATGCAACTAGTGAGATATGTAATGAAAATATTTGTTTAGATATTCAAAATTTTAGACAAGAACTTGATTATTTGAAAGCTAATAATTATAAAACTCTAACTATTGAAGAGTTTAGAGCATGGATGTATAATGAAATAGAGCTACCTACTAATAGTGTTTTATTAACCATTGATGATGGCGCTCTTGGTACTGGTACACATAATGGTAACAAATTAATTCCTATTTTAGAAGAATATAATATGCATGCAACCTTATTTTTAATTACGGGATGGTGGGATATAAATAATTATCGATCACCTAACTTAGATATTGAATCACATACTTATGATATGCATAATACTGGCCCATGTGGAAAAGCACAAATGATTTGCGCTAATCATGATGAGCTAATGAATGATCTTCAAAAGTCTATTAGTATCACCAATAGTACAAAAGCCTTTTGTTTTCCATTCTATACATTTGATGATGAAGCTATTCAAGCTGTTCAAGAATCAGGTTTCAAACTAGCTTTTATTGGTGGTAGCAGAAAAGCAAGTAGATTAGATAATAAATTTAAAATTCCTAGATATCCTGTTCACAAAGGAACAACCTTAGAACAATTTATTAACATGGTTAGTTAATGCATGTGTTATAATTAAGAAGGAGTCTAACTATTAAAAGTCAAGTACATTTTAATAGAAAGATATAAATTGGAAAAAATCCCACGCCAAAAAGAT
>CANQZM010000004.1 GCA_947628345.1 uncultured Bacilli bacterium
GGTGATTATAGAGATATTGCTCATCCAATTAATGCTGAAGTAAGAGCTATGTTTGAAGAAGCAATTATTGATGCATATAATAAAGCTGAAGATCCAGTAGAATCTGAAAGTGATGATGAATTAACTGATGAAGAATAAACTTCATCTTTTTTTTGCATATATTTTAAGCTTGTACATATTATTTTATAGGAGGAATAAATATGGAAAAGCAAGATAATATTGTAGGTTATACACATGGAGTAAATTTAGTTGAAAGAAAAAATTTATTAATAACAGGTGTTAAAAAAATAGAAAACTTTGACACAGAACAGTTTTTATTAGAAACTAATATGGGATTTGTTCTAGTTAAAGGAGAGGATCTAGAATTAATCAAATTGGACACGTTACAAGGCAATGTATCAATTAGAGGAATGATTAAGGGAATAAATTATTTAGAAGAAGGTAATAAAAAAACAAAAGAAAATAGTATTTTTAATAGGTTATTTAAATAGTGGATTTAAAGACACAAATATTATCACTAATTTTTTCTTTTGTTTTTGGAATTTTATTTTCGATAGGCACTAATCTTAATTATAGATTTATATTTTGTAAAAGAAAACTCTTCCAAATTATTATTACGTTTATTTATATTATAGATGCTACCTTATTATACTTTTTAATTTTAAAAAAAATTAATGAAGGAGTTATTCATAGTTATTTTTTATTCGCAACAGCTATTGGCTTTTTTTTAGGTTTTGTAAAATTAAGTAATTACATAAACTGGGTTAAAAAGAAAGTAAAAAAGTGTGTAAAAATGTCAAATAAACAGAAAAAAAAGTAAAATCCTTGTTTTTCAAAAAAAGAATGTTATACTATATTTATGAAGGTAGGTGATGTTATGGCAAGAAAAAAAAGAAAAACAAAAAAATCTATCAAGCGAATGGTGATTTTAGGTATGATGTCTCTTGCTATAATTATTGGAACTACCTATACAATAGGAAAGTATTGGATTGAAATTTATGATAAATATCAGGAAAAGAAAGAATTGAAAAAAAAGTTGATATCTCTAAAAGAAAAAGAAGAGGAATTACAAGTAGATGCTAATAAACTTAAAGATCCTGATTATATAGCAAGATATGCAAGAGAAAAATATTCTTATTCTAAGGATGGAGAGATAATTTTGAAAATGCCATAAAAACAAATAATGTAACTATGATGTAAAAAAGATAGGGATGAATAGAAAATGAGACATGATAGAAGAATTAAAATGATAACAATTGTAATTTTAGTAGTTGTAGTCTTTGGTCTTTCGATAGGTTTTGCAGTATACTCAAAAAATTTAAATATATCAAATGCTCAAGCAACAGTAAAAGGTGATCCAACTAAATTTGATGTTGTGCTTTCAACATCTTCTACTAATGCTTCAACAGGAACAGTAACTGGTACATACAGTCGTACTAACAGTGATAGTACTGGTTCTGCAGGTACGGCCACATTAAGTGGTACGACTATTTCCAATCTTACAGCTACATTTACTAAAGGTGCAGGTTCTGTTAAATATACATTTTATGCTTATAATAAGGGTTCAATATCGGCATATTTAAACAGTGCTAGAATTTCTAATTCATCTTGCCACAGCAATGATGCTAGTGAAAGTTTAGTTAAGGAGGCCTGTAAAGATATCCAGATGGTTCTCTATCAAAACACTTCAATTGGTGTGGGAACCGAATTCAGTATACCATTTACTGGTAGTTCAGCTATAGCAACAGGTAAATCTCAAGAAATATCATTAACTATAAGATATTCTAATGAACATCCAGTAGATGGAGATTTTGTTGTAACATTGCCTGATGTTTCATATACTTTTAGCTCCCAGCCACTTGTACTTGGGCCTTCATAAAATTTATTCTTAAATAAGTTTAGTATGCGTAACAATATTAGAAAGTATTTTAGGTACTTTCTTTTTAATTGAGATTTTTTAAATTTTGATAACATAGTTTTAAATTTAAATTTATTAATGTGTTCAATGGTTTTTATCGACAAAGTTAGTAAAATATTATATAATATTAAATGAATAAGTTTATTAGGAGGACGAGGAATTTATGGTAATAATTGAAACTAGAAAAGTCATCAATAAGTATATTAAAAAATCTAAAAATGTGTTTATCATGGCTCATAAAAATTTAGATTTAGATGCACTAGGTAGTTCAATTGGTATGTATATATTACTAAAACAAAAAAAGAAAAATTGTTACCTTATAATAGATGATGTTGATCATGAATTAGGAGTTGAAAAAACATTAAAAGAACTAGAGGGATGTCTCTCAATTATTAAAAGTAAGGAAGTAAATAAAAAATTACATAAAAATAATAAAAAGAATTTACTTTTAATATTAGATACTAACAAAAAGGATTTAGTTCAAAGTAGTGATATTCTAAGTTTATTCTCTAGTAAAATGATTTTTGATCATCATGGTGTAGGTAAAACAACTATTAAGGATGCTTATTTAGTTCAAGATGATAATGTTTCAAGTACTTCTGAGATGGTTGCCTCTTTGATTGAATCTTATGATGTTGAACTAGATCCATATTATGCAACTATTTTATTATCAGGAATTGTTTTAGATACTAATAATTTTACTTTAAAAACTACTGCAGAAACATATTATGCTGCGTATTATTTAGCATCATTAGGAGCCTCAGCAAAAAAAGTTCAATACTTATTAAAACAAGATTTATTAGAATATACAGAAAGAGAAAAGTTATTAACTAAAATAGAAGTTGTTAATAAAAAAATTGCAATTTCTAAAGCTTCATCATCCACAATTTACCGTAGAGAAGATTTAGCAAAAGTTGCTGATACTTTATTATTTTTTAATGATATTGAGGTTTCTTTTGTAATAGGGAAAATTGGTAAAAACACAGTTGGCATTAGTGCTAGAAGTTTAGGTGATTATAATATTTCTAATATTCTAACTAATTTAGGTGGCGGTGGCGATGATTGTAATGGCGCTGTTAAGTTTGAAAAAAAGACAATTTCTCAGGTTGAAGCATTATTAAAAAAAGAAATCCAAAAACAAGAAGGTGAATAAAATGAAAGTGATTTTCACAAAAGACGTTAAAAAACAAGGTAAAAAGGGTGAAATAAAAGAAGTTAAAGATGGTTATGCTCAAAATTATTTAATAAAAAATGGTTATGCAGTACCAGTTAATGAAAAAAATTTAAATGAAATGAAACATGAAAAAATAAAAGCAGAAAAAGAAGACAATAAAAATAAAGCTGATGCAGAAGTATTGAAACAAAGACTAGAAAATGAAGTCTTGGAGTTTAAAGTAAATGCCAGTGCAGATGATCGTATTTTTGGTAGTATTAGTTCCAAACAAATAAAAGAAGCATTATTTGATAAAGGTTATAATATTGACAAAAAGCAAATTGAAGTAATTAATGGTATTACTTCATTAGGTTACCATACAGTAAAAATAAATTTATATGCATCCATTTATGCAAACGTCAAAATACACGTAGTAAAATAGAGGTGATTATATGGCTGTTAAGTCATTACCAAACAATTTAGAAGCAGAACAATCTGTTCTTGGATCATGTTTTTTGTCTAAATATGCCTTACAAAAGACATGTGAAAATTTAACAGAAGAGTCTTTTTATAGTGATAAAAATGCCAAAATATTTGCAAGCTTATGTTCATTGATGGAGCAAAAAATACCGATTGATTTAACTACAGTCACCAGTGATTTAAAAAACAAACAACTTTTAAGTGAAGTTGGGGGAGTTGAGTATTTAACAGAAATTCTTAACTTTGTGCCTACAGCTGCTAATATTGATTATTATATAAAGAGTGTGGAAGAAACAGCAATATTAAGAAATTTGATAGAAACTGCTACTCAAATTGCTACTGAAGGGTATGATACTAGCGATGCAGTGAATGAAGTTTTGGATAATGCTGAAAAAAAGATTTTAAATATTGTAAAGAATCGTAAGTCTAGTGAATTCCGTTCTATTAAAGAAGTTTTAGCTAAAACAGAGGCTGATTTGGAAAGATTATCTCAGGCAAAAGAAGAAATAACAGGGCTAGCTACTGGATGGTATGACTTTGACTCTATTACAGCTGGGTTACATGAAAACGAGTTTATTATAGTGGCAGCTCGTCCAGCCATGGGAAAAACGGCATTTGCTTTAAATTTGGCAACCAATATTGCAATGAACAATGATAAATCTGTTGTTTTATTTAATTTGGAAATGAGTGCAGAGCAACTTGCTATGAGGATATTGTCATCTCTTGGTCAAATTGATGGTTATAAATTGAGAACTGGAAAACTTTTAAATAACGATTGGAAAAGAATTAATGAAGCTTCCAGTCAACTTTCTGATACTAATTTGTTTATAGATGATACTCCAGGAATTACAATAGGTGAAATAAGAGCTAAGTGTCGTCGTTTAGCTAGTAGTGATAAAGGTTTAAGTGCTATTATTATTGATTATTTACAGTTGATTTCTGGTGGAAAAAATTATGGTGCTAATAGACAACAGGAAGTATCTGATATTTCTAGAAGTTTAAAGACTTTGGCTATGGAGTTACATGTACCGGTAATAGCTTTAGCTCAACTTTCTAGAGGGGTTGAATCAAGAGAAGATAAAAGACCTATTATGAGTGATTTGCGTGAATCAGGTTCAATTGAACAAGATGCCGATATTGTATCTTTCCTATATCGTGATGATTATTACAATAAAGAGGCTCGTAGAGAAGATGATATTAGTATTAGTGAACTTATTATTGGTAAGCATCGTAATGGACCAACTGCAACTATAGAGTTACTATTTAAAAAGAACACTTCAACTTTTGTGAGTCTAAAAAAGGAACAAAGAGGAGCTGATGAAATTGAACAGTAAACAAATTATTTATGTTATATTAGCTTTAATTATAAGTTTTTTACTAGTGAAGTTTAATTTTACTCAAGTAAAGGCACATCCCCAAGAAGTTTATAGAGTTTATTTGAAGGGTAAATCATTAGGATTAATTAAGTCAAAAGAGGATTTGGAAGCTTATATTGATAGTGAACAAAGAAGTATTAAAGATAAATATAAAGTAAAGAAAGTATATGCACCTGATGAATTAGATATTGTTAAAGAAGTAACATATAATGAAAAAATTTATACAACGAAAGAAATATATGAAACTATTAAGGATACAGAACCATTTACTATTGATGGTTATGAAATAGTAATTAAAGGATTAACTAAAAAGAATAATGAAGGTAAAGAAGTAAAGGGTAAAGATACAAAAATTTATACTTTAGATGATAAAGTCTTTAAAAATGCTGTAACTAGTACTGTTAAATCTTTTATTACTAAGGAAAAGTATGAAGATTATGAAAAAGATAAACAGCCTGAAATTAAAGAAACAGGGAGTATTATAGAAAATTTATATATCAATAACACAATAATTATAAAGAAGAAAAAAATCCCTGTTGATCAAAATATATATTTAGAATCAGAAAATTTAACTAAGTATTTATTATTTGGTACAACCAAAGAGCAACAAAAGTATACTGTTAAAGAAGGAGATACTATTGAAGAAATTGCTTTTAATAATAAGATTTCTTCAGAAGAATTTTTAGTAGCTAATACATCTTTTAAAGATAAAAATAGTTTACTATATGCTGGACAAGAAGTGACCATAGGTATTTTACATCCACAATTTGATTTGGTAGAAGAAGATCATACTGTTAGTGATGTAGATGTTAATTATGAAACAGAAACCAAATATGATAATTCGAAGAGGGTAGGTTTTACGCAAGTCGAACAAGCTGGCGTTAAAGGAAAAAATCGTGTGACTCAAAAAATTCAAAAAGTTAATGGTGAAACTACAAATGTGGTAACAGTTCAAACAGAACAGTTAGTGGCTCCAGTAAAAGAAATAATTGTAAAAGGTGGTAGAGAAGGCGGTTATGGAAGTGGCTATGGCTCTGTAGTATATACTAAAGGTGAATGGGGTTGGCCTGCAACTTGTACTACTATTAGTAGTCCCTTTGGTTATCGTTGGGGAACTTTGCATGATGGTACTGATATTGCTGGTTGTGGTTATAATTCTAATATTTTTGCAGCCCAAAGTGGAACCGTTATGAAAATAGCGATGGACGGTATAAATGGGCAACATATTGTAATAGATCATCATAATGGATATTACACACAATATAATCATCTATGTAGAGGATGTTATTATGTATCTGTTGGACAAAATGTTACTAAAGGTCAAGTTATTGGTGGTATGGGTATGACTGGTTATGCAACAGGGGTACATCTACATTTTAGTATCTGGAAAGGAGTCCCTTATAGGGGTGGTGTTGCCTTAAATGCCATGAATTTCTATTAATATGAAAGTTAAAGTTTTTGCTAGTGGATCAAAAGGAAATGTATCTTTAGTTATTTGTGGTGATACTAAATTGTTAATTGATATTGGAAAATCATATTTAAACGTTCAAAGTCATTTAGCAGGAAACAATTTAAGTTATGAAGATATTACAGGGTTATTAATTACTCATAGTCATAGTGATCATATTAAAGGTTTAGAAACTTTTGTAAAAAGAACAAAGATAAATATTTATATTCCTAAGGCAATGTACCATGAGTTAAAAGACATAGTACCTGAAGAACGATGTATATTTATAGATGATAATTTTTCTATAAATGATGTAAATATAGAATTAATACATACATCTCATGATACAGATTTTTCAGTAGGCTATATTATGGAGTATAATAATAAAAGTTTAGTTTATGTAACAGATACTGGTTATATTAATCGTAAATATTTAAGTAGAATGGTTGATAAAAATATTTATATTATTGAAAGCAATCATGATGAAGTAATGTTAATGGATGGAATATATCCAAGATTTTTAAAAGAAAGAGTCATTAGTGATAGAGGGCATTTATCAAATAAGACTACAGCGGGCTATTTAAAAAAAATAACTACTGATAATACTAAATATGTGGTATTAGCTCATCTAAGTGAAAATAACAATACCAAGGAATTAGCATATAATGAAACTTATGAAGTAATAAAAGATAAAAATATTAAATTGTTAATTGCAGAGCAAGATTTTGAATCTGAATTAATAGAGGTATAAAATGATTAAAATAATTTGTGTGGGTAAGCTTAAAGAGAAATATTTAATTGAAGCTGTTGATGAATATAGGAAAAGATTAAGTAAATACACTAAAATAGAAATTATTGAAGTTGCAGACGAAAATTTTTTAGATATTCAAAAAGTTAGGGATTTAGAAGGTATAAAAATTAATAAATTCATTAATGAAAAAGATTATGTTATTACATTAGAATTAGAAGGAGAACAATTAGATTCTATGAAATTAGCTAAAAAATTAGAATCTACTTTAGTAATTAATAGTAATTTAGTTTTCGTTATAGGTGGTAGTTATGGACTTTCAAACGAAGTAAAGCAAAGAGCTAATTTTCATTTATCATTTTCAAAGTTAACGTTTCCTCATCAATTATTTAGAGTTTTATTATTAGAACAAATTTATCGTGCATTTAAAATTAATAATAATGAAAGTTATCATAAATAGGAGTGGTATATATGATAGGTAATGATTGGGATGATTTGCTAAAAAAAGAATATGAAAAAGAATATTTTAAAGAGTTAATTAATTTTATAACCAAAGCATATCACGAATCGACCATTTATCCTAAAAAAAGCGAGATATTTAGTGCTTTTAGATATACAAGTTATCAAGATACTAAAGTTGTAATTTTAGGACAAGATCCATATCATGGAAAAAATCAGGCCGAAGGCTTATCATTTTCTGTAAAAAATTGTGTTAGAAAACCACCTTCATTACAAAATATTTTTAAAGAATTGGAGTCTGACTTAAATATTCCTTTTCCTAAAAATAATTCCTTAATTCCTTGGGCTAAGGAGGGAGTTCTTCTTTTAAACACAGTTTTGACTGTTCAAGAGAGTCATCCTGCATCTCATAAAGATAAGGGATGGGAAAATTTTACTGATGAAGTTATTAAATTATTGAATCAAAAAAATACTCCTATAGTTTTTATTTTATGGGGAAGCTTTGCAAAAAGTAAAAAGAAATTGATTACAAATTCAATTCATTATGTTATAGAATCTGCTCACCCATCACCATTTTCAGCATATAATGGTTTTTTTGGAAGCAAACCTTTTTCTAAAACTAATAAGTTTTTAAAAGAACATAATATAAAAGAAATAAATTGGAATGTAGAATAAAAAATACGGATTAATTTAATCTGTATTTTCTTCTTTTAATATTTCAAAAATTTCGTGTTTTTCATGGGAATAAAATTCTTTTTTCTTATATCTAAATAGTAATCTGATTATGTTAGATGGAAACGAAATAATTAGGCGATTATATTCAACAACGGTGTCATTATAAAAGGTAATGCAAGCAATTAATTCTTCTTCATTTTCATTTAATTCATTTAACAGATTAGAAAGAGGTTTGCTTTTTAAGAGTTTTTCGTTTTCATCTATTATTTTAAACAATTCAGTGTAGAAATCAGTTAATACATTATTTAATTCAAAATGATTCAAATCTTCTATCGAAATGGAAAGTTTTTCTTCTAGAAGTTTTTTGTTTTTTAATGACTTTCTTATAATAGGAACCATTCTTGTTAATAAATCATATTTTTTGTGAAGAGTCATATCACAGTTTTCTTCTGCTTCATTGATTTTTATAATCGCAAATTGAAATTTATTATAAAAAATTACAATGATTAATAAAATAAGTGCTAATAAAGTTATCGATCCTACAACAATGTAAAACATAAGAACATCTCCTAATCTTATATAATTATAACAGACTTCTATCTTCCAGACAATATTTTTAAAGTTGAAATTAAATTTTGTGATTGATATTGTTTGAAACAGGAGATTAATTAACTATCATGTG
Source organism: uncultured Bacilli bacterium (assembly GCA_947628345.1). Lineage (GTDB taxonomy): Bacteria > Bacillota_I > Bacilli_A > RF39 > UBA660 > UMGS995. The sequence continues at coordinate 8,939 of CANQZM010000004.1, forward strand.
TTATAATAATTGAGGAGTGTGATAGAATGAAGGTAAAATTAGGTATTTCTAATAAACATGTACATTTAACTCAAGAGGATTTTAATATTTTATTTGGTAAGGATACTGAACTAAAAATTGTAAAAAAATTGGTTCAGCCCAGACAATTTGCATCTAATTTAAAAGTAACAATAAAAACAGATAAAACCTCTTTTACAAACGTACGTGTTTTAGGACCTATTAGAAATTATACACAAGTTGAATTATCAAAAACAGATGCTTATCAATTGGGAATTGATCCTCCTATTAGAGATTCAGGGGATCTTGAGGGAGCATCTGAAATAGAAATTATTGGTTCAAAAGGCGCTGTCAAAAAAAAGTGTGCCATAATTGCTACACGTCATATTCATATTACTCCACAAATGCAACAAGAATATGGTTTGCTTGGGATAGATAGGGTTTCTGTCGCTCATGATGGAGAAAAAGGAGTAGTTTTTAAAGATGTTTATTTGAAAGTTCAAGATGAAGCAGACTTTGAACTTCATTTAGATACAGATGATGCTAATGGATCGTTGCTAAAAACAGGGGATTATTTAACTATTATTAAGTAGCAGTATGATCTTGTATTTTTTCATCGAAAACTTGAGTAGCAATACTAGGCTCAGTACCTTTAATAAAGTACATAGCCTTTTTTTTGGTATCTGATTCTGTTGCTAACCGTCCTGAAATGGGTTCCACTAAAACCGTTGATATGTTTTCAGGAACTTCATACCAGCAATCATCTTTTCCTTTAAGAGATTCTTCCATTGAATTTAACCAAATATTTTGAGAATATTTATATTCTTTTGGTTGCAGTTTAGTATTATCATCATAACCAACCCAAACAGCGGTTAAAAGTTCTGAATTAAACCCAATGTTCCAGTTATCTGTGTCTGTAGTTCCACTTTTTAAAGCGTATTTATGAGTCATTTTAGATGCAATTCCAATTGCTGTAGGATAATTATAATCAATATAATCTTTGTCATAAGTAGCTGTTAATAAATTATTTAAAATAAAACAAATACTTTTATTTAAAACTAACTTCTTAGTATCTTTATATTCATATAGCACATTACCATTTTTATCTTCTATTTTAGTTATTAAATGAGGAGTAATTTGATAACCCAAATTAGCAAAAGTTGAGTAGCCTCCTGCCATTTCTAAAATTCCAATTTCATTAGTTCCTAATGGAAGAGAAGGGATTTTTTCTAGTTTAGAAGTGATTCCCACTCGTCTTGCAGTATTTATTAAAGCATCTTCACCTAAAAATAAATGTGTTTTGACAGCATAAATATTTTCAGAGTAAGCAATCGCAGTACCCATTGAAATAGGCTTATTTCCATAGGCATCATTATTATTTTTGGGTGTATATGATTGATTGTTTTCAAAATTAAAAGTTGTTTTTTCACTAGTAAAAGATGATGAAGAAGTAAACCCATTTTCTAATGCAGTATAGTATAAATAAGGTTTCATTGTTGAACCAACTTGTCGTTTAGAATCAATCGCTCTATTAAAGGATGATTCATTATAATTTTTGCCACCTGTTAGGGCTAAAACTTCGCCATTGTTAGGATTCATGATAACCGCAGCAACTTGGGCTTGAGAATCCTCAGGAATAGAATTTTTAATTGCAGTTTCTAAAATTGATTGACTATTTAAATCTAAAGTGGTATAAATTTTTAACCCACCAGTTTCAATTAATGATCTAGGTATTGAATCTATTTTTTCTAATTCGCTCATAGCGGCATCTTGGTAATACATAATCGTTGATAAATCTTCTTCATCTGTTTTACCAACCAAGTTAAGCTGTTCATCATAGGCTTGAGCACTTTCTTCCTCGGTGATAATTTTATTATCAACTAAGGCCTTTAATACCAAAGCTTGTCTTTTCTTTGCTGTATCAAAATCAACTAGAGGAGAATAATTCGATGGTGATTTAGGAATACCCGTAATCATAGTTGCTTCTGCTAAAGTTAAATCTTTAGCTGATTTATTAAAATAAAATTGGGCAGCGTTTTCAATTCCATACATGCCATGACCATAGTTAATAGTATTTAAATAACCTTCTAATATTTCATCTTTAGAATAATCATTTTCTATACGGATGGTATACCACATTTCTTTCCATTTTCTTTCCCAAGTTTTATCAAAATCTAAAAATAGGTTTTTAGCATATTGTTGAGTTATTGTAGAAGCACCTTGAGTGGTTTTTCCTTTAGAAATATTAATCATTCCAGCTTTTATAATTCTTAAATAATCGAAACCCTTATGATTATAAAAATGTTTGTCTTCAGTATAAATAGTAGCGTCTTTTACATATTTAGAAATATTTTTTAAATCTACCCATTGTTTACTCTCATTACCTTGAAAGAACAATTTTTTTTTGCTATCATATAGTAATATATTGTTGACATCTCCGATTTCTAATGATGGAGTTGATTTTAAGTAAATAAATAGAGCACCTTTGAATAAGATGTAAGATATGATTAATACTAATATTAATTTAAAAGTTTTTTTTAAAAATTTCACGATAGGTCCACCTCTAACTTTAGTATGATTTTGTTGAAATAATTTATACTAAAAGATTTGTAAAAAGAAAATTAATATGATATAATTTGCCTAGAAATTTTATGGAGTAAAATATGGAAAAAAAAGCCTTAATTACAATTAAAAATCAAGATGGAAAACAAAGTGATAATGTTCAAATAATAAAACACAAAAACAAAATAAGTTATCAAGAAACAACAGGTACAAGTGTATTATTCGATTTAGATAGTTTAGAATTGATTAGAGATAACAAACAAATATATATGGAACTTAATTTTAGTGTTAAAAATGCTTCTATCTATATCAAAGAGTTAGGAAAAACTTTAGAATTAGAAATAGAAGTTAAGAAAGTGGAAGTAACTGAAAATAGAGTTATTTTAGAATATAAAATATCTGATGATTTATATGAGTATAAGTTAGAAATGGAGTGATTAGATGAGTATCATTAAAAGTATTGAACAGGAAATAGAAAATCATATTAGAAAAGCGGGTTATGAAATAGAAGAATTTACTTTAAAAATATCTGATCGACCTGATTTAGGAGATTATCAAATTAATGATAGTATGCCTTTAGCTAAAAAGTATCATAAAAATCCTAGGGATATTGCTGAAGACATTAAAAAGGAATTAGAAACTAATACTAAGTTTATAAATATTAATATTGCGGGACCAGGATTTATAAATATTAGTTTAGCCGATGGTTTTTTAATTGATGCAGTTAATCAAATGAATATCGATATCAATAATAATATTGATAAAAAGCCTCCTAGGAAAATAATTATGGACTATGGTGGAGCTAATGTGGCAAAATCACTACATGTTGGTCATTTAAGAAGTGCTAATATTGGTGAAGCATTGAAGCGTTTAGCTAAAACATTGGGCTGTGAAGCTATTGGTGATGCTCACTTGGGGGATTACGGAAGACCATTAGGATTAGTACTATTAGAAATTCAAAAGCGATATCCTCTTCTTCCTTATTTCGATCCTAATTATACAGGAAGTTATGATGATATTAAGTTACCAATTACCAATAGTGATTTGGAACAAATTTATCCAGAAGCCAGTTTGAAGGCTAAAAATGATGAAAATTATCTAGAAGAATCTAGAATTATGACTTCAAGGTTTCAAAATCATGAAAGAGGCTATTACGATTTATGGAAAAAAGTGGTGGAAATATCTAAAGAAGATATAAAAACAGTATATGATCAACTTAATGTTTACTTTGAATTGTGGAAAGGTGAAAGTGACGCAGAAGAATATATTGAAGAGTTATTAAAAATTTGTAAAGAAAAGAAAATAACACAAAAAAGTGAAGGAGCCCTAATTATAGATATTAAAAAAGAAGGAGAAACTTCACCAATGCCACCTTTATTATTATTAAAATCAAACGGAACAAGTTCTTATGAAACTACCGATTTAGCAACTATTATGGAAAGACAACAAAAATATAAACCAGATGAAATTTGGTATTTAGCTGATGCTAGGCAACAACTTCATTTTGAACAAGTATTTAGAGCTAGTAGAATGGCAAATATTGTAGATGAGCATGTAAAATTAGAATATATTGGTTTTGGGACTATGAATGGTAGTGATGGAAAACCATTTAAAACTAGAGATGGGGCAGTAATGTCTTTAAAAAATTTAATTGATTTGGTTAAGGATGAAACTAGAAAGCATTTAAACTACGATATAGTAGAAAAAGATAAAGTTGAAGAAACGGTTTCCTTAATTGCGATGGCTACTTTAAAATATGCTGATTTATTACCATTTCGTAGTACTGATTATATATTTAATCCAGCTAAATTTTCAGATGTTGAAGGAAAAACTGGACCGTATTTATTATATTCAACTATTAGAATGAAGTCTTTATTAACTAAGGCTAGTGGTTTAAACCAAAATAATTATAGTATAATTGGTAACTTAGACAGTAGAGATGTAATAATGACATTATTAAAATTACCTACTATATTGACAAAATCATTTGATTTAAAATCTTTAAATGACATTGCTGATTATGTTTATACTCTTACTAGTAAGTATAATAAATTTTATGCATCTAACAAAATATTAATTGAAAAAAATCAACAATTACAAGAATCTTGGTTAGTATTAACTAATATAGTATATAAGACTAATTTGTTGTTATTAGACATATTAGGTTTAAAAGTACCAGAAAAAATGTAAAAAGTATTGTAATTAATGTAAATATATGTTATAAGTTTATTTGTATTTATTGCCTATTCAATTTATCTAGTTATGCATATAATGCTTTGATTAAGGAGGTTTATCATGGATGTTAGGAAAATGAGTAAGGAAGAACTTGAATTATTATCTTATAAAGATATAACATTCTATCTGCTAGAAGATAGTAAAAAATCAATGAATACTTCTGACTTGTTTAAAGAAATTATGACTCTTTTAGAATTACCAAAATCATCTTTTGAAACCAAAATTGGTGATTATTACACATCATTATCCACCGACAAAAGATTTATTTTATTAGAGGATGGTACTTGGGATTTAAGAAATCGTCATACCTCTGATAAAGTTGTTAAAATTGTAGAGGCTGATGAAGAAGATGATGGTGAAATTGCAAAGGAAGAATTTACTGAAGAAATCGAAGAAGATAATTATGATGATACAGATGACAATTTATATGATGATAAAGAAGAGGATTTAAAAGATTTAGTAGTAATTGATGAAGATGAACTAGAATTGGAAGAATAATTCTAGTTTTTATATTATGATTATGGTATAATATGAGTATTGAGAAAGGAAGAATGAAATGATAAATCATTTAGAGGCTATCTTAAATAAGTATCAAGAGCTTGAACTAGAATTGACTAAACCAGAAGTTTTGAGTGATATAAATAAAACAAAAGAATTATCTAAAGAGATGTCAGATATAGAAGAAATAGTAACTTATTATAAAAGATATAAGAAGATTTTAACAGACATTACTGATATTTCAGAAATGACTAAAGATCCAGAATTAGGTGAAATGGCTAAAGAAGATTTAAAAAGATTGGAAGCAGATAAAGAAAAGTTAGAACAGGAACTAGAAATATTATTGATACCTAAAGATCCAAATGACAAAAAGAATGTTGTAATGGAGATTAGAGGAGCTGCTGGTGGAGACGAGGCTAATATTTTTGCGGGTGATTTGTTTCGAATGTATACTAGATATGCTGAAAGTAAAGGATTTAGTTATAGTGTTTACAATTCTATTGAAGGAAGTGCTGGAGGGTATAGCCAAATAGAATTTATAATAAAAGGAGAAGGTGCTTATTCTTTATTGAAGTATGAAAGTGGTTCTCATCGCGTTCAAAGGGTTCCTGTTACTGAATCAAATGGTCGACTTCAAACTTCTACTGCAACTGTTTTAGTTATGCCAGAAGTTGATGATGATGTTGATATTGTTATTAATCCAGGTGATTTAAGAATTGATATTTATAGATCTAGTGGTTGTGGAGGACAAGGTGTTAATACAACTGATTCTGCAGTAAGAATTACACATTTACCAACTAATACAGTAGTTACATGTCAAAATGAAAGAAGCCAAATTCAAAATAAGGAACAAGCAATGAAGGTTTTAAAAGCACGATTATATGAACAAAAATTACAAGAACAAGAAGCTTTGCAAACAGAAACTAGGAGAAGTAAAATAGGAACAGGTGATAGAGCTGAAAAAATTAGAACTTATAATTATCCACAAAATAGGGTAACTGATCATCGTATTGGTTTTACAACAAAACAATTAGATAGGGTAATGGATGGTGATTTAGATGGAATTATTCAAGCTCTAATTTCTGAGGATCAAAAAAGAAAGTTGGAACAACAAAGTGAATAAAAGAAAAACGTTTAAAACAGATTTAATTTGTCCACAATGCTATAATAGAACCTTTATTCGTAGGATAATCGGAAGAGAGCGACCTTTTGCTCATAAAAAAAAACTATATTGTATTAAGTGTAAAGAAGAAGTTGATCATATAGAAGTAAGAGATATTGATTTATTAGAAAAAGATTTAGAGTTTTTAACAAAGAGAACTGAAAAAGAGGAAGAGATGTTAACCTTGGTAAAAAAAGTCAAGAGGAGTAATATTAGTGACCATAGATGAAATGATTGTTTATGGCAAAAAATATTGTCATTCTGATCACGTAAAAATTTTAGTTGCTGAACTGTTAGGTAAGAATCCATTAGAGTTGTTAACGTGTTTAAATGAAGAAGTTCCGTTAGATAAAATAGAACTTTATAAGCAAGAGATTGCTGCTTTGAAAGAAGGAAAACCACTTCAGTATGTTATTGGTTATGTTAATTTTTTCGGATATAAATTTAAAGTTAATAAAAATGTTTTAATTCCTCGATTTGAGACTGAACAATTAGTTGAGACTACACTTAAATATATTGAAAATAATTTTCAAAAAGATGTTAAAATTCTAGATATTGGTTGTGGTAGCGGGGTTATCGGATTAACCTTAAAAAAGAAATTGCCTAAAGCCCAGGTTGATTTGTTAGATATAAGCAAGGAAGCTTTAGATGTGGCTAAAGAAAATGCTAAAAATTTAGATCTCGATGTTAATTTTATTCATAGTGATTGTTTTGCTAATGTATTAGATAAATATGATATAATTATAAGTAATCCTCCTTATATAGGATTGGAGGAAGAAATTGATTCTATCGTTAAGGAAAATGAACCTTATATAGCTTTGTATGCTGGACAAGAAGGATTGGATATTTATAAAAAAATCTTGAGAGAAATTCAAAATCACGTTAAAGAAAAATATTTAATTGCTTTTGAAATAGGATGTAATCAAGCACCTAAAATTATTGATATTGTGAATTGTTATCTAAAAAATGTAAATTTAGAAGTAAAAAAAGATTTAGCTGATAAAGATAGAATGTTGTTCATTTTTAAAAATAATGAATAAAAAATTCAATTTAAAACCACTATCTATATGAAAGGTGGTTTTAAATTGAAAAAGATTATAATAGTATTAGTTATTTTAACTATTTTATTTTTTATTAGTAACAACAATGGTTGTAAGCAAGTTATTATTCCTAAAGAGGCAATTAGATTTAGAGTAATTGCAAATAGTAATCAAAAGAAAGATCAAGATAATAAGCAAAAAGTAGTGGTTAATTTAGAAAAAGAGATCCTTCCTATGTTAAGAAAAGCTAATAGTTTAGAAGATACTAGAAAAACTTTAAAAAGCAATCTTAATAAGTTTAAGACTAATATAGAAAATACTATGGAAACAAATAATATAGATAATAATTATACAATTAATTATGGGTTGAATTATTTTCCAGAAAAAACTTATAGAGGAGTAACTTATAAAGAAGGAGAGTATGAGTCACTTGTAGTTACTTTAGGTAATGGTTTAGGAGAAAATTTTTGGTGCGTTTTATTTCCACCGTTATGTTTACTTGAAGCTGAAGAACAAGAAGATGTAACAGATGTTGAGTACAGTTCATTTATAAAAGAAGTAATCGATAAGTATTTTTCATAGATTAGAATAATAAAATATAGAAGGTGATTATATGTCTTCTATAATTTATTATTTTTTTATTGCGGTAGGATTAAGCATGGATGCATTTTCTTTAGCTATTATTTATGGTATGAATAATTTTGCAAAAAAAAAGGCAATAATTTTATCAATAATTGTTGGAATTTATCATTTTGTTATGCCTAATTTAAGTGGGTTATTAGGAAATATATTTTTACTTAGTTTAACAAAATATAGTAATATTATATTAGGTATTGTTTTTCTTGTTTTAGCAATTGAAATGTTATTTTCATTAAATGATGAGGATAGTAAATATAAACTTGATAGCTTATGGGAAATGTTGTTATTCGGACTTGCAGTTAGTATAGATAGTTTTACTGTGGGGCTAGCTTTATCTTTAGAAAAAATCAATTTAATAATACCTGGAATAATTTTTACTATAGTAAGTGGAGTTTTTACCATGTTGGGGTTGTTGTTAGGTAAATTTCTAAGTGAAAGGGTTGGAAAAATTGCTAAGGTTGTTGGAATAATAATTTTATTTGTTTTAAGTTTTCGTTCAATATTTAAGTAAAAATAGTATCTTTTTATTTAACAATTAATATGATATACTAACACTGGGTGATTACATGAAATTATATAATACTTTGACAAAAAAAATAGAAGAATTTATCCCTTTTGAAGATAATAAAGTTAGAATTTATACATGTGGGCCTACGGTATATAACTATGCACATATAGGAAATTTAAGAACATATATATTTGAAGATATTTTAGAAAAGGGTTTAAGATATTTAAATTATGATGTTATTAGGGCTATGAATATTACGGATGTTGGACACTTAACTAGTGATGCAGATACTGGGGAAGATAAGATGTTACAAGGTGCCCAACGAGAAGGTAAAACAGTTACAGAAATTGCTGAATTTTATACAGAAGCTTTCTTTAAAGATATGGAAGATCTTAATATTAAGAAACCGGAAATTATCGAAAAAGCAAGCGATAATGTAGACCTTTATATTAAAATGATTCAAAAAATGATAGATGAAGATTATGCATATATTTCTAATGGGAATGTTTATTTTGATATTAGTAAGGCTAAAGATTATTATAAACTGTCTGGTAAGAACCCAGAAGATTTATTTGTAGGAGTTCGTGATACGGTTGAATTGGATGCAGCTAAAAGAAATCCTGCTGATTTTGTTTTGTGGTTTACATTATCAAAATTTGAAAATCATATTATGAAATGGGATTCTCCATGGGGAATTGGGTATCCTGGTTGGCACATTGAATGTTCTGGTATTTCATATAAGACACTGGGGGAGCATTTAGATATTCATTGTGGAGGTATTGATAATATATTCCCTCATCACACTAATGAAATTGCTCAAAGTGAAGCATATTTAGGACATAAGTGGTGTAACTATTGGTGTCATGGGGCTCATTTAAATGATAATAGCGGAAAAATGTCTAAATCTAAAGGAGAGTTTTTAACAGTTTCTTTATTAAAAGAAAAGGGTTATAATCCATTGATTTATCGATATTTTTGTTTAAATAGTCATTATAGAAATTCGTTAATTTTTAGTTTTGAATCACTAGATACAGCAAAAATAGCTTATAATAAATTAAAAAACAAAGTGTTGTCTTTAAATAGAGTAGGAAATATAGATTATCAATTTAAGTCAGAATATCAGAATAAATTTAAAGAAGCTTTAGAAAATGATTTAAATACATCTCTTATGTTAACAGTTACTTATGATGTTTTGAAGGACGATAGGTTAAATGATGCAACTAAATTTGAAATTATTAAAGATTTTGATACGGTTTTATCATTGGATTTAACTAAAGAAGTTGATAAAAAAGTTAGTGATAATCTAGAACAAGAGATTTTAGAAAAAATAAAATTAAGAACAGAAGCTAAAAAGAATAAGGATTTTGAAAAAGCTGATGCTATTAGAAATGAATTGCTTCAAAAGGGTATAAGATTAATAGATACTAGAGAAGGAACTACTTACGAAATAGTTTAGAATTAAAATTTCTAAATCTTGTTGTTAAATTAATAATTAGTAAAATTAAAAAAATAATTAAGGAAAAATAGTCCTCTTTACTAATAATAGAGTAAGGAGGAATTTTTATGGAAAAATTTTATACATGTAAATATGATAGAGCCTTTAAAGAAGTGTTCATGAAAGAAGAAAACAAAGATATCTTAGAAAAAGTATTGGAAACAGTATTAGGAGTAAAAATAGAAAAGATTCGGTTTTTAAATTTAGAAAGGAATGTAGATAATCTAAAAGTAAAAAGAAAACATCTAGATTTATATTTAGAAACCAATATAGGAAAAATACAAGTAGAAGTAAATACAGAAAATCCTAATTATTTAAATAGTAGAAATATGGCTTATATATGTGATATCTATTCACATCATACATTAGTAGGAGAAGAATATAATGAGAAGACCTTAATAATTCAAATAAACTTTAGTTATGATATAAAAAATGAGGAAAGTATAAGAAAATATATGGTCCAAGATGAAAAAGGAAATAAGTATGTCAATAATTTAATAATCTATGAGATAAACATGGAAAAGTATAAAAAATTTTGGTACAATAAAAACAAAGAAGAGATAGAAAAAAATAAATATATCTTAATGTTAGATTTAGGATTAAAAGAATTAGAAGAGCTATCAGAAAAAGATAAGGTGGTATCAAAATATATGGAAGAAATAGAAAGAGTAAATGAAAACCCGGAGTTTAGAGAGTACATGAGTGCAGAAGAAGATAATAGAAAGATTGAGAACTCAATTAGAAGTGAAGGTTATGAATTAGGTGTTAAACAAGGTTTAGAAAAAGGATTAAAAGAAGGAATAGAGCAAGGTAAAAAAGAAGGCATAGAAAAAATAGTTAAAGAAATGATGAAGCAAAATTATTCTATAGAGGAAATATCACAATTAACTGGACTAGATGAGCAAGAATTAAAAAAATTATAAATAAAATGTGTTTTGAGAAATTAATTATTTCTCTTTTTTTAAAAATAAATTTTGAACTAATTAAATTATATTGTGATATACTTAAATTAGTGGTGATGTTATGCAAACAAAAGAAATTAATGTCTTGGTTTTAGCTTACTTAGGAGATACAATTTATGAAGATTATATTAGGAAATTTTTAATAGATAAAGGTATAAATAATGTAAGTATATTACAAAAAGAAGCAGTTAATTATGTTAGTGCTGTAAATCAAAGTAAATTTTTATATGAAATGATAAATGATAATTTTTTAAGTGATGAGGAATTATCTATAGTTAAAAGGGCTAGAAATTATAAAACAAACTCTCATCCTAAAAATTGTGATATTATTACATATAAATATGCGACAGGTTTAGAATGTTTAATTGGTTATTTAGAACTGGAAAAGAAAAGAGAAAGGATTGATGAAATTATGAATTTCATCTTGAATAAATAATATGATTGTATATGGAAAAAATGTGGCTAAAGAATTATTAAAAAAGCCATATTTAATTAAAAATGTTTATTTACAGGAGGGGTTTATCGATAAAAATATAATTTCTGGTCTAGAAAAAAATAAAATTAGAACAAAAATATTGACAAAAAAAGAAATTGATAATTTTGGTTTTAGACTTCATCAAGGTATAATACTAGATATTAAGGACTACCAATATCAAAATTTGGCTGATGTATTGGAAGATGGATCACAATTACTAGTAATTTTAGATCATCTAGAAGATCCACATAATTTTGGAGCTATAATTAGAACTTGTGAAGCAGCCGGTGTTGATGCTATTATAGTTCCAAAAGATAGACAGGTTTTAGTTAATGCGACAGTAATGAAAACTAGTGCTGGTGCGTTGACAAATATGAGAATAATCAGAGTAAGTAACTTGGTAAATACTATTGAAAAATTAAAAAAAGGCGGCTTTTGGATTATTGGCTCTGATATGAAAGGAACAGACTATAAAAATATTAATTATGATGGAAAAATTGCTTTAGTAATAGGTAATGAGGGTTCAGGAATGAGTCAATTAGTAGCAAATTCGTGTGACTTTATAGCAACTATTCCAATGGTTGGAGAAGTTAATAGTTTAAATGCTTCCGTTTCAGCAGGAATTTTAATATATGAGGCAGTCCAAAATAGAAAGTAGGTAATATTTTGGAATATAAGAAAATTAATGATTATGAAAAATTGTACTTAATAAAAGAAAATGATGATATAGCTATTGATACTATATTTGAGAAATATAAACCTATAATTTATTCAATAGCGAAAAAATATTATTCAAAAATGAATTATCATTGTGGAGATTTAGAAGATTTTATCCAAGAAGGATATATTGGCTTAGATAACGCTATTAAGTCTTTTAATGAAAAACAGAATGTTTTATTTTACACTTTTTCATTAATATGCATTGAACGACAAATTAGGGGTTTTTGTCGTAGTTTCTTAACTTTAAAGAATGAATATCTTAATAAATCTTTATCTATAGAACAAGAATTTGAAGAGAATCTAACTATTAAGGACATAATTAAAGATGAAACTATAAATAATAATCCTTATACTTATATAGAAGAAGTTCAATTATATAATAAACTTATAAAATTTAAAAATAATTTACCCCTAAGACAAAGTTTAATCTTTGAATTAAGATTTAATGGATTTAAATATAGAGAAATTGCTATATTATTAGATATACCCATGAGTTCAGTTGATAATTGTCTTCATTTATGTAGAGAAAAATTAAAAAATCAGTTTACATTTTTAAAAATTTAAGATTTGTAATTTTCATGTAATTATGATAAAACTAAGATAGGTGAATGGTATATGAGTATAACATTAAAAGATTGGTTAGATGAGAATCACACTTTAGAAGAAAAACAAAAATTATTTTATAATATGTCTAAAACTATGCATTATATTCATGATAACAATCATTATATAAAAAATTTTAATCCTAAACAAATAGAGATTGTAAACCCTGAGGCTCTTACACCTATAAAATATAAAACAGTTACAAAAATGCCTAACGAATATAGAGAACAGATAATTAACGAAGATATTTATAATTTAGCCTTTATTCAAATTAGTACGTACGCAAATATTGATTTGAATATTTTGAAACCAACTTTTCTAAAAGAAAATTTTAATCTCTTTGCCCAATATTTGCCTGAAGAAGATTGTAATTATTTACGAGGAGTTATTGAAAGTGGTTCTATTGTCTACTATTATCAATACAAAAATGCTGATAATGAAAGAAGACTTAATAAATTGGTTAGTGAAACAGGTGAAGAGGGTCTAAGTGCTACAACAGGTTACCAAAAAGCTAAGACCAATGGTAGATATACGGCAGATAAGGAAACTAAAGCTTTATATAGAGATATTACAGATTTATCTCAATCCGCCTTTGTTAGTTTTTTGATATTCCCAATATCTATGGTAATTTTAGCAATGATAATAGCTGTTATTCTTCATTTAATGCAGTTTTAAAATTTATATATTAAGAAGTATTGAAGTTAGTTTAATTTCAATATTTTTAATTTATAAAATAACAACTTGTTTTAAAAAGAATTAATATAAAACTAAAAAGGCATTTAGTACTGTTAACTAAATGCCAATCTATATACAGGAGATTTCACAATATTACATGAAGTATCTCCAATAATATAGTATGCATCTATAGAGAAAATATACAATATTATTTAAAAATATTTATTATATATGACCTTTTGTGTATAATATAAATAAAAGGAGATTTATATGAGTGCAAATGATAATAAAAAGAAATTAGAAGAATTTAATATTGAAGTAAATGAATTATGGAGGTCACTTTGACTGCGATAGTAAACAACAAGAATTAACCGAACTCGAAAAAAGGAGTGTTTCGGATAATTTTTGGAATAATAAAGAAGATGCAGAAAATATTATCAATAAGATAAATGATTTAAAAAAATTAGTAGAACCTCTAATAAAGTTAAAAGAATCCATAAAAATAAATTTAGAAATGTTACAGTTATTAGAAAATGAAGAAGATGATGATATATTAGAAAGCGTTTCAAAAGAAGTTCAAACTATGGAAAAAGATCTTGAAAATCTTCAATTATTATTGTTGTTAAACGGAAAATATGACAGAGAAAATTGCCTTTTAGAAATTCATCCTGGGGCAGGAGGAACTGAATCATGTGATTGGGCTTTAATGTTATATAGGATGTATATAAGATGGTGTGATAGGAAAAACTATAAAGTAGAGATTTTAGATTACCAAGCAGGTGAAGAAGCTGGAATCAAAAGTGTTTCTATATTAATAAAAGGAATGAATGCATATGGTTATTTAAAAAATGAAAAAGGAATACATAGATTAGTACGATTATCACCGTTTGATTCTAATAATAGAAGACATACATCTTTTGCTTCTGTGGAAGTGATTCCTGATATCAAAAAAGATATAGATATTGTTATAGATGAAAAAGATTTGAAAATAGACGTTTATCGATCAACAGGTGCAGGAGGGCAAGGGGTTAATACAACTGATTCAGCGGTAAGAATTACTCATATACCTTCTAAAATTGTGGTTACATGTCAAAATGAACGAAGTCAAATTCAAAATAAAGAACAAGCTATCAAAGTATTAAAGACAAAATTATTTTTGTTAGAAGAAGAAAAAAAAGCAAATGAATTAAATTCAATAAAGGGAAAGCAAGAAAATATTGAATTTGGATCACAAATTAGAAGTTATGTTATGCATCCATATTCTTTAGTAAAAGATCATCGAACTAATGTAGAAACTAGTAATGTTTCAAAAGTATTAGATGGTGATATCGATATATTTATAGAGAGTAATTTAAAAAGGGGCCAATAATATGCGTTTTTTGAATACTGCAAAATTATATTTAATTGATAAGAAAGTAGAAAGTAAATCAAGAGGTAAGAGATATATTCAATTTTGTTTTGGATGTTTTATTGCCTCTTTATCTTTTAATTTATTTTTAGCAAATAATGATATAGTTCCAGGCGGTTTTAGTGGACTTTCTATTATTTTAAATCATTTATTTGGTATTAATAAATCTTTGTTTATTCTATTTATGTCTCTTCTTTTATTAATAATGAGCTATATTTTTTTAGGTGCTAATAAAACTAGTGGTTCCATCTTGGGAAGCTTATTGTATCCATTATTTATAGAGGCAACTGCTCGTCTTAGTACTTATTTGAGTGTAGATAATTCTCAATTGTTACTATCAACTATATTTGGTGGATTATTGTATGGCTTTGGAATTGGAATAATTTTTAAAGCTGGATTTTCAACAGGAGGAACTGATGTTTTAAATCAAATAATTTCTAAATATTGTAAAATAGGAATTGGTAAAAGTATGTTATTTATAGATGGTAGTATTGTTCTTTTATCAGGTTTTGTTTTTGGTACAACAAAATTAATGTATTCAATTATCGTTTTGTATTTAGTAAGTTATATGTCTGATCGAGTTATTTTAGGTATATCAGATAGTAAGGCATTTTATATAATTACAGAAGAAGAAACTAAAATTAAAGAATATATAATGAAATGTTTAAATCATGGTGTAACTGTATTTCCAGCTAAAGGTGGGTATAAAAAACAAAAACAAACCGTTCTTTTAACAGTTTTGCCTACTAAAGAATATTATCGATTAAAAGAAGGTATAAAAGAAATAGATAAAAATGCATTTTTTGTTGTGACTGATGCATATGAAGTTGTTGGAGGGGAATAATGAGAAATATAAAATTAATGGATAAGAAGCAAACTATATTAATAAGATATACTATGTTAATTTTAGCTTTATTAGTAAATGCCATAATTTTTAATCTTTTAATAGTACCAACAAAAATAGTAACAGGTGGAGTTAATGGTATTGCTTTAATTATTAATTATTTAACTAATGTAGATAATTCTATAATTATTTTGTTTACATCAATTTTTTTATTAATACTAAGTTTTATATTTTTAGGAGTAGAAAGAACATCTGGAAGTATAGTAGCTACTTTTGTATATCCTTTATTTGTAAAACTAACATCACTTTTTACAGCAAATATCATTATAGATACGTCAGATGTTATTTTAATCGCAATATTTATTGGGGTAATTGGAGGATTTGCTAATGGTATTATGTATAAGACAGGTTTTAGCAATGGTGGACTTCCTATCATTAGTCAAATTATTTATGAAAAGTTTAAAATTCCAATTGGAAAAAGTTCATTTATTATCAATGGATTTATAGTGCTTTTAGGTGGCTTTTATTTTGGTTTGACGATGGTTATGTATGCATTAATAATTTTGTTTATTAATAGTTTTGTTTTAGATAGGGTAATATTAGGAGTTTCAAAGAACAAAGCATTTTATATTGTTACTACTGAAACAAATTTAGTTAGAAAATATATTATAGAACAACTACATCATAGTGCAACGGTGTTTGATGTAAAAGGGGGATTTAAAGGCAAAAGAAGGGAAGTTATTTTAACAGTTATTCCTTCTAGGGAATATTTTAGAACTACAGAGGGAATTAAAGAAATAGATCCAAACGTTTTCTTTTTAGTTTGTGATGCATATCAAGTCCATGGTGGAGAATAACACTTAAAAATTTGAATTAAATATGGCTAATAATAATTATAGAAGACTTATTTAACTTAATTTATTAAAGAAGTCTTTTTTTATTGGTAAAAAATACATTATTAAATGCTCTTTTGTTCTGTCGAAATTTATGTTATACTGTATATACTAAGGTGGTTGATAAGATGGATTTAATTAGACTAAAAAATGTTTATAAGCGTTATAAAAATGGTGTTACCGCTATTTATAATATGACTTTATCAATAAAGAAAGGATCCTTTGTCTTTGTAATAGGTGGATCTGGAAGCGGAAAATCAACTTTAATAAAAATGCTTTATAGAGAAGAAAAACCTACAAGTGGTCAAATTGTAGTAGGTGGAGTTGATGTTGCTAGATTAAGAAATAAAAAGGTTTATAAATTGCGTCGTAAACTAGGAATAGTATTTCAAGATTATAGATTATTACCAAAGTTAACTGTGTATGAAAATGTGGCTTTTGCTATGGAAGTTATTGGTGCTACTAAAAATGAAACTAGAGTAAAAACACTTAAAGCTATTGAATTAGTTGGGTTAAAAAATAAAGTTCATAATTATCCGGATCAGTTGTCCGGTGGGGAACAGCAGAGAGTAGCTATAGCTCGAGCTATTGTAAATAACCCTAAACTTTTGTTATGCGATGAACCAACTGGTAATCTAGATCCTGATATGAGTATGGAAATTATGAAAGTATTAGAAGAAATTAATCAAAAACGGGGTACCACAATTTTAATGGTTACTCATGATAAGGATATTGTTAATAAAATGAAAAAACAGGTAGTGACGTTAAAAGATGGAAGGCTAGTTAATAACCAAGAGAAAGGAACATATGACGATGAAGATAATTAGAATGTTAGGTAGAAGCATTAGAGATGCTTTAAAAAGTGTATGTAGAAATTTTAGTTTATCCTTGGCCTCAATATCATGTATTACTATTACCTTAATAATAGTGGCACTTTCTATTTTAGCTTCATTTAATGTTCAGAATTTTACTAAAGAAATAGAAAGTGATTTAACCATAATTGCCTTTATGGATAATGATGCTACAGAAGAAGATATTTCAACTATGAAAAAAAATATCAAACAGATAGAAAATATTGATAGTTATATTTATGAAGATAAAGAAAAAGAAAAAGAAAATATGGCGGAAACTTCCGATGTTTTTGCAACTGTTACAAAAGGGTGGAGCAAAGAAGAAAATCCATTACGTGATAAATTCGAAATAAAGGTAAAAAATATCCAAAAAATTGGTCAAACAGCTAAACAAATTCAAAAGCTAGATAAAGTTGCTGTAGTTCGATATGGAGCAGGGTTGGTAGAACGCCTAGTTAAAGCCTTTGCCTCAATTCAAAAGATAGCATATGGTGTAGTTTTAGCTTTAATTTTAGTAACGGTATTTTTAATTATTAATACTATTAAGTTGACTATTTTTTCAAGAAAAAGAGAAATTAGTATTATGCGTTTAGTTGGTGCTAGTAATTTTTCAATAAAAACACCATTTATTATAGAAGGTATGATCTTAGGATTAATTGGATCAATTATTCCAGTAATTTTAACTACTTTTGGTTACTTGGCTTTTTACGATCATTTTAATGGATATTTATTTACTAAAATTATTCAACTAATTAGTCCAGAACCATTTATATATCAAGCTTCAGGAATAATAGTTATTATTGGTATAGTAGTAGGTATGATAGGTAGTGCTAGTGCCGTTAGAAAATACTTAAAGGTTTAATTGATGACTAAGAAAATAGGATTTATTTTCTTAATAATAATAATATTTTTTGTAGCACTACCGAAAAATATTAAAGCCAAAACTATTAAGGAATTTGAAAATGAAATAGCCAAATATACTAATGAATTGCAAGAGAAGAAAAACAAACTAGCTAAAAATAACGAAGAAGTTGCCCAAATAAAGAAAAGAATTACAGAAATAGAAAATGAAATAAAACAAGCAGAAGATGAAGTAACTAGGTTACAAAAAGAAATAGATGAAAGCAATAAAAAAATAAAGGAAAAAGATGCTGAAAGTAAAAAATTAATGAAGTACTTTCAAGTAGTAATGAATGATAATGCTTATTTAGAGTATATTTTTGGTGCTACCAGTATCAAAGATATGATTTATAGAATATCAGTTGTAGAACAATTAACTGAATATAATGATAATTTAATGAAAGAACTACAAAGATTAATTGATGAAAATAATAAGAAACAAAATGAATTAAAACAAAAACAAGAAGACTTAAAAAGTTTAAATGCTGATTTAAAAGATCAAAAGGCTAGAATAGATGCAGATAGTAATATCATCAGAGAATCTATGCCAAGCATTGAAGAACAAATAAAAGAAGCAAAAGCTAATGTTGAATATTTTAAACGTTTAAATTGTGGAGTAAATGAGGATATTTTAGCATGTCAATATAGACAATCACAAAGTTCTTCAGGAAGTTTACCTAGTGTAGGGACATTCTCAAGACCAATTTCTAATGGTTATATTGTTAGAGGATTTAGTAGCGGTCATATCGGATACGATATGAGTAGTAGTAATAAATCAATAGAAGTGTATCCTATCGCGACTGGTTCAATTCATGCAATTTATGAAGATAATTGTACTAGTTCTTATTGGTGTAGAAATATGGGATTTTCTTGTAATGGTAATGCTAAAATTGTGGTTGTAAAACACAGCTATAACGGACGATATATCTATTCTTCATATATGCATTTAAGAGGTTATGGTAGAATAAGTCAAGGAATGTTTGTTACTAAGGATACTGTTTTAGGATATATGGGAACCACTGGATGTTCCACTGGACCGCATTTACATTTGGAAATTTCTTATTGTCAATGGAAAAATAATGGTGGTTGTTCATATAATGGTTATACAAGTAATATGATTAATCCTGGAAATTTGGTGACCTTCCCATCTAGTTGGAATAATCGTTAATATTAGAATAGGTGATTTTGTATAAAATAAAGAAAACTTCTAATAATAAAATTAGGAGGAATAAGAATGGAAGAAAAATTCGAATTATTAGAACAAATTCACCACGATGCGTCAATGGGTGGTTATACTATTACAAAATTACTAGAATCATTAAAGGATAAAGATAACAAAATTAAAGCTTATTTGGAAGAAATATTACAAGATTATCAAAAATATGCTGAAGATGCAAAAGCAATATTAGAAAAGGCGGATAAAAAAGTAAGTAGTCCAAGCATGATGGCAAAAATGGGCTCTTCCATGGGCATTAATAAGGAAGTAAAGGAAGATAATAGTGATGCTGCGATCGCTGATATGATGATCCAAGGTGTATCAATGGGTTCAATTGAAATTGAAAAAAAACTAAAGCAATATGAAAAAGATTTGGATAAGGAATACAAGAAAATAGCAAGGGAATATTTGAAATTTCAGGAAAAAGCAATTCAGCATTTAAAATCTTATTTATAAAAATTATTTTTGCTTATATTATATAATCTAAGATAAACAAGGCACATGTAGATATGTAATCTAGTTACAGTGATTTGCTTGGTAATTAGGTGTAAGTATTACATGTGTTTTTGCTTTGTTAAATATAAAAATAATAGATACAAAACTTAACCAAGTGTAGGCAAATAATAAGTATGCAATATAATACTAGCTTTTTTATAACTTTTGTGGTATAATATGCCTACAAAAAAGGGGAAAAAGTATGGATAGATATGGAATATTACAAATTATATGTAACGAAGCTGATATAAAAATTCAAAAGGAATATTATAATTATCTAAATAAGTTAATAGATGGTATATTATTATATAAATATAGTAAAGAAAAATTTTATAAACCCGTTTTCAGTGTGAATCAAATAAATGATATAATATTTAAATTCTTAAATAAACATCCATTAGTATCTAAGGAAATGTTTACTTCAACTATGGTTGGTAAATTTAGCAGTATTACTAAGACTTATACTAAAATTGAAAAATATTATAATCAATTCAATATGATTTATGATGAATATAAAGATATGAAATTTAGAGATAAAAAGTATACAGCATTTTATAATGAAATTTTAAATGATCAGCAATCGTTTTTTATAAAGGCTAATAAAATAAAAGAAACGAAAAAATTGATACAGCAGTTTTCTTTGACAGATAAAAAGTATCAGTGTTTAATTAATAAACAAAAATTAGCAATATTATTAACTAGTATTAGAAACAATACTTTAAAAAATTATAATATATCAGAAGAACAACTAAATAACAATTTAGCAAATGTACATGATGTTCTTTCACATAAAAGAAGTATTTATAAAACTTTTAGGCTCAATTCTACCGATTATGATGGGTTAGATAAGTTGTTTCTTTCAGGAGAATTAAATAAAGAAATTTTAAAAGATAAATTTCCAATTTACAATAAAAGACAATGTCAGGTAATTGTTAATGCCTATAATAAAACTTTATTTCCATATTTTGATAATGTTAAATTAGAAACTGAAGAAATTTCTAAAGATAATATAAAGTTTAATTGCCATGATTTGAAAATATATGAAATAAATAGAACAAGGCAAAATAGTATGGACTTTTTAGTGTCTTTAAGTGATGAACAAAAAAAGTATGTAAGGGCTCATAAAGAAGAGTTAAAAGGGATAATAAAATTATTACCACTAGTCAATGTTTTTTCTGAATTTAATTCGGATGCTTTTATAAATATAATAATTTATTTTGATAAAATTAAGGAAAGATTAGGCGTAAGTAAATTGACCACAGATTATATTCTTAATAAATTTCCTAAAATTTTAGAATTATCAAATGCATATTCAACTGCACAAAACGAAACTTTATCTATATTAGGAGAAAAGACGGTTTTAACCATATTGAGAAATTATGCAATTAGCTATGATCCTAATGATTATATATTGCCATATTTAAATATGCTTAATTTATCTAGTAGTTTTATACCACCTATTTCGGGAGAATATAAGAAATATGTTTATGAATCAGGAACAGCGGAAATACAAAGACTATTAATTGGAAGTCTTAGTTGTGACAGCTGTATTGGAATTGATGGAGCAGGTAGGGATGCATATCAAGAAGCTATTAATAGTGAAACAGGTGATGTTTTATTTATAAAGAATAGTTCTGATGATAAAGTCGTAGGAAGATCAATCATTTTAAGAAGAGGTAATTTTATAATTATGGCTCCTATAATGGGAGAAAGAGGAGTTAATGAAAATTTATATGAAAAAGACTTTTTAAAACAAATTGCTAGTCAATTTTTAACAGCTTCCCAAAATAATGGTGATAATTTAGAATATGTATTTTTATCATATGAATTTAATATGGATAGGGGAAATTTTAAAATTATGAACGATTTAGATTTTTATACTAATTTACCCCATTGTGATATTGCTTCTCAGGTGTTTGTAATTGGTAAATCTAAGTATGCTAAAAAAATAGAGTGGACACATGACTATAATTGTAGGTATTTAAGAACTAGAAAACCTGTAATTATGAAGGACCAAGATTATCAAAAAGATATTGAAAGAATTGATGCTTTGGAGACTTTACAAAAACATCAATCTAAAGAAAAAAATACTCCGTATAACAAAGTATATTTAGGTCAGGATTGGTATATTGGCCTAAATGAAGATTCTATGGATTTAGGAATATACGAAGTTAATGATATGAGACAACAATATGAAATTAATGATACCTTGGATAAAATTAAAGGTAATCAAAAAATGAAAATTAAAAAAATTGACAAAAATTAAAGTTTGTGTTATACTCTAAGGACTATTAGGCGAAGGGGGAAAATAATGTCTATTACATTGAATCCAGAAACAATTTGGGTCTTAAAAGAAGATTATAGTCTAAAAAAATCTCAAATTAGTTATATTAAGAAATTTATAGAATTGTATGATGGAATAGCAGAAGAATATACTGATACAGTTGCCTTAACTTGTGGTGATGCTTATGCTGAGGCATTAAATTATAATGAGTATAATGCAGAAGATATTGCCGCTGGGAAAGTAGAACGTATGAGTATAATGAAAAATATGGAAAAAAATTTACATCGCTATTATGAAAGTATAGCTAAGACAGTTCCAAAGAAAAATGTTAAAAAGTAGATTGTGATTTTATACAATTTACTTTTTTCTTGCAAAAATTTTATTAATAAGTATATTATAGTAATAGAATTTGTACTAGGTAGGTAGGTGATAATGTGAAAAGAATAAAAATAATTATTGTGGTAGTATTAAGTATCATGGGTATTATCGGTATAGTTTGCCTATATAATTATATTCGTATAAAAACAGCTAAGATTGAAGTTACATTGGTAAAAGATAGAAAAGTAGAATTTAATAGTGATGTTAAAGTGTCTGATTATATTAGAAGTATTAACGGTAAAATTGAAAAAGATAGAAAAATAGATACAACTACTTTAGGTAAAAAGATAATTAAATTTAGTTATATAAATGATGATAAAATTAAAGTTAAGTATCAATATGATATAGAAGTAGTAGATACGGTAGAACCCCTAATTTGGTTAAATGATACATATAGTGTAGAAGTTGGTAGTGATATTAATTTAACTGATAAAATTTTATGTGGTGATAATTATGATAGTAATCCTAAATGTTATATTGAAGGAGAATATGATTTAAATCAAGAAGGAAATTATTCATTGGTTTTTAAAGCTGAGGACAGTAGTGGTAACAAAGAAGAACACCCATTTATCTTACAAGTTTATGCTCCAAAACAAACTAGTTCAAATCAAGAAAATTCTGCAGAAAACTATATTAATTTTGGTGACATTGTTAAAAATTATAAAAATAAAAATAATCAAATAGGAATTGATGTATCAAAATGGCAAGGTGATGTTGATTTTGACAAACTAAAACAAAGTGGAGTTGAATTTGTTATGATTAGAGTAGGTGGAAGCCTGGGAAAAGATGGACAATATTTTCTAGATGATAAATTCAAAATAAATATGGAAAAAGCCAAAAAGGCTAAAATGCCAGTAGGTGTTTATTTTTATTCATATGCTAATTCAGTAACCAAAGCAAAAAAAGATGCTAAATGGGTTCTAAAACAAATAAAAGATTATGACTTAAAATTACCTATTTCATTTGATTGGGAGGAGTGGCAAGATTTTAATTCATATCATTTAAGTTTCTTTGGTCTTACTTCTATGGCTGAAGAATTTGTAAAAGATATAGAAAAGAAAGGTTATAGTGGATTGATTTATAGTAGTAAAGCATATTTAGATAATATATGGTTAGAGACTAAATATGATATATGGCTTGCCCATTATACTAGTGTTACAAATTATGAAAAACCATATAAAATGTGGCAATTGTGTAATAACGGAAGAGTTGATGGAATTACAGGTGATGTTGATATAGATATTTATTATCCTTAATAATTAAAAAATTACTTTGAAATATCTAAATATTAATATGAGTATTTATTATTTTGTTAAATCATAGCAAATTTAAGTTGACATGATTTTTCCAATACTATAGAATAATTTATTAGAGGAGGTATGATTATGAAAATAATTCAAGTTAATAGTTCTCAGAATAATGCACATTCTAGTATAAAAACATCTATGAATGGTAAATTTGAAATTGCAGTACGCAATAATTTAGATGCCTGTGGTTGTACAGGAAATGGTAATTGCTAAAGAAGTGATTTTTCACTTCTTTAGGTTTATTTGGAGGTTTTTATGAAAATAAGTAATTATAATATTATAAAGAAATATGGTGACGAAATTTTAGTTTATAATTCTTTTTCCAAATCTAGTCTTTTTTTAGATAAAAATTCAGATACAGCTGCTTTTGAAAATATTGAAGCTTTTAAAAAGTTATCTAAAAAAGAACAAAAGATATTAATTGATAACGGATTTGTTATTGACGATAATCGTGATGAGTTTTCTGAAATAAAATATATTTATCAACAAAAATATTTTGAAACAAATTTCTTTAATATTGTTTTAGTTCCTTCATTGTCATGTAATTTTAAGTGTCCATATTGTTGTGAAAAAGACTATACTTGTGGTAAGCAAAATATAAAAAAATATTTTTCAGGTCTAAAAAACTA
Organism: uncultured Bacilli bacterium; assembly: GCA_947628345.1. Taxonomy (GTDB): domain Bacteria; phylum Bacillota_I; class Bacilli_A; order RF39; family UBA660; genus UMGS995. Next base: position 33,715 of record CANQZM010000004.1, read on the forward strand.
TGCAGCAAAAAATTTTCATTTACATAATGTAGTACAAATAAGTTTGTTTGGTGGAGAACCATTACTTTATGTTAAAGAATGTCTTGAATTTTTGGATTGGGTAAAACAAGATGCTGAAAAATATGGTTATCAATATTTTACTAGTGTAGTTACTAATGGGTCTCTTTTAACTGAGGAAAATTTTACAGATTTACTAAACCATAATCTTTATTCTTTACAAATAACAATTGATTCTGATAAAACAAATCATGATTCAATGAGAATTTTCAAAAATGGAGAAAAAACTTTTGATTTACTTATTGAAAAAATTAATAAACTAATACCTATATCAAAAGATTATGAAAAATTTAAATTTGTTTTACGTATAAATTTAAATAATACAACGGTAGATAAAGTTAAAACAACATTAGAATGTATAGAGAAGGAAAATAGAAAGTATGTTCATTTATTGATACGTGCTATTTATAATACTCATGCTTATAATGAAAAAAATAGTAATAATGTAAATGCCTTAAAAGAGTATTTTGATTTGGGTATGCAATTAGGGTTTCCTGTTTTAAAAGAAAAATATAATTATCAAACATGTGAAGCTTGTGCGGATAGAAAATTTTTCTATTTAATGCCAGATTTATCTATTTGGAAGTGTATTAACGATATAGGCTATGAAAATTGTAAAATAGGGAACTTAACTGATAGTGGAGAAGTAGAGTTAATTCCAGAAAATATAGTTGATTGGTATAATAGTTGTATGTCTGCTTTTTCAGATCCTGAGTGTATAAAATGTAAATTGTTACCAGATTGTTTAGGTGGATGTCCTCTCCATAAGTGCAAAAACCATAAAAAATCTTGTCGAACATTTGATATGGCCTGTTTGCCTTTTATATATTAATATGGTGAGTTATGAATAATAATCAAAATAGAAATTCTAAGTATGATGTTTTATATCATTTACAAGCTAAGTTAAAACATGCTTATTATCAATTAAATGATATGAGTGCCTGCATAGATATTGGGAAAAATAGAAATGATCAACAAGATGGAGTTTTAATTATAAGGCATCCTCTTAATCATCAATTTAAAATGTTAGCAATTGCTGATGGTATGGGAGGATTAAGTAATGGTGCCTTAGCAAGTAATATAGCCTTATGTCAACTAATATATTGGTTTGAACAATTACCTATAAATTATTTTAAATCCGAGTCAAATATATACACGCAGGTTGAAAATAAAATAAAGGAGATAAATGCACTCATTAAAAAATATTGTAATGGTGGTGGAACAACATTATCCATAGCTATTATCAGTTCCTGTAATACCTTTTTATTGAATATTGGCGATTCACGAATTTATTTATCTAATAAAAATAAATTAGAACAAGTTAGTATAGATCACTCGATTGTGTGGAATTTATATATGCAAAAGAAAATTATGAGTAAAGATGATATGAGATATCATAGATTAAATCATCTTATTACCTCAAGTTTAGGTGGTTCTAATAAAAAGTTACTTATTAATGAATTAATTGTGTCTAATCAAGATTATGAAAGGATTTTTCTTTTTACGGATGGTGTTACAGATTGTTTATCTGATGATCAATTACAAACAATAGTCAGTAATAATAATTCAGAAAGTGTTGCTAATCAAATTGTAGAATATGCATTACAAAGTAATTCGAAAAATTGTGAGTTATCTGTAAAAGACTATTATAATAGTATATTAGGAGGAAAAGATAATACATCAGCAGCTGTATTAGTAAAAAAAGGAGCTTTTTATGGAAAAAAAATATAAACAGTGGCGTGATTTGATTTTGGATCCTTTTGAAATTAAATTTAAAAAAATCAAATTAAATAAAATTATTAATTATTTTCCTGCTGGAAATGATGTTTTAGAGTGTGAGTGTTATATTGATAATATTTCATCCATTGTTGTTTTAAAAATTGAACGAAGTAAAATGGCTGATTTTGACACTGAAGAAAAAAACTTGAAGTTATTATACAAAAATAATTATATAAATTTTATCCCTAAAGTTTATGAGTCTGGTAAGGTGCAAAATAGAAAATATCTTATTTTAGAAAAAATTGAAGGTAACAGATTATCAGATATTGTTGAGCAAAAGTTATCTAAATTCGAATTACAGGTATATTTAAAAAAATATGGTAAAATGTTAGCAAAAGTTCATAAAATTCCTATAGATGGATTTAATATGGCAAAGCAAAGAATTATTAATGATGTTCCTAAAATTGAAGATTATCCTCAAATTGATAAATTTATTCAACCATATATTACATATTTAAAAGATAATAAACCTGTTATAGAAATGAATACTTTTATACATGGAGATTTTCATTATGCTAATGTTTTATGGAAAAATAAAGAAATTATTGGATTGTTAGATTTCGAATATAGTGGAAAAGGGTTTAAGGAGCAAGACATTGCTTGGGCATGTGTATTAAGGCCTAATCAACAATTTATGAATAATGTAGGAGATATTAAAGCCTTTTTAACGGGCTATTTAGAGGATGGAAAATTTGATTATGAAAAATTAAAATGGTGCCTTATTAATGCTTATTGTCATTTTTATTTGATGAATATTGATGATACAAATTATATAAAACAAATAGACTTGTTGTTAAATTCTATAAAAAATGATAAAATAAGAATCAATTAGTTTTGTTTCATACAGGGAGGTGATTAAAAATGTCTATGGATCAATCAGAATTAAAAAAAGAAAAAGAATACTTAGAAAAAGTAAAAGAAGTGTTGAAATCTATAATTGATGAAGCTAAAAAACATGTTGAGTATAGTGTTAAGGATATAAATGGTTTAAAACGTTTTATGTGGGATAACTTATCAGACTATACAGATGAGGAAAGAGCTTTGGCATTATATGAAGTTGATCATAGTGTAGATATTACAAATCAGCAAATTAGTTCTATTTCAAAATATGAAAAGGCACTAAATTCTCCCTATTTTGGTAAAATTGTTTTTAAAGAAGAAAATGATGATGAAGAATTAGATATATATATTGGTTTAACTTCTGTTCAAAATAAAATACAATTTTATGTCTATGATTGGCGAGCTCCTGTTTCTAGTATGTTTTATAATTATGAATTAGGATCTGCTAGTTATAATACTCCTGGCGGTAAAGTTTGTGGAGAAATTTTATCAAAAACACAATTTAAAATAGTTGATGGTAAGATGGTAAGATGTTTTTCTAGTGATATCAATATTGATGATGAATATTTGCAGGAAATTTTAGTTACCTCTTCTAGTGACAAAATGAAGAATATAGTTAGTACTATTCAAAGAGAGCAAAATACGATAATTCGTAATGATAAAGATAAATACTTAATAGTTCAAGGGGCAGCCGGTAGTGGAAAAACTTCGGTAGCATTACATCGTATAGCTTATCTTCTATATAAAGATATATATTTAAAGTCTAATAATGTTTTAATATTGTCTCCTAGTGATGTTTTTTCTGATTATATTTCTAATGTGTTACCAGAATTAGGAGAACAAAATGTTTTAACCTCTACATTTAGTGAATTTGCATCTTCATATTTAAAACCCTATAAAAATATTGAAAATTATAGTCAATTTTTAGAAAGAGTATATAATAAATCAGCCCAGGAGAACCATATAATTGAATACAAGATGTCTACTCAATATGAGAAGGATCTTAATGATTTTATAAAATTGTATGAGAACAGCATATCTTTTTCATATAATATAAAAATGGGTAATAACTGTATTAGTGCACAAGAATTAAAAAAATTATTTATGGATAAATTTAAAAAATTCCCTTTTAAGGAAAGACTTGAGTTATTGTCTGAATATGTGTGCAATCGTTTAGGATTGGCAAAAAAAACATATATGAATAGAATAAAAAAACAATTACAAGAATCTAGTGGTCTTGAATTGGATTATTATAATTTATATTTGCTTTTTCTAAAAAATCAATTTAAGAATCAACCTTCTAGTATTTTAATGACTAATAATCAAGTTCCATATGAAGATATTTCAGGATTGTTATATATGTATTTTACAATCAATGGTTATCCAAATTACAATCATATTCGTCAGGTGGTAATAGATGAAGCTCAGGATTACACATCATTTCAAATTAATATAATGAAAAATATATTTAAAAATTCAGCTTTTACCGTTTTAGGAGATATAAATCAGGGCTTAAATCCATTTAATAATGAAACCCTTTATGATATTTCAAATTTATTTTCATCTGCTAAATATATAGAATTAACTAAAACGTATAGATCTAGTCAAGAAATTATTGATTATTCTAATCAAATTTTAAACATAAACAATGCTTGCTCTGTCAGAAGACCTATAGATATTCCTGTTGAAATTAAAACGTGTTCAAAGCAAGACATATTTTCCAATCTACGTGAAGATATAGAAAATATGAAAAATAATCGCATGAATAAGATTGCCGTTATTACTAGAACAAATAATCAGGCAAAAAAGATATTTAAAGAATTAAGTAATTATGAATTACCTGAAATACAATTAATTTCTTCAAGTGATACTCAAATAAAAGAATCTATTATTGTTATTCCTTCTTATTTATCTAAAGGTTTAGAATTTGATGGGGTTATAGCCTATAACGATTTAGATGATAGTTATAGATCAGGAGATGAAAAGCTTTATTATGTAGTTTGTACAAGAGCCCAAAATCAATTAACCATATATAACGAACCTCAAAAGATCTTAAAACGAAATCCCAATAGATAGATTTAATAATTATTTTAATATTATGATAAAAACCTAGCAAGGTTTTTTTTAATAAAGAAAAATTAGTATATGTGACAGAAAAATAGAACTAGAAGAGGGAAAAGCAAATATAATTTATCTAGAGAAAAACTTAATAATTTAAATAAAAAAATTAGAAGAAAGATAAGCTAAATTAGAATTGTAAGGAAAACATGATTTAATACTATTGGGTTCAATTATTGCCTTAGTCTTTAATTAACATTATATTATCTTGAGCAAGATTATAACTATTTGAAACATAGTTTTTTTATGGTATACTGATTAAAGGAAAGTTGGCGTAAATATGTCTCAAAATAAATTAATTAATAAAATAAAAAGAAAACAAAATGAAATATTTATTTTAAGTACATTTGTGATAATGACATTAATATTTATTAGTTCTCTTTACTATATTAAATTGCGCGATAATACGATTAACAACGATTTTTTGGTTGTATTTAAGGGAGAATTAAACAATAATGTTTACTCAACTTATTTGTATGAAAATAAAAAAAAGGTTGGTAATAAGACAAAAATTGAATATAAATATATCAATACTACACTTACAACACAATTAGACAGTACTAATTATGTTGAAAAAGTTACAAAAAAGGGCACAATAAAGAAAAAGAGGAAAATATTTGAAATTGCAGAGAAAAATCATGCTAATTCTTATGTTGTATTAAATGATAATTTTAAGATTTATTCTATAGAGCAATTTAGGCAAATTTTTAAGTAAGTAGTAAAGGAGAAAAAATGAAACAGACGAGAGAATATTCTTTTGATATACTTAGGGCAATATCCATGGTAATGGTAATAATAATTCATGTATCAAATATTTATTGTAGAAAATATGGATTAATAAGTTCTAATTCATATGTTTTTTCATTAATATTTAATACTATTTCACGTGTAAGTGTTCCAATTTTTTTTATGATAAGCGGAGCTCTTTTATTAAATAGAAACTTTGATAAAAGTAAATATATAAATAGGATAATTAAATTTATTATTTTAATTGTTGCTTGGGATATTATTTATTTAATTTGGGAATATTTATATTTGGGAATAAAATATGATAAATTATATATGTTATTAGTTAGCCCTTATCGAGCTCATTTGTGGTTTTTATATACTATTATAATTTTGTATCTTATTCAGCCAATCTTAAAGTACATTTTAAATAAGGCAAATAATTTAATAAAAATATGTTTATTTATTCTTTGGTTTATTTTTTCTACACTAAGTATGTATAATTATACAATTGCCCAAATTTTTACTATTTTTTGTTATATAGGTTATTTTGTTATTGGTTATTATTTATATAACTACATTAAAAATCAAAAACTTAATAAATATAATATAATTGCAATACTAATGCTTTTAATATCTTATAGTGCTAGTATATATTTAAATTATAAATCAACACTTCAGTTTAATATGTTTTATAATAACTTTTTTGCCTATAGAGCTCCATATATTATTTTGTGTTCATTTGTTTTATTTACATTGATTTATAATTGGTTTCATTCATCTAAGCCTCATAATATTATTATGTTTTTTTCTGATATATCGTTAGGAGTATATTTAATTCATGGTATTTTTTTAGATATAACTACTAAAATATTTGATTATACTAAAATAAATGCTTTGATTGGTGTGCCATTATTTACAATTATTATTTTTATTTGTAGTATTATTTCTGTTTATATCTTAAGAAAAAGCAAAATATTATCAAAAATATTATAAATAATATTAGCTTAAATAAACATATAGTATGAAATATAAAGAAAGTTTAAAAAGAAAATACATTTTTAATACAAAAATTTGTCGAAATATGATACAATATAATCAATAAAATAGGAGTCGTTGATTATGAATAAAAAAGGTAGAGGTATTTTACTTGTAATTTTGATTATAATATGTATTTTTGGTTGTATTCATTTGAAATCTAATAAATTATTAAAAAATAATAAAAATGACTTAATTAATATTTCCTATCTATCTGAAGATTTTATGAACAATTATTTTAAAGCAATTGGAAAAGTTACTTCAGATGAAGAAAAAGCAAATATGCTTATTGTAATATCTAACACTGAAATTAGTAATTCATATGGGGCTAAAAATATTATTGAAGCACCAAATAATCAGTATATATTACAATATGATTCTAAAAATACTAAGAATAAGGCATTAGCTAAACTTAAAAATGATAAATCAATAAGTAGTGTTGAAGAAAATATTATTTATAAAACTGAAGAAGTAAATTATAATTCATGGGGAATTAAACAAATGTCATTAGATTATGCTACTGACATAGCAAATACTAATAATAATATTAAGGATGTTACTGTCGCAATAATTGATACAGGATGTGATCTTACTTTATTTAATAAAAATTATAGTGGAAGAATAATAGAAACATATAACGTCTTAGAAGAATCAGCAAATACTATGACTGATGAAAACGGTCATGGTACTCATATTGCTGGAACAATTGCTGAAGGAACACCTTTAAATGTAAAGATACTCCCTGTTAAAGTTTCAAAAAAATCAACAATGTATAATACAGATATTGTCGCAGGAATAAATTATATTACTTATAATAAAAAAGCTGATGTCATAAATATGAGTTTTGGAAGTTATTATAACAGTGAAGCTATTGCTCAAGCAATTGATGCAGCTAATAAACAGAATATAATTAGTGTAAGCGCAGCAGGAAATGATAATACAGATAAAAAGTGTTTCCCTGCAGCACTTGATAGTACAATTTCTGTTGCATCAGTTGATTCAGAATTAACAAAATCAAGTTTTTCAAATTACGGTTCTGAAATTACATTTGCTGCTCCAGGGACTAATATTAAAAGTATTAATGGTACTAAAAGTGGAACTTCTATGGCTACTCCTCACGCTGTAAGTGCCGTTGCTATTTTGAAAAGTTATAATAAAAATTTAACTTTAAATAATGTTGTAGACATTTTAAAAGAAAATACTATTGACTTAGGTGAAGAAGGATGGGATCCATATTATGGATATGGACTAATCTCTTTTAATAATGTGCAATTTTGTGATAATACTTATTGTGATGAATATGGTGTATATAAAAACTTAAATAAAAACATTGATAAAATTGAATTAGTAGAGTTAAAATTTACAAAATATAATTATTATTCATTGACCAATATTATGGCTAGTAAAATTAGGGTCTATTATATTGATGGTACTAATGAAGAAATGCTACTAAGCAAATTACCTAATTTAGAGGTTTTAAATTATGATTCTATATCTAAGCAAGAGCAAAATGTAACTATTAAGACAAATGATGTAAGTATAAATATAAATGTTACAAATCCAGATAATTATGAAAGTGGCTGGGAATATAATGATCTTGATAATGGAAGAGTTGAACTAATTGGATATAAAAATCATGGATTAAATGTTAATAGATTATACATTCCCGATACAATTGATGGAAAAACAGTAGTTTCTTTTGCTGATAATGTTCAATTTAGTAAGTTAGCTGATTTTTCATCATATGAATATTTATATTTACCAACGAATTTTATGCGAATTGGAACTTATTCTTTATCAGAAACAAGTATAAAAAATATATATGGCAGTAGCACAGGAATAGAGATAGGTTCACATGGATTAGAATCTAGTTCTATAGTTTCTTTAGATGTTCCTATAATTAAAATTGAAGATAATGCATTCAAAAATGATTATGAATTAATCCGCATTAATGTATCAAAAAAAGTAAATGAAATAGGTGATTATGCATTTTATAATTGTAAAAAATTAATGGAAGTTAATAATTTAAATGATGTAGCATATCGATATGTTTTACGTGTTGGAGAATATGCATTTTATAATTGTAAAGCCTTATCACAATTTGAATTAGATATAAATGGAGTTATTGATGAATATGCATTTGCAAATTGTTCTTCATTAACTACTATGAATTTATTAAATGTTGATTCAATTGGAGCATATGCATTTTATAGTAGTGGTATATCGAAGGCATCTTTTGGATCAAATTTAGAAGTACTATCAAAGTCTTCTTTTGAAAATTGTATGCACTTAACTTCAATTGATGTTATAAAAGGAAGAATTGAATCTCGTGCCTTTTGGAATTCTAATATTAGTCAAATTTCTATTACTAGTAGGGTAGAATATATTGCTGAAGATTCTTTCGCATATTCACCTATTAAAACACAAACTGGAACTTTGAATGAAAACGGTATATATAAAGTAGTTCCTGGTTTAGGAATAGTAGAAAATGGTAATAAGTTATTAGTTGGTTTTACTAATGCTATAGGTGCAAGTAATACTAATATACCAGACTATATTACTGAAATAGGAAATTATGCATTTACAGGTAACAATACACTAGAAAACATAATTATACCAGAGAATGTTACTAGTATAGGAGAGTATGCTTTTAAAGATTGTTATCAATTATCAAATGTTTATATGTTTGGAAATAGTATAAAGCTTGGAAAAGATACATTTAAAAGGACATATGAGGGGGAAATTAAAAATAATGAATTAATAATATATGTTCATAAAGATTCAGACTTAAAGCAAACTGTTGCTAAACAAGGGTTAAATTATAGACATATTGAACCAGATGAGATGGTAGTGATTGATCAAAAAGGTAAATATAAAGCATTTGAACAGGTTGATTATAATGATATTTCTGTAAAATTAATATATCATGAAGCTACATATCGTGAGGAAATTCTTTCCACAATGAATTATGGTATTGTTACTCCTTTATCTAATGGTGTTGGCTATATTATATCTTATCAAGATGGTTCAAGTTTGAAATATAAAGATACATATTATACTATAAATGCCAAAAGTGCTATTGGGTATGCTATTAATAAAAATGTTGAAGTTAAAGTAGAAAAGGCAACACCAACATATACAACTCCAAGTGATTTAACTGCTAATCTTGGACAAAAATTGTCGGAAATAGAATTACCAGATGGTTTTGAATGGATGGATGATAACCAAACTATTGAAGAAGTTGGTAATATAGTATATAAGGCTAAATATATTCCTAATGATACAAATAATTATGAAATAGTGGAAAATATTGATATTCATATTTTAGTAACTAGTACTAAATCTATAATTACTCCAAATATTACTATAAAAAACAAAATGTATGATGGAACAACAACCATATCTTTAGGTGATATAACTGTTTCTAATTTGGAAATATCAGATTATAGTATTGTAAGTGCTGTAGCTTCTAGTGCTGATGCTGGTAAAACAACTGCCAAAATAAAATTAAAATTATCAAACGAAAAATTTCATGATTATTCATTTAGCAATGGTAAACAAGAAAAAGAATTTATAGTGGATTTTGAAATACTTAAAGCTAATATAAATGTTATTGATTCTTCTAAAGATGTAACTGTTAAATATGATGGACAACCTCATAGTGTTGAAATAGATTTAAAGTGTAGTCCACATGCAACTGTAAAATATATGGATGAAAATAATGGCTATACACTAAGTAAAGTTCCTGAATATACAGGAGTTGGGACTTATGTAATTAAGTATAAAGTATATATTGATGATAATTATACCGAGTATTTCGGGCAAAAAACTTTAATCATTGAAAATAGTGATGGATATGTAATTCATGATTATAGTGTTGATGAAATTAATAAATATATTAGTAAGATTATGGTAAATACAGATGTAGATAAATTTATATCACATATCGATTTAAGTTACGGGTATGAAATAATAGTTGATTATAAACAAATAAATAATAAAAAACTACTATATACAGGAGGAAAAACTAAAGTAACAAAAGATTCAGATCTATATAGAGAGTATATAAATATTGTAATTGGAGATATAAATGGTGATGGATTAATTAATTCTGCTGATTTACTAAAAATAAGACAACATTTATTAGGAACAAATATTTTATCAGGGGCATATTATTTATCGTCTGATATAAATTATGACGATACAATTAATTCTGCTGATTTATTAAGAGTAAGACAACATTTATTGAATATTAAACCGATAGAATAATAGTTTGGAGGAATAGAAGTGAAAAGAATAAGGAATTTAATAGTCATATTAATCTTAATATTTGTACTTAATATAAAGGTTTTTGCTGCTTCTAGTAATTTAACAGTAAGTTCTAATCAAGTTAATGTAGGTGATACCTTCACTGTAACAGTAGATATAAATGGGGCTGCAGCTTGGAATGTGCATTTAACCGCAACAGGTCCAGTAAGTGGTTGTTCTATTAATCAAGCAGATGCTACTGGGGATGCACTAGATACTAATAAAACATTTAATACGACGTGTACCGCAACAGGTACAGGGACTATTACAATTAGATTGAATGGAGATATTACATCTGCATCAGATGGTAATGCAGTAAATATTTCTGGGACTAAAACAGTATCAGTTTCTAGGAAACAGTATACACCTAACAACAACAAAAATAATACCAATACCAACAATACCAACAATATTACAGACAATAAATCAAATAATAATAATATAAAGGAACTAACTGTAGAAGGATATAATCTAACTAAGATTGATAATAATAACTATTCTTTAGTGGTACCTAATGATGTAACTAGTATTAATATAAAGGCTATTGCAGAAGACTCAAAGGCTAATGTAGGTGGTACAGGTGTTCATAATTTAAATGTTGGTGAAAATAACTTTGAAGTTATAGTTACATCAGAATCTGGATTGCAAAATAAAATAAATTTAAAAGTTATAAGGAAAGACGGATATTTTTTAGAAGACTTAGATTCAATATTAAAAAATGATAAGAACAATAATAACATAACTATAGATTCTAATACTAAAGTGAGTGCGAGTGATTTAGAAAAGATAAAAGATAGTAAAAAAACAATTAACTTTAATTACTATGATGAAAATAAATCTTTAATATATAGTTGGATAATAAATGGTTCAAAAATAAAAAGTACTGATGATTTTATAACTACAGTTTGTTTTGATTCAAAAAATAAAAAGGACATGTTAAAATTATCAAATTATGCCGATGGTTTATTTATTTCTTTTGGGCAAACTAATTATTTTCCTAGCGGCACTAAAATAAGATTATATGTAGGAAGCAAATATACTGATAAGGATATAGTAAATGTTTATTCATATATTAAAAATAGTAATAAACTTAATTTGGTAAAAAGTAAATTAAAAGTCAAAAATGGTTATATTGAGTTTGATGTAGTTGATGCGTCAGATTACTTAATAACAATGTCAACTATTTCGAATTCTACTCCAGTGACAACTCCCAATAATAATACTTCATCGAATATTTTACCAATATTTATAATTATAATAATATTAATATTAATAATAGTAATAATGATTATATATATTTTGAAAAACAGAAAAGAAAATAAAAATAAGGAAATAATTACAAATGATAATATCTCATCAATAATAAATAATAATAATTATAATAATCAAAATAATGGTAATGTATTAGTTAAACCTATTGATGAAGATTATCCTGATACTAATAGTAATATTAATGATAATCAAAATAGTGATAATGTATTAGTTAAGCCTATTGATGAAGATTATCCTGATATTAATAGTAATATTAATGATAATCAAAATCCTCCTTTAATATAGAACAAGGATATATTATAAATTCCTTGTTTTTTTAGGGTAAAAATGTTAAAATAAATAAACAAAAAATTAAAAAGTAATTTATAGAAAGGAGGATAAAAATGTTTGAAATTCATTCAAAGTATAAGCCCAGTGGAGATCAACCTCAAGCAATCGAAAAATTAGTTGAAGGAATTCAAGAAGGCAAAAAAGAACAAGTTCTCCTTGGAGCAACAGGAACAGGCAAAACATTTACAATTGCGAATGTTATTGCTAAAGTTAATAAACCAACTTTAGTATTAGCTCATAATAAGACTTTAGCTGGACAGCTTTATAGTGAATTTAAGGAATTATTTCCAAATAATCATGTTAGTTTTTTTATATCATATTATGATTACTATCAGCCAGAGGCATATGTACCTTCGACAGATACCTATATTGAAAAAGATTCATCAATAAATGATGAAATAGATGAGTTACGACATGAGGCTACAAGTAATTTACTTTCTTATAATGATACCATTGTAGTTGCCAGTGTCTCATGTATTTATGGTATTGGTGAAGTTGATGAATATAAAAATAAAATGCTAACATTAAGTGTTAATGAAAAAATAGATCGCAATAAGGTTTTGACCAAGTTAGTTGAAATGTTATATGAAAGAAATGATATAGACTTTAAGCGTGGTACTTTTCGTGTAAGGGGGGATATTTTAGAATTAATTCCAGCTTATCAAAATACTACGGGTTATAGAATTGAATTCTTTGGAGATGAAATAGATAGAATTAGTGAAATAGATACTCTAACAGGAGAAATTATTAGTAATAAAAAAACAATTAGTTTGTTTCCAGCCAGTCACTTTGTAGTTAGTGATGAAAAATTAAAATCAGCAATTAAAAGGATAAAAAGTGAATTAGAAGAACGATTAATAGAACTTAAAGCAGATAATAAATTATTGGCTGCGGAAAGATTAGAGCAAAGAACTAATTATGATATCGAAATGTTAGAAGAAACAGGTTTTTGTTCAGGAATAGAAAATTATTCTGCTCCTATGGCAGGTCGAAAAAAAGGCGAGACACCAACTACTTTAATGGATTTTTTCCCAGATGACTATTTATTAGTTGTAGATGAATCTCATGTTACATTACCACAAGTTAGGGGAATGTATAATGGTGATAGAGCTCGTAAGATGAACTTAGTAGAATATGGTTTTCGTTTGCCAAGTGCTTTGGATAATAGACCATTACAGTATGATGAATTTGAAAAAAAAATAAATCAAGTGATTTATGTTTCAGCTACTCCAGGAGATTTGGAATTAGCTCATACTAATAATCATTATGTAGAACAAATAATTAGACCAACCGGATTACTAGATCCAACAGTGGAAGTTAGAAAGACACAAGGTCAAATTGATGATTTAATTTATGAAATAAAAAGTAGAATAGCTAAAAATGAAAGAATTTTAGTAACTACATTAACTATTAAAATGAGCGAAGAACTTACTAATTATTTGAAAGATTTAGATATTAAAGTTGCATATTTACATTCAGAAATAAAATCGTTAGAACGATTACAAATTATTCATGATTTAAGAGAAGGAAAATATGATGTTATTGTTGGAATTAATTTGTTGAGAGAGGGATTAGATATCCCTGAAGTTTCCTTGATTGCTATTTTGGATGCAGATAAAGAGGGATTTTTAAGGAGTGGTAGAAGTTTAATTCAAACTATCGGTAGATGTGCTAGAAATGCTAATGGACACGTTATTATGTATGGAGATAAAATAACTGACAGTATGCGTTATGCCATGGATGAAACGTTTAGAAGAAGAAAAATTCAAGAAGAGTACAATAAGAAACATAATATTATTCCTCAAACTATTATTAAAGAAATTAGAACTGTAGTATCTAATGTTGATTTGGATCAAGATAAAAAATCTCCTAAAAAATTGAGTAAGAAAGAAATCGAAAAAAGAATGGATATTATTGAAACTGAAATGAAAGAAGCAGCAAAAAATTTAGATTTTGAAAGAGCTATGGAATTACGTGATATTTTATTTGAAATGAAAATAAAATAAAATACTTGCAAAATTTAGTAAAATAATGTAAAATATAAGCACATTTATGAAGAAATGTTTCAACTTTGTTATATGTTGTGATAAAACGAAAATAGGAGGAAAGCTTATGTCAAATCAATATAATGGTGAAAAAACTTTGATTTACAGAGTTTTAAGAGGTTTTTATTCTGATGAACAAATAGATAAGATAATTGATGTTTATGATGAAAGTGGAAATAACCAATATGCTTTGTGGCTAGCTATAGATAAAGATGTTTATCAAAATAGGGATTTTGATCAACATTTAGCTTTAATGAATGCATTAAAAGATTGTAATTATAATGAAGGAGCTTGTTTAATAGGATTGGATTCTCGAATTGCTAGATATAGAACTGTAGAAGAGCAAATAAAATTGATGCATGCTTGTGCTGAACATGAAGGTAAATCTGGAATTTATAACATAGCTACTGATGTGAATTTTTTAAAAAATAAGACTACTGACGATCAAATTGAATATATGAATCTTCTAGAAAAATATAATTACAATAAAGGTGCTAGAGAAGTATTGTTGGATTCCAAAAATATTAATAAGAGTACGGAAGAATTAGAATCTTTAATAAAAAATAGTGTTGAAGATGATTATGATTATATAATGGAAAAACTTAAAAAAGATGTAAATGAAGCTTTAAATAGTGGTGCTAAAGAAACTAAAGATACTTCAAATAAAGAAGAAGAACATAATACTAAAAATGAAGAATCAGTAAATGAAGAAGAAGCAAATAGTGTCAGTGAAGAATATCAAGTTTTAGGTGTTAGTGAAGATGCATCATATGAAGAAATTCAACAAGCTTTTAAAACTAAAACAGAGCAATTATTATCAGAAGATAATGTAGATGCTGAACAATTGAAGAAACTTCAAAATAGCTTTATAACAATTACTTATCAGTTAGGTAAGGAAATAACTTCGAAAGATATAGCAGATGAGATTTATAAAATGATGCAAGCTAAGAACATTCGTAGAAAAAATAATGATGATAAAGTTATAACACCACCAAGAAATAGAAGATATGATGAGTCAACAAGTGATTATGAAAAATATTTAGAAGAGTATTATCAAAAACATTTCTCAATTGGTCTTAAAGAAAATAAAAATGAAAAAATTCTTGGAACTAATATATATAAGCCAAGAGATAGACGTCCATATGAAACTGATGAAGAGTATGAACAATTTTTGGAAAAATATTATAAAGATAAAGACTTTAGTAAGATTCCAACTGGTACTAAACACAAAATTAAAAAGCGTAGAAAAAATAGAAAACATAGATTATTGAAAAAGTTATTAACTATAGCTACTGTTGCTGCTATAGGGCTAGGTATATGGTTTAGTACAAAGTTTGGATTACATAAGGATCCAAAACCAACCCAAACAGTTGAACAACCTGTTGATTCTCCAGATTTTACTCAATCTGTAGATAATGACAATGAAGAATTTGAAAAACAATTAGGAAAAGAAGTAGATGAAATTCTTAAAAATTATGATAACAAGGATATAACTAAATTAACAATTGGAGATACAATAAAATTAAAAGAAGGAACTAAATATTATTTTAATTCTCAAAAAGCATCACCAACTGGTACAATTGGTAATAAATATACATCACCTAAGAGTAATTATTTAATAAATTCAGTTGCTCTAGTTGATAAGAAAACTAAGCAAATTATTGGTGTTAGTTATGATAGGTCGTTGTCTGTAAAAGAAATGATGGAAATGTATGGCGTTGAAAAAGATGATTGTAGAGTAGTTGGGTTAATTGGAAATAATGGTAAACTAAATCCAAACGATGCTCTTGGTTGGGTAGTGTTAGCAAAAGACAATTTTACAAAAACAGGAACTATTAATAATCATAAAGGAAAGGTTAGATAAAAAGAATGATAAAAGAAGGGGAAATAATTACTTTAGATAACGATGAAGAATATGCTGTTATGCAAGAAGTAACTATTAATAATCAACCATACTTTATTTTAATGACAGTAAAAAAACCGGTTAAGATAAAAGTATGTATCGCAGAAGATAATGATGAAATTACTTTAATTGATGATCAACAATTGATTATTGAAGCATTATCAAAATTAATATAGAAAATATTGAAAAATCTCAATATTTTTCTTTTTTTGTGACATTCTAAGATTTGTCAATAATAAATTTTTATGATATTATATACACTACAAAAAGACACGAAATTTCTAAATTT
>CANQZM010000005.1 GCA_947628345.1 uncultured Bacilli bacterium
ATTTTCTATTTTGTTTAGAATTAGTCACTGCTTCTAGATATAAAATAGCAATACCTTGTTTATTAAATTTATCTTCATATTCAGTAGTGATAATATTTTCATCATTATTTTTATGTAAATTTAAACTTACATTTTGTAAATAATAACCCTTACGAGATAACGTTTCTAAAGAATAAGTAAATAAATCTTCATTATCTGTTTTCAAATATATTTCTTTTGAATCCTTAAATATTTTATCATACTTATCCAAAAAAATTGTACTAGTTAATCTCCTAAAATGATGTCGAAGTTTTGGCCAAGGATCAGAAAAATTTAAATAAATTCTGTCAATTTCTTTAGCAAAAACTTCATCTATATCCATCGCATTCATTCTAATTAATAATAAATTATCTAATGATTTTGGAAGTTTTTCAACAGCTCTTGCTAAAACACTATCATACCTTTCAATACCAATAAAATTAATATTAGGAAATCTTTTAGCATTCTCAATTAAAAATTTTCCCTTACCCATACCAATTTCTAAATGAATAGGATTATCGTTTTTAAATAATTTATGCCAATTAGTTTTATAATCTTTAGGATTTTTAATAACCTGTCTACACTCAGCTAAAATTTCTTCTTTATTTTTTACATTTCTAATTCTCATTGATATCGTCTCCTTCATATATTCTATCACATATAAAGATCAAATGCATATAATAAAACGAACAAAGGAGTCCATTATGAATAATATACCTTATTTATTTATGCCAGATATGAATATGATGAATACCATGTCTCCTTATAATCCTAATTACCACAATAATGATATGATGGAACTAATCGAACGAGTTAACAAACTATCAAGAGATATTAGAAAGCTTGAACGTAGAGTCAGTCAATTAGAAAAAAAGAATCAACCTTACGTAAAGAAGACTAATGTTGATGACGACGATTCTGGTATATATATGATGTAGAGCACTAAATGTGTTCTTTTTTTATCTTACTTTGTATCATCTAAATCCATTTATATTTCATTTATTAAGAATAATATATTAAAAATTTAAAAGACTAATAATACCATTTTATTTTAAAGACTTTTTAATAAAAATTTGATATAATAAACATAAGAAGGTGGATATGATGAGCAAGTTATTAGAGTTAGATAAAAATTCCTATGAAAAATTTGTTAAAAATCATAAATTAAAATCCCATTTTTTACAATCTTACTATTGGGGAATATTTGCTAAAGAAAAAAAGAATTTAACACCATTTTACTTAGGTCTTATGAATGATGATGGAGTTATAGAAGCAGCAACTTTACTATTACAAAAAAAACTACCTCTAGGCTTGTGTTATTTTTATGCACCACGTGGTTTTGTAATAGATTTTAATAATCAAGAATTAGTTAAAAACATGACTTTAGAAGTCGCTAAATTTTGTAAAGAAAAGAAAGCTATATTTTTTAAAATAGACCCTGATATTATTAAATCTATGCATAATTACCAAGATATCGAAACAACTAATACCAATGATTATAAAGAAATATTTAAGACTTTAAAACAATTAGGATATAAGCATTTAGGTTTCACAAAAAACTTTGAAACCAATCAACCTCGTTATACCTTTAGAATAGATTTAAAACAAGACTTAGAAACAATTATGAGCCATTTTTCTAAAACAACTAAACAACGTATTAATAAAGCTAAAAAGTTGGGAGTCGAAGTTACAATTGGAACTGAAAAAGATATCGATACCTTTTATCACTTAATGATGCTTACAGAAAACAGAAAAGATTTTGTTTCTTACTCCAAAGACTACTATCAAAAACAATATGAAATTTTTTCAAAACACAATATGGCCGTTTTGTTTTTAGGAAAAATTAACATTCCTAAAATTATTAAAATTTATCAACAAGAAAAAACTGAATTAGAAAAAAACTTAAGTTCCATAAAGACCGATAATCCTAGTAAAAGTACAAAAAATAAAATTAAAGATATTACAAAACAAATAGATAATATTAAAAATAATATTAAAAAATATGAAGAAGTCAAAAAACAATATGGTACTGAAATTACATTAAGTGCTCATATGATTATTGTTTATGGTAATAAAGCCTGGGTTTTATATGCTGGAAATCATAATATTTTAACAGAAAGCTATGCTAATTATGCAACATACTTTGAACATATAAAATACTGCAAAGAGAAAAAATTAGAAATTTACGATCAATTTGGTACAATTGGTGACTTAAGTAAAGATAACCCTCGTCTAGGACTTCATGAATTTAAGAAAAAATTTGGTGGAGATTATGTTGAATTTTTAGGAGAATTCGATTATATTTTAAAACCAGTTATGTACTTTATCTTTCAAAAGTTAGTACCTTTTTATCGTAATCTAGTTATTAAAAAATCTAGAAAAAAATTAAATAATGAGGTTAAGAGTAATAAAGAAGACACCTAATTCAAGATGTCTTTTTTATTTATTTTTTTTATATTTTTTTAAGAGATTATCTCCAAAAATTTCAGTTATTGATTTAGTCTTTATCATATATATGAAATAAACTGCTCCTCCAACTAATGTATAAGCTACTATAATTGGAATATTTAAAAGTCTAGATGGAACTGAAATTGGTATTACTAGTTTTAAAGCAAATAAAGCTCCTACCATCAAAACAGTTCCACATAACGTATTAATAAGCTGCTTGACTGTTGGTTCATAATTTACCTCACATTTACGATTAAGTGCTACTAAACAAATTATTAATGATACACCATAACCAATAATACTAGCTATAATAGAGCCATAATAAGCAGGTAATCCCAAATTATATAATTGATTAATTAAACTAACATTAAGAAGGGCTTTTAAAACCAGTCCAGATAATAAACTAATAAATACAACTTTATAATATTTCAATACCTGGGTAATAGTAATTGCTGTTGTAAATAAACAAGTGATTAAAGCAACAAAAATATAAAGTGTTAAAACCGAAGGACCATAGGTACTTGCTCCATAAAACACAGTATAAACTGGTTCTGCCAAGAAACTAAGACCAACTGTCATTGGTACTGTTAAAAATAATAAAATTTGAAAACTTTGATTTATTTTTCGATGAATATCTTTCTTATTTCCCAACACTGCCGCTGAAGTTAGATTAGGTATTAAACTTACTAACATTCCTGTGGAAATTGAAATAATAATCATATTAAATTTAGCACCCCAAGTTGATAAAATACTCATAATTCCTTCAGCCGTTTTAGCACCATATATAAGTCCTAGTGCTTTAACAACAGTCACTGAATCTACCATACTATAAAGTGATTTAAAAATATCAATCATTATTAATGGAAAGGCATAAACAAATATTTTCTTTAAAATATCTTTATTAGTAATTTTGGGTTCTTTTACATCTAATTCCTTTTGTAAAAATTTATTTTTATTAGTATGTTTTTTACCTAATAAATAGAAATATGAGGCTAAAGAACCAACTGTAGCTCCGAAAACAGCAACACCTACAGCTGTAGTTAAAGATAGATGAAAAGCTTTCAAAGTTAGATAACTACCAACAACAATTACTAATACTCTAACAACTTGTTCAAAAACTTGAGATATAGCTGTAGGAGTAATAAATTTATGACCTTCAAAATAGCCTCGATAAATACTTAAAATTGGTACCACAATTACAGCAGTTGATATAACTCTAATTACAAAAGTTACATCCTCAATAGTATTACCACCTTGTAAATCCCCCAGTATTGCAGTAGCTAACTGAGGAGCAAAAATAAACAAAATAGTAAAACTAATTAATCCCAATACCAAGGCAACTTGCTTTCCTAATTTAAAGGCTCTTTGCTTAGCATCATAATATCCTAAAGTTTGATATTCACTGATAATTTTACTAATAGCTAAAGGAATTCCTGCTGATGAAATTGCCATAAATACTAAATACAATGTATAGGCATATCCATATAATGCCCCACCCTTTTCTCCAATTATAGAATAAAAAGGTATAACATATAAAATCCCTAAAATTTTAGTAACAACAATCCCTACTGTCGCTATAAAAGCTCCTTGAACAAAAGAATTTTTTTTCATTATATCTTTACTTTTTCTTCTTTTTTTCATTACTTACACTTCCTGTGTGACTATTACTTCATAAATCATATCATATTTTTTGCACTTTAGCAATTAACCATAATAAATAATCATAGCGGAAAAACAAAATATTTGTTCTTCTCCAAAAATAGAGCAACTAACTTGATATTTAATATCAATAATTTCTTTAGTTGTTTCTTCTAAAAAATTATTAACGCTCTCTTCTAAATCTTTTTCACTTTCCTCATCAAACATTTTAATTTTCATAATATCACCTAATATTATTATAAAAATGTTTTCCACAAAAATTGTTGAAAAAAGAAATGATTATCATTTCTTAGTTTTCAAAATATTATCCAAATATTCATTACCCTCTTTTCGCTCATCACTGACTAACATTCGTAATCCAGTGCACAACTTGCCTGTTTCATTCTTTAACATTATAATTTTTTTAATCTTATCATACTCTTTTTTGGTTAATATAATTTTATATTGTGTTTTTTCAGATTCACAATCAATAGCACTACAATAATCAATAATAGTCATCTTCATATTTTTATTTACTTTATTTATAATAATTCTATACTTACTTCCCGGAATATAATCATCCCGATAATCAATTCTATAAAATCCAAATATATAAATATTTATTATAATAAGAATAAGGCTACATCCTATCATTATCCAATACTTTTTTTTCATATTTCAATCACTTTCCTATTTAACTACAATATTAACAATTTTTCCCTTGATAACAATTACCTTTACAATCTCTTTACCATTAGTATGATTAATAACATTTTCTGCCTTCAATGCTTTTTCTTTAATTTCTTCTTCTGTATCATCCATACTAATTTTAATAGTTGCCCTTACTTTACCATTAACCTGAACAGCAATATCTTTTTCATCATCAACAAGTTTACTTTCATCATATGTAGGCCAACTGCTCTCACAAATTGGACTACCCAAGTCATATTGTTCATTTAATTCCTCTGTAATATGAGGTGCGATAGGATTAAGCAATACCAATAATACTCGATAATCTTCCTTAGAAATTTCTGTTTGTTTCTCATATTCATTTAATAGAATCATTAAAGAAGAAACTACAGTATTGAATTTCATATTATCATAGTCTTCTGTTACTTTTTTAATTGTTTTATTAATAATTTTTTCTAAATTATTAGAATAATTATCCTTTTTACTTACTTTATCTCCGATACGTATTACTCTATCAATGAAACGTTTACAACCATTAAGTCCTTTTTCACTCCAAGATACTTCTTTTTCATAATCACCAATAAACATTTCGTAGCAACGAAGTGCATCAGCTCCATATAACTTAATCATATCATCAGGATTAATAACATTTCCTAATGACTTAGACATTTTTACACCACCATCACCTAAAATCATACCATGAGAAACTCTAGTATCAAAAGGTTCTTTATTTGGAACTAATCCAATATTATATAAAAACTGATTCCAAAATCTCGCATACAATAAATGCCTAGTAGCATGTTCCATACCACCATTATAAAAGTCCAATTTTCCCCAATATTTTAAAGCTTCTTGGGAAACAAATTCTTTATCATTATGAGCATCCATATATCTTAACCAATACCAAGAAGAGCCTGCCCAATTTGGCATAGTATCAGTTTCTCTTTTAGCTTTCTTTCCACAATGTGGACAGGTAGTATTTACCCAATCAGTAATAGCAGCTAAAGGGCTTTCCCCATTTTCCGTTGGTTCATAGTTAGCAACATCTGGAAGTAAAACTGGCAAATCCTCTTCTTTAACTGGAACCCAACCACAATCTTCACAGTAAACTAGTGGAATTGGTTCTCCCCAAAATCTTTGACGAGAAAATATCCAATCCTGTAATTTATAATTAGTTTTTTCCTTACCATATCCTTGTTCTTTTAAATACTCAATCATTTTAGCAATTGATTCTTTCTTATTAGTAAGACCATTTAAAACACCAGAATTAATCATTTTACCATCACCAGTATAGGCCTGAGGTTTTAAAAGATTATTAAATGTAGTAATATGAAGTTCATCTTTAACTTCTTTTTCTATTACACTTTTATCTACCCATTCTACTGTAAATTTATTTTCTTCATCCACGTCCAAATTTGTAGACTCTTTTTTATCATCAACCAATTTAAATAATAAACCAATTGATTCAATTTCAAAAGCTTGATTTTTGTTATATGCATAATAATGATGATTAATTGGAAAAATATCATGAACATATTCAATATTAACATAACCTGTTTCCTCTTTAATTTCTCTAATTGCACAATCTATTGGACTTTCATTATCTTTTCTAGTTCCACCGACAAATAATCTACCGCCTAATTCTTTCCAATTAATAGTTAAATATTTATCAGTTTTTTCATCATACAAAACTGCAACTATACTATTTTTTATTTTCTCATTATCATGTTTTTCTCCAGTAATTTGTTCTATAACAGGAATAATAGGAATATTAAATTTAGTAGCAAATTCAAAATCTCTTTCATCGTGAGCAGGCACTGCCATGATGGCACCAGTTCCATAATTCATCATAACATAATCAGAGATATATATAGGAATTTCTGCATTAGTAATTGGATTAATTGCCGTTAAGCCATCAATACATACTCCTGTTTTTTCTTTATTAACTTGAGTTCTTTCAAATTCAGTTTTATTTTTAGCTTTTGTTTTATAATCATTTATTTCATTCATATTTTTAATCATATCTTGATGTTTTTCAATCATTGGATGTTCTGGTGCAACAACCATAAAGGTTACTCCATAAAGTGTATCCGGTCTAGTTGTATAAATAGTTAAAACATCATCAATACCTTTTATTTCAAAGTCAAC
Organism: uncultured Bacilli bacterium; assembly: GCA_947628345.1. Classification (GTDB taxonomy): domain Bacteria; phylum Bacillota_I; class Bacilli_A; order RF39; family UBA660; genus UMGS995. The sequence continues at coordinate 6,943 of CANQZM010000005.1, forward strand.
TTCTGCACCTGTTGATTTTCCGATCCAATTAATTTGTGCTGTTTTAATTCTATCAATAAAATTAGTATCATCTAATCCAGTAATTAAATCTTCGGCATAATCGCTCATTCTTAACATCCATTGTTCTTTTTCTTTTTGTTCAACCTTACTACCACATCTTTCACAAATTCCACCTGATGAATCTTCATTTGAAAGTCCTGTTTTACACTTAGGACACCAATTAATATTCTTTTTTGCCTTATAAGCCATTCCATGTTCAAAGAATTTTAAAAATTGCCATTGTGTCCATTTATAATACTCTGGATCTGTAGTTGAAAATTCCCTTGACCAATCGATAGATAATCCAAGAGCTTTTACCTGCCCTTTAAAAGTTTTGATATTTTCACTAACTGCTTCTTTAGGATGAATATGATTTTTAATCGCATATTGTTCTGCTGGAGCACCAAAAGCATCCCAACCCATTGGGTATAATACATTATATCCCATCATTCTTTTTTTTCTAGCTAAAGCATCTAGTGCAGTGTAACTTCTGACATGTCCAACATGTAGCCCAGCACCTGATGGATAAGGAAATTCCACTAAATAATAATATTTAGGTTTATCACTATTATTTACAGCCTTAAATACTTCTTTATCTTCCCAATATTTTTGCCACTTTCTTTCAATTTCATTAAAATTAATCATTTTTAATCATTCCTTTCTTTTTATAATAACAACCTATTAAATGATAACTAATTAACATAAATATTATAACTAATATAATAGTTCCAAAAATCCTTAGTAAATTACTTTTAAAAAGCATTACTATACTAACAACTAATGAAATATCTAAAGAACTTACTACTGATATTAAAAATAAAAGTTTTTTATAATTAATCTTTTTTAAATCCAAGTGATATTTAAATACTAAATAATTAACCTCCATCGGTTTCTTTTTTTTATTTTTTTCCTTAGCTTTTCTCATTGTCCATAATAAATATATTATAAACACCAAAATATAAGTTATAGCAAATAAAATAAGTTGTTTCATAACTCCTCCTAAAATTAAAAAACGTCCTTAAATAAGGACGAAATTTTTCCGTGGTACCACCTTAATTCATAGAAATTCTATGCGCTTAATAGAGTTAATGGTCTTACCCATAATATTTAAAGATAGTCAAGTTCATAGTGCTTTTCGATTTACTCTCACCAACCGTAAACTCTCTAAAACGAAAATAAACTATTACTACTACTACCAATATTTCAAGATATTGTACTTATTATACTAAAATTCACTAATATATTCAAGTAATTTTAAGAATAAAATCATGTATTCTTTAGATAATCCTTTCTTTCTTAGTTTCCTAATTCCAATTCTCTTTTTACGAATAGATAACTTACCAAACATAATTTTATCAATTTCTTCTTTTAGATAAGTGCTAATTTTTAAGTCTACCAAAATACTTTTTATATCATCATTAATTACTCTAATTGCATCTATTTCAATATCTTTTCCTTTACAACTAATAGTAAGTTGCCCTACAGTTGGAACTTGCCTAACTTCAACAATAAAATCATTACCATCAACATTATATTTACATTCTATTTTTTCATTATTAAAATAAGCATTAACATTTTCCGCTTTCTTAACATTTCTGAAAACTATTTTATAATTTCTTTTCTCAGGAACAATTCCACTTTTTCCTTCTATAGATCTTAAAATAACTGTATAATTATTTTTTAAATAATTATAATCAATTGATGTTTTTAGATAATAACCATCCTTATATAAAGATGTTACTCCATCATCATCATATAAATTATATGTATTGGATACCCCTGGGAAAATATGTATTTCCATATCAGTTGGAATTCCAGTATTATTATAATCACTTCGATTAGATAGTGGAATAATACTACCAGCATGGGCAAAAACAGGATAGTCTTCATCTTTATAAAACGAAACATACTTTCTATTTCCTAAAAATTTCTTTCCAGTAGTAAAATCATACCAAGTTCCATCTGGAATAAAGAAACGATGAATAGTTCTGTCCATAACAGCATCTTTTTTAGTTAAAATAGGACAAACTAATAATTGTGACCCAAAATAATATTGATTTTTATATAAATCATCATCATAAGTCCATAAATAATTATAATAAAATGGTTGAACTAATGGAGTTCCAGCTTTAGTATAATTATAAGCTTCTGTATATAAATAAGGAATTAAGCGATGACGTAATCTTAAATAATTAGTAGCAATACTTTCTGTTTTTGGATCCCAAACCCATGGTTCTTTTTTATAATACTCACCTCGAGCTGAATGAAATCTTAAAATTGGTGAAAATACCCCTAATTGAAGCCATCTTATATATAATTCACTTTCTTCAATTCCTCCATGATTTCCGCCAACATCATAGCTCCACCAAGAAACCCCAATATTAGCAGCATTTAAATATTTCATAGGTATTTTACTTAATTCATCCCAAGTTATTTCACTACTTCCACCATATAAAATAGGATATCTATGAGGGGCAAAAATAGCTCCCCTAGCTAAAAGCATTGAACGTTTAATAGGATTTCTACCTGAATCTAAATACATGTAATGGTTATTAAACCACAAATTAGTTAAATTAAGTTTACCTCGATAATCACTCCAAAAGAAATCTACTCCTAATTCTTCTAATGGATGTAAGAAAAATTTGAAGTATAAATCCATAATCTTAGGATTTAAGGGATCAAAATTAATTATTTTATTTCCTTCAATACCTAAAAAATTGCAAGCGTCTTGATAATGCACTTCATGAGGAAAAAACCCTTCTTCTGGATTTACTTTTAAACCAAATCTAATATTTTTAGAATGAACATATTTTATTATATCTTTTGGATTTTCAATCAAACTTTTATTAAAACTAAATCCTGTTTTTAAACCAAGATTATTTCCAACATTACGATAATGCCAATCATTGTCTAGAAGAATAATAGAAAGAGGTATTTTCTTCTTTTCAAAATTATGAAGTAATTGTTCAATACCATCTTCATTATAATCTGTATTTTTACACCACCAATTTCCTAAAGCATATCTAGGAATTAATTCTGGAAATCCTGTTAATTTATAATAGTCTAACAACGCCTGTTTAAAATCTCTATCATACATAAAGACATAAACATCTACACTATCAGGTGGTCTTTCTTCTAAAGTACCATTAGGACTTAAAATTTTATTTGGAGTATCATCAATACTACAAAACCCTTCTAACGAATAAAGCCCTCTATTCAAAATTTTATTAGTAGGAATATCTATTGAAACTAAGTTTCCATTCATATTACGAGCCTCTGGATGATTATAATACCAAGTCCTTTGACGATCCTTTTCACGAGCCATTAGCGTAATTTTCAAATTTTTAGAAGATCCACCTTTACCACCAGAAAAAGGTTGGTTTTTTACATACGTTAAAGTAAAATATTTTGTAATAACCTCCATGAAATTAGCATCTTGGTTTACTCTAAAATCGGGATAACCCAAATTTCTATTTTTAATTAGTTGCGTAGGTGCATCTACAAATTGTCCAGTAGGACTAAATTCTAGGCGAATTACTCGCTCAGTAATAATTGTAATTCTATAATTTTTTCCCTTGTAAATAGCCTTGCTTTCGCCTTGGGCATTTTTATAATTTACCGCAAATTGTTTTCCAAGTTGGTACATATATAACACCCTCTTATTATTCTATCTATATAATAGCATAAATCTTAACCATTTCCAAGTTTAAAAATGATTTTAAATTTTACTTATCAATAAATCTAATATAATATTCTTCCAAAGTTATATCATTTTCATAAATATACTTAGCAACTTTCTTTCCAACATAACGATAATGCCATGCTTCATTTTTAATACCAGTTATATCTTCATAAGTAGTTTTAAAGCGATGTATAAATCCATATTTATAGCAATTTTTTTCCATCCAAGTGTATTCATCACTTTTTGTAAATTGATTAGTATCAAGACTGCCAAAATCAAATCCTAAACCCGTTTGATGTTCTGAAAATCCAGGCTGTTGCACATAATTAGCAACATAACTATCCCCATATAATTCTCTATAAGTTTCAACAACTTCTTCTTGTTCTTGATAACTTCTATAAGCAGAATTAACAAACAAATTATAGCCCTCTTCCTTAGCTTTTTTAATCATTTCTTGAGCATGATATATAGCAGTTTTATTAGCTTTTATACCATCTTCTTTAACGTATTCATCATCAATGGTTGCTAAAGCATTAGGGACAAATTTTTCATCTAATTTATAATGCTTATTTACTAACATAGTATATGAAAAATCTTTAACATCAACATAATCTTTATAATCTTCTTTATCCAATCCTAAATTAACGTACAAAACACTAGTTTCTTCATCTTCACGAGAACTATCCATATAAGCAAGATAACGATCATAATACTTTAATTTGGCATATTCTATCGTATAAAATTCTTCTAAATACTTAACTTTTCCTCTTTTAATAAAATTTTTAACATCTTGATTAGATCCATGAGATAAAATCATATTAATTTCATCATTAGTATAACCAATCTTAACTAACGCATTAATATTTTTAATTAAATCTTTATGATTTTGATAATTAACTTTGGTATAAGTAGTAAAATTTTTTTCATCATAATTACTACTTTCAAAGGCCTTATTTAAAGTTTTATTCCTCCCTGCTTGCATAACATCTTTTTTCTTAAATTTGTAAATGATACTTTTGGCAGCGTCTTTGCTGTATCCTAATTTAGTCAATTGATGAATATTAACTTCATATACGATAAATAACAACAAAATAATTGTTAAAATCAGACCAAATATAGTAGAAATTTTACGAGCTGCTGGTTTTAATTTAATTTTTCTTTTAGTTTCCATTTACAACACCACCATCTTAATTTAATTCTACTAAATTAACTATATTTAGTCAATTAAACAATAAAGATAAAAGCAAATTTGTAATAGAAAAATAGTTATAGTATAATAACTAATAAGTTTGGTGATTTAATATGCACAATTCATTTAAATATAGTGATACTAACAAAAGATATCATACTCTTGATTATTTTTACAGACATAAATTCAATTCTAAAGTTTGTAAAATAAGTTTAAATGCTGGATTTAGTTGCCCTAACTTAGATGGTAAAGTAAGTTATGGTGGTTGCATTTATTGTTCTAAAAGTGGTAGTGGAGAGTTTGCGGGTAACCCTAAAGATGATTTAATCACTCAATTTGATTCCATTGCTAAAATCTATGAAAAAAAGTGGCCTAATGCTAAATATATTGCCTATTTTCAAGCTAGAACTAACACTTATGCTCCAGTTAATAAACTAAAGGAAATTTATGAACCAATTTTACAAAAAAAGAATATTCTTGGTATAAATATTGCTACTCGTCCTGATTCTATAACAGATGAATGTTTAAATTATTTAGAAGATTTAAATAAAAGAACCTATCTAACAATCGAATTAGGTCTTCAAACTATACATGATAAAACAGCTAAACTTATTAATAGAGGTTGTAGCTTAAATCAATTTGAACAAATGGTAACCAAATTACGAGAAAGAAAAATAAATGTAGTTGTTCATATAATAAATGGACTACCTAATGAAACCAAGGAAGATATGTTAGAAACAGCTAAATATTTAAATAAACTTGATATCCAAGGAATCAAAATTCATATGCTTAGTATTTTGAAAGACACACCTTTAGAAAAAATATTTAAATTTTCTCCATTTAAGGTATTAACCTTAACAGAGTATGTTGATATAGTAATAAATCAATTAGAACTATTACGAGAAGAAATTATAATCCATCGCATTACTGGTGATCCTAAAAAAGAAGATTTAATTGAACCTACTTGGTTATTAAAAAAATTTATAGTCTTAAATGAAATTGATAAAGAAATGGTAAAACGTAATACATACCAAGGTATAAAAGCTTTCCACTTTAGAAAACCTTTTGCTATCAAATAAATTGTAATTATTATCAACATTATTAATTACAATACTTATTTCGTCTATTATAAAAATTTGTTTTACAGTAAATTTATTATTAAAAATTCTAGATATTTTCTAACTTTTTTAGCTAAAATACTTATATTTACAATAAGCGATTATATTCTTCATCTCCAAATAATTTGGTGTAATAGATAACTAAATCAGGATTACTATCATCAATATATTTTTTTAAATTATCATTGAATTTCCCAACATCAACTCTAACATCAATAACATCTATTTCTTTAACAGTTAAAGATAAGAAAGGAATAATTCCTTTCACAAAAGAATTGGCAACCATTACTATTTTTTTATCGTTAGGTGCATTATTGTTAATATATTTTACAATTGCTTCTGTACCACCTGGTATTCTAAGGTAATGATCATTATCAATTAATTGCATATTTTCATATATAACAGATTCCATGTCACCTACAACACACCCATTATTACATACTTTGTATGATGTATCATAGTTTGGTAATAAATAAGTAAAATTATCATAAAATTTAGAATTTAGGTGTAATGCTCTAGTGTAATAACCATTTTGTGAATTCGATAAGTTTTTCTTATGAAATTTATCATTTGCTAATAATTTTATATCTAATTTGTAATTAAAATTACGATTTAGTTTTTGTACTAGCTTTTTAGTTATATAATAAGACGTCTCTATTCTAGGGTGATGATCACTATTATAATATAAATCAGCTTGATTAATTTTACTAGTAGAAAGTACTAAATAAGTATCTAAATAATTTATATTATTATGTTTAAATTCCGATAACATATGTTTATAATTATTGTCATATACATTATAATTATATTTGTTCAAAATATCTCTATAAAAATATGCTTTTAATGGAGGCTCCATATAAATAAAATCAATTCCTAAATTCTTAACGTATGTAGCAAAAGATATAATATTAGAAATCTCATATCCTTCTAATCCAGTATAAACATCTCCTAATTCAATAAAACTTTTTGTATTACTACATTGATATAATTGCATCTTTTTATCGTCAGAAGTTCTTAACATTGAAAATTTGTGACTAATAATAGAATTGATATCAGTATAGCCATTTACTAAATTATCATAGAATAAAATGTTATCCTTACTTTTAATATCATAATTACTATTGGTAAAATTATTGGCTAAATTATATACATAATAGCCAAAAAATATAAAAATAATAATCAAAAAAAATTTAACATATATATTTGTTTTCATATTTCAATTCACCTCAAAAATTAAAATAGATAAAAGGAGTATCTGAAGATGCACTAATAAAATAAATAGATATTATAAACATAATAATTAAAACAAAGCTTTTAAATCCTTGATAATATTTAAATTTATGGAATAGTTTTGATATAGGAAAAGCACCAATTAAAGCAGTTAATAATAAATATTTATAGCCCGATAAAAATAATAAAAAATTATTATCGATAAAATTATTATTAATAAATAACGCTTTAAAAAAACTAAACTCTGGATCTGAAAAAGAGAAAAATATAACAGTTCCTACACATACAACTAATAATGTATATAAATGTGATAAAATTCCTAGTTTTTTAATAAATGGGCAGTTCTTCTCTATTATTAAAAATACAAAATAATAAATTCCGAAGCAACAAAAATTAATTCCTAAACCATGCCATAATCCAACTATAATCCAAACAATTAAAAGTACTATAAAATTACAAATTCTAAATGCTAATTTCTGATTAAAAATTCTTTTTAAAAAGCCCATCATTTTAAAATATACTTTACTATTACACAATGGATACAGTAAATAGTCATTAAACCATGTTCCTAATGAAATGTTCCATTTTCGCCAAAATTCAGTAATAGACTTTGAAACATACGGATAATCAAAATTCTTTTTAATTTTATCAAATCCAAATATTTTTAGTAATCCTATTGCCATATTTGAATATGCACTAAAATCATAATATAAATAAAGAGCTAAAAATATAGCAGTTAGCCAGGAATAACAGATGCTACTACTACCAATCAAAAACATTTGTTCAGTACAAGAAGCCATAGAATCTGCAATAACACATTTTTTAAATAAACCAATAATAAATTGACTAATTCCTTGATTAAGATTATTAACTTTATAACTTCTTTTATCTAATTGTTCTTTAATATCATCATACCTAACAATTGGTCCTGATATCAATTGTGGAAATAAAAAAATATATAAAGCAAATTTAAAAATACTTTCTGGTTTTTCAATTACTTTTCTATATACGTCTACAATATAAGATATTTCTTGAAAGGTATAAAAGGCTAAGCCTAATGGTGCGATAGTTGGTAATAATTTATTAGAAGTAACCATATTAACTCCTAATATTTTGAAATATAATAGGATAAATATATTTATTACAATATCTATGAATAAAAAAGTTTTCTTATACTTTGTTTTATATATAATAAGACTAATAAAATAATTAAATAAAATTGAAACACACAATAGCCAAAAGTATTTTCTAGAATTACAAAGATAAAAAATTATACTAAATATTAATAATATAATATTTTTATATTTTGTACTTTTGATAAAAGGATTAAAATATAAAATAAGGCATAATGGCAAAAAAAAGAAAAGAAAAATAGGAGAAGAAAAAAACATATACCAAAGCTCCTTTACTACTAATTATATACTCTTCGATTAAGCTTACCGTTAGAAGTTTTAGCTATACTAGTAACAATATTAATCTTTTTTGGAATTTGATATTTATATAAATGATTTCTTAAATATATCCTAAGTTTTGAAATATCAAAATTATTGTTTACAACTATATCCAAAGATAATACTCCCTTGTAATAGCAAATACATTCTAAAACACCTGGGAATGTAAGCACTAAATCTTCAATCTCAGTTGGGGAGGTTTTATAGCCATTAATATTAAAAAAATTCTTTTCACGATCAACCAAATATAGTAACTCATTTTCAATATAACCTATTTCCCCAGGATAAAAATATTTTTGTTGATCCTCTTTAAAGTATTTAAAACCATATTCTTCATTATAAATTCTAATCACACCAGGATGATTTTTATTAGAGTTAATAATATTACCCTCATCATCAAGTATTTCTACAACAGTACTCTCTAATAGTTCCCCAACACAACCTTTTTTATAACCATATTTTAAAATGTCTAAGTAAGCTATCTGATATTCAGTAGCTCCATAAAAATTATAAAATTTAGTATTTTTTAACATACTGGCCAAAATTTTGGCATCATTACTATTAAGAGGAGCCGTACAACTCTCAATAATTTCTATATTATTCAAACAAGAACTAAATTTTTCACCAAATAAAGTAATTAAATAATGAATCATAGTAGGATTAGTTGACAATAAAATGTGTTTATATTTACTACACAAATTTAATAAATCAATAACATTTTGACTATCGAAAATACATAATGACATTCCATAATAAAATGCTAAAAACATTCTAGTAATCGAATAAGCACGACATAAAGGCCCTGTGGGTAAAACAGTAAAATTAGCATCAATATTATAAATATCTGGGTATACCTGGACAATATGATACACAGTATCATTACTATATTCAATTACTTTTTCATATCCAGTAGATCCAGAAGATAGCAATAATAAACAAGAATCATCCATAGTAGCTGTTATTTCTATTTTTTGCTTTGAACTTTTTTCTAGGTTTTCTTTAATATCTTCAATCGAAACAACTATTTTGGCATTGACCCTCTTTTTTATTTCATTTACTTTATAGGCATTACTTTTATCAATTGGTAAAGCTATAGCATTTAGTAAATTAATCGCAAAAAATATATAACAAAAAAATTCATCTTGAGTATTTTCAAAGATGATAATATCGCCCTTAGCAACTGTTTCTTTTTTTAAGTAATTAGCACATTTAATAATATTTTTATAGAAATCTTTATAAGAAATTAGTCTCGAAGATACAATCATAGCAGTTTTATCTGGAGTATTAGTAGCAAAATATTTAATCTTTTCTAATAGCATCATATTAATTATTTTGCCCTACCTTATCAATAACCAATTTCTTTAGTTCACCCCAATTAGTAACCTTGCTTAAATCATTGAATGATATTGAAATGTCGAATTTAGTATTAAGATTATATATCAAATTCATGTGTGCTAAACTATCCCATTCCACAATGCTTCCTACAAATAAATCATCAGTAATTTTAAAATCTGTTTCTAAAAATAATGTTTCTCTTAAAATTTTATCCATTTATCCAATTCTTCATCCATAAAACACCTCATATTGTACAACTATGTTATAACATATCGGCAATATCCAAGTCAATAATTTTATCACATATTTGAATAGAAGAAAAAGCCCATAAATATAGGTCTTCAGCAATATATTTATAGGTATATACATTCTTTGTAATTTTAGTTATATCTAATTTACTAAAATAACTATCTATCCCCGTTCCTAGGTATTTAACATAAGCTTCCTTACATACCCAATAATATAACAAATTATATTTTAACGGTTTTTCATTTTCATTTATAATATTATTTATCATCTCTAAAGGAATACAACGTTTATACTCAACATCAATCCCAACATTACCACTACCAATAATAAGAGCAATATAATTTTTGGAATCAGAAAAATTAAAACAAAAATCTTTATGCATAGGCTTACCATATCTATTATAATAAATATCTCTTTTATGAATATCTATATCATAATATTTTTTTAATATTAATTTTAAAAGCTCTAGTTTATCAATATATTGAGAACTATCAAATTTTAAAAGGAAAACACGAGCTTTTTTCATATAAACTATCACCTAACCTATCTATAATTTATAAGTTATTAATCTAAAAATCATCAATACATTAAATAGAAATTTTATCGTGCTACTTTATATATTTATCTTTCTATTATCTATTTTTCTTGATTTAGTATTCTTTGATATTGTTTTTTTACCTATATACAAATCATGTTAACTTATTAATATCATGAATCTTTTTATTATTTTTTGCTAAAATCATAAGAAGAACAAGAGGAAAAGTACAAATCAAATTAGGATAAATAAATCTAGTTTCCCAACCTGGTAAAATCACAAAAATCATAGCCAAATTAGTTAAAACTGGTAAATATATAAGCAATAATTTAAATTTATTTTCATTTGTACATAAAACATAGAATAAAGAAAAAATTATCAAAAATAGTGATATTCCTGAGCCAAATAAAATAAGAGTCCAAGGAAAATGACAAAAATTAATTTTCATAGTAGCATAATTTTGAAAAATATTATAATAATTCATAATATGATTTTTATCTGGTGTAATAAAATAAACAACACTTAAATTTCTTAGATCTTTTTCGGTATCTAAATTAACATGCCAAATCATATAAGTAGAATATAAATAAGAATCTAATGCCATTTTTTTATTTTTCCTAATCAAATTATAATATAATTTTAAAAATTCTTTTTTATGAGTATTTATATAAGGGGAATAAACTGTATAAAAATTACTATCAAATTTGATACTATCATAATTATATGGATCATACCTACCACTATAAATAATTTTAAGATTTTGCATTTTACTTAATTTTCTCAATTCATCATTACTTATGTTACCATTATTATAATAAATATAAGATAATTGATTAAGCATAATACAACTAATTTCTGAAAAAGTAAAATTAACTTTATGGATATTACACAATTTATAAATAAATGGAACAAATATAAATCTTAAACTTAATATTATTGTAAATAATAGAATACTAAATTTTCTTATATTTTTTAAAATAAATATCATAGGGACCAAGACCATTATAAAGGTTCCTATTCCATTATGTCTAAAAAAGGTTAATCCAAAACATACTACTAAAAAAGCTATGAAATTAAGTTTTTTCTTAAGCCACCCTCCATTAGTAAAATAAATATTTATTAAATATAATGTTAATAAAAATATACAGTAGGAATATGCAGTATCTTTGACTGGGATTACTGTCATATAATCAAAAGTTGGATTTAAAATAAGCAAACTTAAAATAACAGTTATTACTATCTTACCAACCCCATACTTTTCTAAAAATTTACAAAAATATAGTAAAACAGCCAAGACTAAGCCCATCTGAAATAATGAACACATAATTTTACTTTTAATAAATAAAGTTGGTAATCTATAAAATAAGAATGTATGAATAACAGGATGCCAATCATTATAATTACCACTAAATGCCTGTTTAAGCTGTTCTTTTTGATCATACATAAAACTCTCAGGGTAATGAACAATTAAAGAACAAATCATAATTATTAAAATATAAATTATCCAATAAAAATATGTTTTTTTAGTTATTTTATTATTTTTTGTGGATAAATTAATTTTATCAATATACCCTATTAATTTAAATAATAAAATTGAAAAAATATAAGTTTTTATTATAAAATATATATAAGAATCCCAATACCATGGAATTGATGTAGTTACTAGGCTTAGATATATACCTAACATGATAGAAATTATTAATTTTTTATTATTATTCATAAAAATCTTCCTTTCTATAATTTATTCTTTATATTTCATCTTACTATTTAGTAAAAATATAAAAATTATTAATGGAAAGGCACAAATCAAATTTGAATATATAAACCTTGCTTCTTTAGTTGGTATCATAACTAGCATAATTAATGAATTAGCTAAAACTGGAATATATACTAAAATCATTCTGAGTTTATCTTTAACTTTAAAAAGGCCATATAATAAAGAAAATAAAATTAAAAATAATCCACTGCCTATAGTTATAAAAATAAAAGGTAACAAACAAAAACAGCGTTGATATTTCAAATATATATTACTTATATACTCATGCAAACTATTAGTTTTAACTAAATTAACATTATTAATTTGTTTATAATACTCATCTAATACTTTTGATAGATTAATATCAATATGCCAAATACAATATGTATGATAAAAATATGACTCAATAGCTAGTTTTTTATTATTACTTATTAATTCATACCATAAATTTAAAAATTCTTTTTTATGAGATTTTACATACTGATCATATTTATCATAATTTGGCATAGCATACTTTGTTATATTATAATTATAAGGATCATAATAGTTAGTTAAAGTTTTTAAATCTTGAAATTTCTTCAAAGTTGTTAATTGTTTAGTAGTTATTATACCATCATTATTATAAATATAAGAAATTTGGTGAAATAGTAAAGCAGAAGATTCAGTAAAGTTAAATGTTACTTTATCTATATTGCATAACTTATAAATAAATGGTATAAAAATAAATCTTAAACACATTATTATTGCAAATATCAAGATACTAAATTTTCTTATATTTTTTAAAATAAATATCATAGGAATCAACAATAATATAAAAGTGCCAATTCCATTATGTCTAAAAAAAGTCATACCAAAACACGCTATTAAAAAGGCTATAAAATTAACCTTTCTCTTAATCCATTCACCTTTAGAAAAATAAATATTTATTAAATATAATGTTAATAAGAACAAACAATAAGAATAAGCTGTATCTTTAATTGGAGTAATAGCCATACTATCAAAAGTAGGATTTAAAATAAATAGACTTAAAATTACTGTAATAATAGATTTACTAAATCCATATTTTTCTAAGAACTTACAAAAATATAATAATACAAGAGAAATAAATAACATATTAAATAAAGAACACATAATTTTACTTTTAATAAATAAAGTTGGCAATCCATAAAATAAAAAAATATAGATAGCTGGATGCCAATCCGTATAAACCCCTGCTATAGCATCCTGATAATGAGTTAACGGATCACTCCTATAATTATTAGGATAATAAATATACAAAGCAAGTAGCATTATCACAAATACATATAAAAACCACCCTATATATGTCTTCTTTGTTATTTTGCCATTGTATTTAGGAATCTTTATTTTACTAATATACTTAATTACAAAAAATAACAAAAATATAAATATAATAGCTTTAACAATAAAAAATATATAAACACTTCTATTCCAAGGCATAGGAGATGTTACCATAGAAAGATATAATCCCAATAAAACTGAAATTAATATTCTTCTTTTTAAAGACATATAATCACCTGTTTTCCATCAATTGTTATATTTCTCTTTAATTTATTAATTTTTGATATTTTTCTCAATTGTATATAAAAAATGTATACTTTAGTGAAGTAATTGCCAATGATTAATCCATTATAATTATTATCAGATCTATTATTTATAATTTTATATAAATTCTACCCAAAATTTTATAATATTACAATAAATCAACTCTATTTTCGTTTTTAGAGCAAATACTTTTTCATATTTACCTTATTTATAAAATCTAATTTCTAACATAAATTATACTAAATTTATTTATTATCATCAATACCAATTATGCGAAACCTTTTATCTAGAAATTTAGATATAATATAAGAAAGAATAGATATATCAGAAAAAGATATTTATCTATTTAAACTATTAACAATCCATTAATAGAAATTGCACTACAAAACAAAAAACATTAATCAAAGTTAATGTCTTTAAATTTTTATTTCATCATATTATTAGTTTGACTAAATCTTTTGTATCAGTAGATATATAAATTGTAGTATCTTTATAAGCTCTCTAAAATTAGCTGAAAAAGCAAAGTACTAATTTGATTATTATATTGTGTTCCATTTCTTAATTTTGTCACCTATCAATTATACATTATAATTCCAAATAATTATCTCAACCTACTAACAGTATAAATTTCCCAAAATTATATAAACTCTTTCTTTTGATTAATAATTACAAATTGTGTAATTTAATTATTTAGTTGATTTAATAGTTTCTTGAATAGTTGATCCAATAGTGGCTAAATTTTGCAATTCACTTGGAATAATTATTTTTGTAGATTGACCATTAGCAACATCTACTAAAGCCTCATAACTTTTTAATTTTAAAACTGCTTCATCTATTTTAGCATCTTTCAACAGTTTTAGACCTTGTGCTGTAGCCTCTTGAATTTTAACAATTGCTTCTGCTTCTCCTTCTGCCTCTTTAATTTGACTTTCCTTTTTAGCTTCAGCTTTTAAAATAGCACTTTCTTTTTCACCTTCTGCGATTAAGATTGCAGCTTTCTTTTCTCCTTCTGCCTTTAAAATTGCTTCACGTCTTTCACGTTCCGCACGCATTTGTTTTTCCATAGCATCCTGTATATCTCTAGGTGGTAAAATATTTTTTACTTCTACACGATTAACTTTAATACCCCATGGATCTGTAGCCTCATCTAAAATTGATCTCATTTTAGAATTAATAATATCACGAGATGTTAAAGTTTCATCAAGTTCTAATTCACCTATAATATTACGCAATGTAGTTGCGGTTAAATTTTCAATTGCACTGATAGGATTATCTACTCCATATGTATATAATTTAGGATCCGTAATTTGATAATAAACTACTGTGTCTATTTGCATAGTAACATTATCTTTAGTAATCACTGGTTGTGGAGCAAAATCTTTTACAGTTTCTTTTAGACTTACAACGGCAGCTACTCTATCAATTATTGGCACCTTATAATTTAGACCAGTTTGTAATGTTCTGTCGTAAGCTCCTAATCTTTCTACTACACATGCTTTTGATTGTGATACAATCTTAATTCCTGATGCTGCTATCACAATGATGATAATTAATATAATCCATCCCATTATTTTTCCTCCTTTACTTCTTCAACTAAAAGCCTTACCCCATCAATTTTTAAGACTTTTACTTGGGATTTTTCTTTAATTGTTTGATTACTTTTAGCAGTCCAAATACTACCTTCAACTTTTACTTCACCATAAGCATTTTTACTAATTTCTTTAGTCACAATTCCAGTTTTTCCAACAACACGATCTAAATTAGTTGGCTCAATACCTCTTTTTTTTATTTTTTGAACAAACGATTTTGTCAAAAGTAAAGAAATAATACTAGTTACAATAAAAACTATTAATTGTAGAACTACATTATCTGTAATACTTGCAGTTATCAAAGCCAAGATAGCCCCTATAGCAAACCAAATAGTAACTAGGTTTACTGTGATTAGTTCTATAACTATTAGAGCTAAAGCTAAACCAAACCAAATTAGTGTCATTATATCACCTCTTAACTTAAGTATATGTTAAATATTAATCAATTTCAATAAAAATGTTGTCTAAGATGGTAATTTGTTATATAATCAAATTATAAGGTAGGTGTTGATATGACAGAACAGCTACATAAACTAGTAATAGGAACCTTTACAGTTTTAGGGTGTTTATGTATTATTAGCGGAATTTCGATTCCTCATATGATTAAATTTGAAAAAGATAGTGTAGTCAAACTAAACGTTACACAAAAACAAGTAACTAATGTTAAAAATAATGAAATTAAGTTAAAGGATATTCAGTTAGAAATAGGTAAATCTCTAAGTACTGATTGCCATGATTATTTAGTTGATCCTAATAATATAGAAGAAAGTATTATTAAGCAATTGAAATTGAATATATCTAAAGTAAATATTAATGAAGAAGGTAACTATACTTACTCAATCACCTACAATAAAAAAATTTATAATGGTTCTATTACAATTACACCTAAACCTCTTCCTAATGTTGACAGTATCACTTTAAACGCACTATCATTAGAAGTTGGTAGCACTTTACCTACTAACATCGAAACCTATGTTCAAGAAAAATTAGCTCCTGAAGTTTTGGCTGCGATTAAATTAGATATTAGTAATGTTAATCCAACAATTCCTGGAAGATATTTATATTCTATTAGTTATAATAAAATGTTATATACAAGTACAATTACAATATATGAACCTCAATTAACCAAGGATATTCAATCAATACAAAAAGAAAGCTAAAATAATAGCTCTAGTTTTATACATTCATTGTTATATCAATGAATGTTTTTTTAATGTGGATAATCATCTTTAGGAAATGCCAACAATTTGATTATCTTTTGTCAAATTTATTTTTTCATAATTTGGATGTGTTGGTAGTCCTGGCATAGTCAAAATATTTCCAATTATTATAGTTATGAATTTTGCCCCATTGTAAAGTTTAACATCCCTTACATGAATAGTATTATTCTTTGGATTACCTAATTTTTTACTATCTTCTGATATTGAATATTGTGTTTTTGCTACACAAATGGGTAAATTTCCTAATTTTTTTTGTTCTAACTCTTCTATATTTTTAAGTGCTTGTGGAGTATATTCAACTTTATTGGCATGATAAATTTTTTTAGCCAAAATTCGTATTTTTTCTTTTAAATCCATATCTAAATCGTATAAAAATTTAAATTCATTATCATATTGCAGTGACGACAACACCTCTTTTGCTAAAGATATAGCTCCATTACTACCATTCAAATAAGCATCGTTTACAGCAAATAAAACATTTTTAGAAGTAATATAATCTTCTACAATTTTAATTTCTTCTTCTGTATCATCTGCAAAATGGTTTAGACAAACTACAATATTTGTATTATTTAATTGTAAATGTTCAAGATGTGCTTCTAAATTATCAAGTCCCTTTACCAAATCACCATTGCCATTATATTTTAAAGCTCTAACTGTAGTTACTAAAACGATACAATCAGGTTTTATATTCCCTACACGACATTTAATATCAAAGAACTTTTCAGCTCCTAAGTCTGATCCAAAGCCCGCTTCTGTAACTACAAAATCAGATAAAGATGATGCTAATTTAGTTGCCCTTAAGCTGTTACATCCATGTGCAATATTGGCAAATGGACCACCATGAATTAATACTGGTGTATTTTCTAATGTTTGTACTAGATTTGGATAAAATGCATCTTTTAATAAGACAGCTAAAGATCCTTCTATATTTAAGTCTTTAGCATATACATATTCATCATTAATATTTTTCCCTATAATAATATCGCCCAAACGTTTTTTTAAATCCTGCATATCAACAGCAAGACAAAAAAGTGCCATTATTTCACTAGCAGCTGTTATTTGGAAACTTTCTGTTCTATTTTTTAAACAAACATTGCGTAATTCTCTATCATTAACATCTAAACATCTATTAAATAAAACTTCTTTTATTTGTAACTTATTACCTTGTTCAATATGATTGTCTATAGCTGCAGCTAATAAGTTATTTGCTGAAGTAATTGCATGAAAATCACCTGTAAAATGTAGATTTATATCTTCCATTGGTACAACTTGAGAATACCCACCACCGGTTGCTCCACCTTTTAAGCCAAAAACTGGTCCCATAGATGGTTGTCTTAAAGTAACAATTACATCTTTTCCTAATTTATTTAAAGCATCTCCCAAACCTATACTTACTGTAGTTTTACCTTCTCCATACGGGGTTGGATTGGTAGCTGTTACTAAAATTATTTTAGCTTTTTTCGTACCTTTTTCTAAAGTTATTTTGGCTTTGTCTTTACCATATAAAATATAGTCATTTTCAGTTAGACCTAACTTTCTAGCTATTTCATCAATATTTAATTTTTTAGCATTCTTACTTATTTCTATATCAGTCATCCTATCACCTCAGTACACCCATTATAAGTTTATTAATTTTTTTTGTCAAATATAGCAATTTTTATTTTTGACTAATTATTTTTACTTAAATTTCAAAAATCCCTTTGGTAATTTTATTATAACTTCTAATAATATTTTATCAAAATAATGAATGTCTCTTTTGCCTTAATTAATCCAATTTGTTATAGTGATTGTCGTTAAGAAAAAAGGAGGGATTTTATTGAAAAAAATAATAATTTTCTTAATAACAATTTTATGCTTTAACATGCTAGATATGGCGCAAGTTATGGCTTTAGGTATTACTTCTTTTTACAATGATAGTTTTATACCAGGCATTTGGGTTACTAAAGTAAAAGATGGAATAAAGTACTATGAACAAGCTCGCTTCATGAGGCAAACAGGTTCTAATCAATTTGCTTACTGTGTCGAGCCATTTGAAATGCTAAGTGAAAATGCTATATATACAGAAAGTTTAACTGCTGACAATTTAACTGCTAACCAAATGAGACGAATTTCACAAATTGCCTATTTTGGCTATCAATATGGTAATCACACTGATAGTAAATGGTATGAAATTACTCAATTTATGATTTGGAAAACAGCTGATCCTTATCATGATATATATTTTACAGATAAGTTAAATGGTAATAGGATTGATGCTTATACTGCTGAGATAAATGAAATAAATGCTTTAATTAATAACTACTATACAAAGCCAAGCTTTACCAATACAACTACAGACCTAGTAGAAGAACATTCTGTTACTTTAACAGATACCAATAATGTTTTAAGTAATTATACTAGTGATAACCCTAATGCTACTATATCAGGAAATAATTTAATTATAAGTAATTTGGAAGAAGGAGAATATACAATTAATTTAACTAGAACAAATAAAAGAACAGCTGCTATTCCTTTATTTTATAACTCTTCTACTAGTCAGAACATGACAACAGTTGGAGACTTAGATGATGTAACTGCATCTTTAAAAGTCACAGTAAAAGAAACAACAGTTGAAGTTACCAAAATAGATAAAGATAATCAAGATATTATTCCAAGTGGTGAAGGTTTATTGACTGGAGCTGTTTACCAAATATATGATAAAAATATGCAACCAATATCTAAATTAACCATTGATGAAAATATGAAAGCTACTATTAAAAATTTAGATTATGGAGAGTATTACATTCAAGAAATAGAACCAGGAAAAGGTTATCAGCTTGATGAAAATATTTACTCTTTTACAATAGATAAAGATAATTATAATGTTTATTTAAAATTAGAAAATGAAATCATTAAAAAGAAAATAGAAATCAACAAGAAATATGGAGATGGCAATAGTTCACAAAATGAATCTAATATTATTTTTGATATATATGATTATAATAATAATCTTTATCAATCAATTACAACTGATAGTAACGGTTATGCCTCTACTTATTTACCTTATGGTCATTATACTATTAAACAAAAAAATTCTACTACTGGATATGCTTTAGCGGATGATATAAAAATTAATGTCATAGATGATGAAACAATTACTTATAATTTATATGATTATAAAATTAAAGTTCCTAACACCCATAAGGATAATTATAATTACTTTAGTCTTATATTATTGTTAGGTGGACTATATGTCAAAAAAAACAGTTATTGTTAGTCTAATAGTTATTATTTGTTACTTATGTTGTTGTTATTACATAACAAATAATAAAACTACTTTAATTAACATTAAATCACCTAGTTGGATATCAAATGGTATAAAACCAGTTGAAATGCCTATAGCTCAACTAACTATTGAAAATATAGGTATTAATAAATTTATTTACAATTTTAATAGTGAATTAAATAATGTTGAAAAAAATGTTACTATCTTAGATCAATCAATTTTACCTAATAAAGCCAATAGTATTGTTTTTTTAGCAGCCCATTCTGGAAATAGTTCTATTTCTTATTTTGAAAAGTTATATAAATTAAAAATCAATGATACAATTTCTTTTAAGTATAAAAATAACGATTATCTTTATCAAATAGTAGATATTTATGAAGAAGTAAAAAATGGGTATATTGGTGTTAACAAAAGAAAAGAGAACCAATTAATATTAACAACTTGTAGTCCTCTTCATAAAAATAAGCAATTAATAATTGACAGTATTTTAATAAAAGTATCCTAAGTGGATATTTTTATTTTAATATTTCTATTGCTTTTTGCAATTGTTGATCATTCTCTATAGTTGGATTATTGTAATAATCTTCTTTTTGTCCTACTACTATATCCGGTATTACTCCATTATTTTCAATTGATTTTCCATTAGGTGTTAACCACTTTTTAACAGTATATTTAACTAAAGAACCATTTGATAATTTTTGTTGTTTTTGAATAGAATTTTTACCATATGAATTTGTACCAATAATTGTTGCTTTATAAGACTCTTGCATAGCAGCTGCTAAAATTTCAGAAGCGGATGCACTTGTATGATTAATTAAAACTGCAATCTTATAATTTCTCTTTTCTTTAGTAGTAGCATATACTTTTTTACTAGATTTTCCCTCAATTTGATAAATAACAGCTTTTTTTTCTAGAAAAATATCAACCAATTTTTGGACTTGATCTAAATGACCTCCTGAATTATCTCTAACATCAATAATAAGTGAGGCAATTTTTTTCTTTTCTAATTTTTTTAATTCTTTTATAAATTCTTGATAAGTAGTATTAGAAAACAAATCTATCTTGATATAACCAATTTTTTGGTCTTCTTCGTTAAACAAATTTGAAGATACAGTTGGTACCATAATTTCACCTTTAGATATTTTATAATCGTAAGTTAGGTTATTTCTAGATACTTTCAATGTTACTTTATTATCAACATTTTTAATTAAATTTGAAATATCAGTAACTGAATAATCTTTAATTTTCTTATTATTAATTTCTATAATCTGATCCCCTTCTTTTAACCCAACTTTATCAGCCGGTGAATTCTTAAAAACAGAAATTATTTCTATTTTATTTTCTACTTTTTTTACTGTAATACCAATACCTTCATATTTACTGTTTACAATATTATCAAAGGTTACAGCATCATCCGTATCCATAAAAACAGTATATGGATCATCCAAACTATTTAACATTCCTTCAAGTGCAGCATCTAATAATTTTTTCTTTGAAGTTTTTTTATAAAAATTAGTAGTAATATTATCATAAGCAGTGATAAAATCAGTTAATTCCTTAGGCATATTTGAAATAGTAAAATCTTTATTGTCGTAAATAATTATTGCTCCGATTAATATTCCTATAGCAAGCGATACTAAAATAATCCCAATAAGATCTTTAAATGAAAAGGTAAATTTTTTTTTAATTATTTTAGTAACAGTTTTCTTTTTTTTCATTTTATCACCTTTCTATTTTAACATTATCTAGTTTTTGTCTCTTCCTGTATTGTTTTATTAAGATTTTGTATAATTGAGCTTTCAATTTCGTCCAATTCATTTAATAATTGTTCTATAATTTCTGATCTATCCATTTTCAAAAGTTCTTGTCGTAATTTTCTAATTTGAGTCAAACTATCTGCCTTAATATAATTAAGCTGTCCTACCAATGAATTAGGTGGATTTACTTTCTTAACAACAGTCGCATATTTTAAGGCCTTTACTTTACGATTTTTTATATTGCGTGCTTTTCTAATATAATTATTTACTATTAAATTATTAAAAATGACATTTTGACTTAATTGTTCATTAGCAACTTCAAGCATCATGACTAATTTTAAGGCACTCTTAATATATTTAGATATTCTTCTTAATTTATTTTTTTCACTTAATACCGTTATTTTTCTTTTCATATTAACTACTTTTTTTGGTTTTTGTTTTATTTTTCGAAAATATATAACTTTTTTAGTAGTTACGGTTTTTTTCTGTTTATTTAAATCTACTTCTATATTTTTTGTTGATTCTTTCTTATCTACTGAACCAACTTTTATATTATTATTTTTATTTTGTTTCTCAATAACTGGTTTTTTAACTTCTAATTCTTTAAATTCTATGGCTGAAATAGTCTCTAATATAGTATTTTTTATTTTAGTTTTTGAAGTCTTCGCCGATTTAGTTTCAGTATTTTCTTTTTTTATTGCCTTTTTGGGCTTTTCTTGTTTTATATTATTTTCTGGTTTAATAGAATCTTTACTAACAATTTTCGGTTTTACTGTCTCTTTTTGTTTTTTAGTTTCAACCTTCTGTTGATTATCTTTCTGATTCTTAATTTTTTCAATTTTATCTTCACTTTCACTAGCTAAATTTTTACATTCTTGGATTTTTGAAATAATATCTTTTACCGCTTCATTACTAGAATTAATTTTATCGTACTTGTTTTCTAAGCATTGTATATCTATTTTTATAGATTTTATTTCTTTTTCTAAATCAACTAAATCTTCATACTTTATTGGAGATGATAATTTTATATCAATATTTTCTAATTCTTTAACTAATAAAAATAATATATATAAATCATTTTTTATGTGGGAAAACATAACTTTTTGACCAGCACTTTGATTACAACTACCCACTAAATCTTGATGCTTTTGAACTGGTTTACTATTTTTTAAATTTTTCTTTGAAATATTATTATCAGATTTAGTTTGCTTTTGATTAATTTTTTTATCATTATTAAAAATACCAAAGATAATGGAAAACAATGCAAAGAAAAATTTTTTAATAATAGTTAAAATAGATTTCATTTATATCACCAATAACTTTATTATATATTATAACATTAAAAAAAGCCATGTTAAATGACTCTTAATTAATAATATGGCGCCTCAACTAGGACTTGAACCTAGGACCCCTTGATTAACAGTCAAGTGCTCTAACCAACTGAGCTATTGAGGCAAAAACAATCATCACAGGATGATTATTTATTTAAATAATTAGTAATTTCTTCTTTACCAATTAAATACTCTGAGATTTCATTGGAATAAAATTTAATTAAAGTTACATCATTAATTTTTAACTCTTGTGCATTAGTTGCATCCCTATTAGCTTCTGCAGAAATACAATCTTTATTCATAGTATTACTCAAATCAACATAATAAATTGGTAATGAGTTATCCTTAGCTTGATAATCACTTATTAAATCACTATATACACTAGCATCAGCATCTTTAACATCATAAAATAAAACTAAATATTCTTTATCTTTTTTATGAAATGTTGTCCCTAACAGTATTTCTTCATATTGAATTGAACTTGATTCCGGTTTATATTCTCTTTTTGCTGATTTATTAACAATTAAAACAGTAATTAAGTAAGTTAACCCTAATATAACAAGAACAGTTAACAAGCAGATTACTACTTTTTTTGTGTCTGTTTTATAACTTGTTTCTACATTATCTATTCTTTTATTTTTATTATTGGTTTTTACTTTATTCACTTTTTTCTTATTTTTTGACATACAATCACCAACTAAATTGTACCATATTTATTTATAAAAATAAACAATTATTATTCATGGTTGGTAGGACATACTTTGAAAAGCTCTCTCTTTAGACCAAAATGATACTATTTGTTTTCTAAATCAATATGTAAATTTAATTCTTTTAAAATGTTGGATGGTAAATATTCTGATAATTCATATGAGCTAACTCCAATTGGTTTAGTTATATCTCTTAATGTATATTCTACATTTAATTTAATTTCTATCATATTTAAACCTCTTCATACAATTTGGCAGATGCGTCTGCCAAATTATTAAACTCTTTTTATCAACACTATTGGCATGCTAATATCGTAATATGTTATCTAAATTGTATTAAAACAACATGCCATTTTGTACAAAACACTAAAGCTTTTTATCTTTGTTCATAAACTACCTTGTTGTATATTGCATTAAACATTTGTACTTATAACAAGAACTATATTATTTTAATTTAGAAGTTTTACAGAAAAAATTATAAGCTCCTTATATTTTCCAAGTTTTATAGATGTTTTTAGTATTTTTTAATTTTATAATCTTCTATGGTATAATTATTCATGAAATCTGTACTAACCTTTGGAGAGTTTTTCATTATTTTTGCATAAAAAATGAATCTGTAGATAAAACAAATTCATTTTTTTCTTCTCTTCTAAATTTTACAAAAATTTAAATTATTATTTCATAGTTGGTAATACATTAATAGACTCTGCAATATTTATTAATTCATTTTGGCTTAAAACATCACTTACTAATTTAGTCACCGTTGGTATTGCAAGTTAATTAGAGTAAATATTAGTAACTTTCAATTCCACTAACACCACCCCTCTTTTTCATCATAAACTTTCCCCTGTTTGCGCTTTAATTCCTTATCCAAAAAAAACTCTTGTTTTACTAACTTTTTATTATTAGTACAATTACTTTGAAATTTGAAACTTTTATTTAGTATGATGTTAAAACTATAACTCATTAAAGTTAAATAAAAAGGCAACAATAGCACTTACGATTAGTTTGTGATGTGTTGCTCAAATGGGGTTTCAAAAGAGGTTTATATCTAAGTTGTTTTACCGACTTAGTAGCGTGTTACTATTTCGATTGAAATAGTTTAAAAAGCAGAAATCCATTAGTTATAAAAATTCTTTCGGATTTCTGCTATAAAAATTTAAATATAACAATTATCTTGTTTTTGTATTTGTTTCTTCAGCAGTTGGTTCAATAGTTCTACCAACAATAGCAATTATATCATTATTATCTAATTCACCTTGTATTGCTTTTGTTATCTCCTTAGCTGTTAAATAACCAGTAATATTTTCTTCATTAGTAATTTCATAATGATGAGCTACAGTACCTTTAATTTTTGTTTCAGCACATTTTTCACTTCCAAAATATTCTCCTGATGTAATACTATAATAATGATGATCAGTTTGATTACCACAAACACCAACTGCAACAGCAATATCTTTAGAACCATCTTCAAATGTAACTACACAGGTATTTTCTAAAATAGTCCCTTTTAAAAGATTGCTTCTATCAGCACATCCCATTAGTGTTGTAGCTGCAAGAGTGCCAACTAACACACCAGAAGCTAATTTAGATGCTACCTTTTGATTAACTTTTAAATTTTTAATTTTCATAATTATTCCCCCTCTTTAGAAATTAAACAATATTTTACCATAAATCACATAAAAAGTCAACCATTTTCGAGCAAAGTAAAAATTTATCGAGATTTCTATGAAATTGATTTTTTTCTTAATATTTAGAGGTTTTTATATAAGATTTTTATGTAATATTTAATGAAATAATACTACAGATTTTTTCAACTTCTTTTTGACATAATTCTATTTTAACGTTCTATTTTTAAAGAAAATGTGCTTTATTATGTTCATTTATATCATAATTTCATTTTGAAATATGTTAAGAAAGTCCTGTAATTTAGGGCAATTATTTGTTTCTCTTCACCATTAATTACTATAAACCTGTTATTCTCTATCATATTAATATTGTCCCTTCTTATTTTCCCAAATAGTTCTAATTGTTTAATTATTAAATATTTTGGATTTTATCTTGATTCATAAACTTCGGAAATCTTTCCATTATTTTTGCATAAAAAATGAATCTGTAGATAAAACAAATTCATTTTTTCTTTCTATTCTAAATTTTACCAAAATTTAAATTATTATTTCATAGTTGGTAAGACATTAATAGACTCTGCAATATTTACTAATTCATTTTGACTTAAAACATCACTTACTAAATAATATTCTATACCGTTACTAGTCCAAGTTAAAGAATTATCAGTCATTGCTCCTACGGTGTCCATTAACATATATGGTTCTCCATAAGTAGGCACAATAGTCATTTCATCTTCTACATTAGCAGTTTCTTCTACTAATAGGAATGGTTTATCCCCTTCAAAAGTCATAATAATTCTATTACCATTAGTTTTATCTACTTTTTCTTCACTTACTAATTTAGTTCCTGTTGGTATTGCAAATGGATAAATACTATCTTCAATGATCCCTGTTTCTTTTACTTTGTCAGTAGTCTTAGTTGTTTTTAATGCCTCTTTTACTTCAAAGCTACTTTTCTTGAAAGTTGGATTAGAGTCAATACTAGTAACTTTCATTTTCATTAATACAACACCATTTTCATCATAAACTTTTACTTGCTTAAGCTTTAATTTCTTATCAAAGTAAACCTCTTGCTTTACTAACTTTTTATTATTAGGATAATCTACTTTAACTGAAAAAATATAATTGTCATCTGTTTCTTTAAATTTACGTTCTTTATCAGCTTTAATATCATTTATAATAGATTGCAACAAGTATATTTGGGAATTATTATTAGGCCAATCACTTTGAAATTTGAAACTTTTATTTAATGCTGGTGTTAAAACATACACACCATCTGTATTTTTTAAAATAATTTGTTCATAATCATTTGCTGTATTAGTTAGACTCACTTTATATAAATCATCTTTTTTATATAATACATCGACATCATAATTATAAGTTTCTTCATTATTTAATATTTCTAAGTTACCTTCTAACTTATAAGCTGACAATTTTTTGACTTTTTTTTCTAAATCATTAACTACATCCTCTTTTGAATATTTGCCACACCCTGTAACAAAAACCAATAATATAGCTATCATAACAAGAAAAAATTTTTTCATCTATTCACCCCATATTTCTAATTTCATTTAATTATATGGGTGAAATTATATTTTATTCTAAATTTTCCAAAAATGCTTTTAACCTTTCAGAATTTAAACTGAGTCCCCCTAATAAATAACCATCTATTAAATTAGATTTCAAATTGCTGATATTAAATTCATTAATACTGCCCCCATAGATTACTTTATTTTGGGGATAAATTTTTTTAATGAAAGAAATCACTTCATTTATTTGTTTAATTGTAGGTGTTTTTCCACTACCAATTGCCCATACAGGTTCATAAGCAATAATAACATTTTCAAAATGTTCAATATTTTTAAGAATTTCCAATTGTTTTGATACAACCTGCTGATAATCTCCTATAGTCTCTCCTACACATAAAATAGGAATAATATCCTGTTCTAATGAACGTCTTAATTTTTCTGTTATTTGTTTATCATTTTCATTAAGATATAATCTTCTTTCACTATGTCCTACAATAACATACTCAACATTCATAGATTTAAGTTGTTTAGCTGCTACTTCACCAGTTTTGGAACCTTCATGATACATACTTATATCTTGCGCACCTAATACTATTTCTGATTTAGGAGTAATTGACAAATATATATTAGTTGGACATAATACCAGTTCATGCTGAGTTTTAATAGTGGTTAATTCTTGTGAATATTGTTTAAACTGATTTAAAGTAAAATTACACTTATTATTTAATATTATTAACATCATTATCCCCCTTATTTCTACGTATTCTAGCAAATATACCTAATGATTTAATTTTTTTATTATCTATGGCATCTTTATATACTATTAATACATTTTCAGCAAATTGAGAATCTGAAAAATGTTCTGCTTGAATTTGGGCTTGTTTTCCAACTCTTTCTCGTTCACTTTTCTTTTTAGCCAAATAGGTAATAATATCACAATAGTCCCTACTATTTTCAAAAATAAACCCGTTTAAATTATTAGTAATAGTGTTTAAAAAAGCTTCATCCTTTATACAGACAGGAGTTACACCTGAAGCCATAGCTTCAATAACAGTAAGTCCCTGAGTTTCAGTAGTTGATGCTGTTACAAAAATATGTGACAATTGATAATATTTCGGCATGTCTTTCCAAGAAACTTTCCCGGTAAAAATAACCTGTTTATCTATCTTTAAATCTTTAGATAGTTGCATATACTTATTTTTATCAGGACCATCTCCTACTATTAATAATTTCAAATTAGATATTTTCTTTATAAGTTCCTTATGAGAATTTAACAAGAATGTAACATTTTTCTCTTCAGCTAATCGGCCAACAAAAATAATAACTACATCGCGCTTAGAAATATTTAGAGTTTTCCTTAATTTATCTACTTCTTTTTTATCAATATTTTCTTTATAAAATCTTTCTACATCCATCCCTGTAGGGATAATATGAATATTCTTTTTAAATTTATATTTTTCTTTAAATAATCTATATGTCTTATTAGTTGGTACTATCAATTCTGAAGCTGTTTTATCACAATAAAATTTAGTTAAGTACTGTACCACTTTCTTACTTATTTTATTAAAATGACCATGAGTAATATAATGAACATATTCCTCATACATCGTATGATAAGTATGAACTAGTGGTATTTTATATTTTTTAGCAAATAATCTAGCAAATAATCCAACTGCAAATTCTGATTGAGAATGAATAACATCTAATTTCCAACTCTTAATTATATTAACAGCTTGAATTGGATAAATACTGGTAAGTCTTGAATTATATATACCAGTAGGTATTCCAGGTATACGTAAAACCCTTTCTTTTTCATCATAATCATAATGATATGATTCTAAATTAGCAGTAACGACATAAACTTTATGACCTTTTTTTTCTAGAGCTTTTTTTAAAGTAACCTCACTTGTAACTAACCCACTAATATAAGGTGTATAGGCATCTGTGAATATTCCAATTGTCATACTTTTTTCCTTCCTATTGTATCAATTTTTTCACGATCTTTAATATATGTATATAAATTATCATCATATCCTAAAGCTTCATAGCCCATTAGCTCTAAACTCCTATTTTCTGTTTTCGAAAAAAGAGCGATGGTTTCGGCCTGCAAATCTTGAAATGAATGATTAGTAATTTCTGTAATAAATGAAGGAGTTTTTTCATTTCTAGATGATTTATATACCAATTTAACCTGAATTAAACGATTATCTTTGGTACCTGTAATAAGAGCTAAATTACTAATTTTAGCAGAACTTATGGTTAGAGCTATTTCATTAATGTTATTGGAAGTTTCAGGCGTATTAATAACTTTATTAATAGCATCCTCAATTTCCATTTCATTCTCAACAGTTTTTGCTAACTTGGCAACTTCATCAATATAATTTGTTTGAGTAGAATTTATTATTATAAGATTCATAATACACCTACTTTAATACTTCCAATCCAGGTAATTTTTTTCCTTCTAGATATTCTAAAGTAGCTCCACCTCCAGTTGAAGCATGATATATTTCATCTTTATAATTTTTAGCTGCGGCCACAATATCACCTCCACCTAAAATAGTTTTAATATGATTATCAACTAAATATTTCAAAATTTGTTTAGTTGATTTTTTATATTTAGACAATTCATATACACCAAGTGGTCCATTCCAAACTACGGTTTTAGCATTTTTTAAATATTTTTTATATATTTTAACTGTTTTAGGTCCGATATCTAATCCCATTTCATCAGATGAAATCTCAGTTATATCTTTAATTTGGTTTGGGGTTTCATTACTATATTCGCTAGTAACATTAATATCCACTGGGAGTACTATCTTATTAGGATATTTTGATATCATTTCATTACAAAAATCAATACTGTCATGGTCAACTATCGAATTACCAACATCATAACCTTCACTTTGTAAAAAGGTAAATGCCATTCCTCCACCTATTAAAATATAATCAGCTTTAGTAATTAAATTTTTA
Source organism: uncultured Bacilli bacterium (assembly GCA_947628345.1). Classification (GTDB taxonomy): domain Bacteria; phylum Bacillota_I; class Bacilli_A; order RF39; family UBA660; genus UMGS995. The sequence goes on from CANQZM010000005.1 coordinate 37,086, forward strand.
ATAACACCTATTTTATCTTTTACTTTTGCTCCTCCTAAAACTACAATAAATGGTTTTTCAGGACTATTTAGGCAAGATAAAGCATTTAATTCTTTTTCTACAAGAAACCCAATAGCACTCTCTATATTAGAAGCAATACCTACATTAGAAGCATGAGCTCGATGAATTGTTCCAAAAGCATCATTAATAAATACATCACCAAGTGATGCCCAATACTTACCTAGTTCCTTATTATTTGAACTTTCTTTTTTACCATCTAAATCCTCATACCTAGTATTTTGGACTAATAAAATTTCACCTTCAGACAAAGCCTCTACTGCTTTTTCTAATTTTTCTCCCCTAGTTTGATCTACAAATATAACCTCTTTATTCAATAATTTACTTAATCTTTTAGCTACTATAGCTAAAGAATTTTTTTCTAAATCAGCTTTTTCTTTAATCCTACCTAAATGGGAAAGCAAAATAATTTTACAATGTTTATCTAAACAGTAATTTATAGTTTTTAAACTTTCTTTAATTCTATTATCATCCACAATTTTACCATTTTTAATAGGTACATTAAAATCGCATCTAATTAAAACTTTTTTACCATCTAACTTTAAATCTGTAATTTTTTTCATTTTATCACCTTTTTCAGAATAATTATCTTGATAATATGAGTTATTTATTTATACATATTATTACTTACTCTTGAGTATCATCCACCCACATTATAACATATTAACTTTTAAAACTCACTAACTAGTACCTAATTTCTTAATCATTCCTAACTAATATATATATTATTTTTTTAAGATTTAATAGGTTGATATTATGTTGCATTATTACTCTTGCAAATATAATATAATGAAAGGAGAACTGATATTATGTACTTATATCCGGCTTGTTGTCAATCAAATAACAATAATGATGGATTTGGTTATGGTTGGATTTGGGCTATTATTATTGTTGTCATTATTATCTTTTTCCTATTTTCCGGTAATGGTAATTGGAATAATCAAAATAATTTCTAAAAAAAACACCTATGTGTTTTTTTTATATTTCCATTAGATATTTAGCTGTTCTAATCATTTGTGAAGTATAACCATTTTCATTATCATACCAAGCAACAACTTGAACATGATATGTATCCTCATCAATTTTTGAAACTAAAGTTTGAGTTGCATCAAAAATTGATCCATAAGTAGTACCTACAATATCAGTTGATACTAGCGGTTCTTCTGTATACCCAAATGATTCATTTGAAGCTTGCTTCATAGCGTCATTTATTTTTTCAACAGTAATATCTTTACCTTTTACCACAGCAACTAAAATAGTAGTTGAACCAGTAATTACAGGTACTCTTTGGGCAGAACCAATTAATTTACCATTTAATTCTGGAATCACTAATCCAATCGCTTTAGCTGCACCTGTTGAATTTGGTACAATATTTGCAGCACCTGCACGTGCCCTTCTTAAATCGCCTTTACGATGAGGACCATCTAAAATCATTTGATCACCAGTATAAGCATGAACTGTAGTCATAATACCACTTTCTATAGGTGAATATTTATGTAGGGCTTGAGCCATTGGTGCTAAACAGTTAGTAGTACAAGATGCTGCACTAATAATTTGATCATCTTTTGTTAATATATTTTCATTAACCCCATAAACTACTGTTTTTAAATCATCCCCTGCTGGAGCAGAAATAATAACCTTTTTAGCTCCTGCTTCAATATGGGCACTTGCTTTTTCTTTTGATGTAAAGAAACCCGTACATTCTAATACTACATCAACATCCAATTCTTTCCATGGTAAATTTTTAGGATCTGCATCCTTATATATTTTTATTTTTTTACCATCAACAACAATTGCATCTTCTAATGCTTCTACTTGATGACCTTCATATCTTTTTTGAGCGGTATCATATTTTAATAGATGAGCCAACATGTCAGGACTAGTTAAATCATTAATAGCCACTACTTCATACCCATCTAATTCAAACATTTGTCTAAATGCTAATCTTCCTATTCTACCAAAACCATTAATTGCAACTTTTATCATTATATTCCTCCTAATTTCATTATATAGTTTTTCCAAAATTAATTCAAGATATGTCTTTATTTATATTAAATTTATAAAAAATTATTATGATATAATCTATTTCTTATAATCCAAAACAACCGTTTCCAATAAATTCTCTCAAAATAGAATCATCAGGTACAGCATCACTTGGTATTGGTAAAAACAATCTTAAAAAATCTATTAATCGTTTTGCATCCTCATAATAATCAGATTCACTATCCACAGAATACAATAAAGGTTCTACATATGTTTTTAAAACTCCTATTTCATAAATTAAAGCTGTATTAAAAGTTACATCAGCATCGTCTTGATAAGGAAATACATATTTTTCTTCACCACTACGAACATCATTCCACGATTCTAAAGTTTTATCAACTCCATAGCCCCTTGTTCTATTATCACGGATCATTCGTCTTAATAATCTATGATCACTAGTTGAAACACGATTATGATTATCCATATTTATTTCTGTTAATGGTGATAAATAAATTTTATATTTAGTATCTCTTGGTATATTTGTTAATATATTAGTATCTAATCCATGAATACCTTCAATCACTAAAAGTTCATCATCATCTAATTTAGCTTTTTCTTTAAACTCTTTGGTACCTAAAATAAAATTATAAGTAGGTAGTAATACCTCCTCATGATGTAGTAATTTTTCTACCTGTTCATCAAATAATTTTAAATCAACAGCTTCTAAACATTCAAAATCAGGTTTACCATTTTTACCTATTGGAGTTTTATCTTTATCTAAAAAATAGTCATCCATTGATAAAGTTCTAATCTTTAAACCAAAACTTCTTAAATACATTGATAATTTTTTAGAAGTTGTTGTTTTTCCTGAAGATGATGGTCCAGCCATCAAAACAATTCTAATATTTCTATTACCACTGATAGTTTTAGCAATTTGTAATAATTTATTGCTTTGTAAAGTTTCATCAATCCTGATTAAATCGTTAATATGTCCCCTAGCAACTACAGTATTTAAATCAACAGAGTTTTCAATATGCATAATTTTTCCCCACTCTCTATATTCTTTAAATACCTCAAACATATGGGGATGATGTTGATACTCTTTAATATAGTCAGGTATATAAACAGTCGGAAATCTTAAAATAAAGCCATTATCTTTTATATATGTTAAATCAAAATCTTTTAATTTTCCAGTAGAAGTTGGCATCACATTATAAAAATAATTATATAAATTACCTAATCGATATAGAGTTATATAATTATTAGTATTATATTTCATAACTCCTGCCTTGGATAAATCATTAATAGTTTTAAAATACTTAATTGCTTCTAATCGATCAATAGTTAATTTAGTAATATCTAAATCACTATTAATAACTTTTTTCATTTCCTCTTTAATTTTATCTATTTTTAGTGCATTTAATTCAAAATTAGTTTCAATATAAATTCCTTTATCTAAAGAGTTTTGAATGATAATATCAGCGTTTCTTCCATATAATGATTTAACTGCATACAAAATTACAAATGTTAACCCACTAATATGTGATCTATTACCTTCTCTAGAAGTTAAATCTAAAAAACTAACGGTACAATCTTTATTTAATTGATAGTTTAATTCTTTAAGAGATTTACCAACTTTAGCTAAAATAATAGGATATTTATAATTTTCTTGAAAAGATTTAGCCACTTCTTCTAACGAAATGCCCTTAAAAAACTCATAAATTTTATCTTGTACTTTTACTTTAATTGTTTCATTCATCTTTATCACCCTTTTTATCTTATTTAACATTATAGCATATTTTGACGATTTAGAAAATGTATATTCATAGAATTTATTAATAAACTAACTATAGGTGATAAAATGAATTTAGTTCCAATGGTAGTTGAAAAAGAAAGTAATGGAGAAAGAAGTTATGATATTTTTTCTAGATTATTAAAAGAAAGAATTATTCTATTAAGTGGAGAAATTGATGATTATTTAGCTAGTAATATTATTGCTGAACTTTTATATTTAGATTCTATCAATCATGATGATATTTCTATCTACATCAATTCACCAGGTGGTTCTGTTACTGCGGGCATGGCTATTTATGACACTATGAATTTTGTCAAAAGTGATGTAGTTACTATATGTGTTGGTATGGCTGCTTCAATGGGAGCTTTCTTACTAGCCTGTGGTCACGAAAATAAACGTTATGCTCTACCTAATGCTGAAATTATGATTCATCAACCATTAGGTGGTGTTAATGGTCAGGCTACAGAAATAAAAATTGCCGCAGAACATATTTTAAAATCCAGAGATAAGCTTAATAAAATCTTGGCTAAGCGTTGTCACAAGGAAATTGAAACCATTGAAAATGATACGGAAAGAGATAATTTTATGTCCAGCGAAGAAGCTATGGCATATGGTCTAATTGATGAAATAATTGAAAAAAGAAAAAACTAAAAAGACAAAATAATACTTCTTTTTAGTTTCTTTTTTTTATTAATGTTTTTTCATCTGACATATCTCCATTTGAAAAAGCACAATAATCTATTTTACAATTTGGAACATTTACTCTATCATAATTACTTTTATAAAAAGCATACGATTCTATTTCTTTAATACTATTAGGTATTTTCACTTCTTTATCAAAAAAGCAAAATGAAAAAGCTTCATAACCAATTTTTTTAAGTTTTTTAGGTAAAATTAATTGATCTAAAAACCTACTTCCATAAAAACAATGGTCTTCTATTTTAGTTAAATTTTCTGGTAGTCTTACTTCTTCTTTAAAAACGGTTTCACTAAAAGCTCCTTCTCCTATTATTACTAAATTTATAGGAAATATAACTTTATCAATAACTAGATCATGAAAAGCTTCTTTTTCAATACTTTCAACTGTATTAGGTATTTCTATTGAAATTGGATTCATTTTTGAATAATTTATAATATTTTGACAGGCATTTTCTCCTATTACTGTAATCCCTTCTGGTATTTTTAACTTATTTTTTTCTTTAATATCTTTAACTTCTACTGTTAATAACTTAGATTCTATTAATTCATTATCATGTCTTGTGTTTTGAGTTAACATGTGTCCCCCTCCTATATATATTATGCGTTGATTTGTTTAGAATGCGTTATAATCATCTAGATTCTATCTAAACTTACTAGCTAATTCATTAATTTTTCTAAATCGATGATTAAGGCCTGATTTTGTTATCTTTTTTCCTGTTTCTAACGAAATAATTTCACTCAATTCTTTTAAAGAAGTTTCAGGATATTTTTTTCGATATTCCAATGCTTCTCTAGTCTTATCATCCAATAATTCTATTGCCAAATTTTCCTCTAAAATTTCAATATTTTTTAATTGATTAGTAGCTGATGCTACTACCTTATCCATATTAGCCTGTTCACAATTATTTAAACGATTAGTAAGATTCTTTTTATCGTGAAAAATTCTTATATCTTCAAAATATAAAACAGCTTTAATGGCACCTATTATTTTTAAAAAATCACTAATTTTTTCAGCTTCTTTAATATAAATCATATACCCCTTATCACGATTTAATATTTTTGCATTTAAATCATATCCATTTAACATTTTTTGAATAAAAATGGACTCTTGGGGTTTATCTACTAATATTTCCATATGATATTGAGATGTTTTAGGATCATTAATACTTCCCTGAGATAAAAACACTCCCCTTAAATAAGATTTAACCTCTTCTTCCTTATCAGTTATATATGAAGGGGGAATTTCTAAATAAGAATTTCTCTTATTATAGAAACCAATATCTTCTAAAATAAATTCTAAATTAGAACTAACTTTAATCACATATAAATCTTTTTTACTAAAATTTAAACTTTTTTTTACTTCTACATTAATATGAGGATTATATAAAACTTTAAAAGAGTCAACAATCTTTTCTTTTATTAAAGAATTTTCAGTAGTTAATAATAAATTATTATTTTCAATATGGCCATTATTTCTAGTAAAGGCTGATAATAATGAAATTAATTCTGATTTAGTTTTATCTTTTGTAACAATTTCATTTTTTATTTGTGTTGTATATGACATATTATTGCCTCATTAAATAAGAAAAGATTAATGAACTAAGTTTTAGACTATTATGTCTTAATACATTATCCTCAACTATTACTAAATCATCCTCTATTAGTTCTACGCCGATTTCTTTTAATTTATCATAATCTATTATAACCGGATCTTTTTGCTCTTGGGTTTCGTATTTTTCTGCAATTTTCTTATTGATATGAGAATTACTTGCAATTACTACATCAATTTTTTTATTTTCTAAATATTTATTTAATAACTCCACATGGTCACCTACTGAAAAACCATCTGTTTCTCCTGGCTGAGTCATTGCATTACATAAATACATAATAGGCGCCTTACTCTCACTAATAGTTTTTTTAACATCTTTACAAATTATGTTAGGTAAAACACTAGTATATAAACTACCTATACTAAAAATAATTAATTCAGCCTCTTTAATTGCCTCTATTACTTCATCCAAAACTTTGGGTTCTTCTTTATAATATATTTTTTCAAATTGACAATGTGAGTTGGTAATTGATTCTTCCCCTTCAATTATGTTACCATTAATGTCTTTGCCCATTAAAGTTAAATTAGAATCTTCAGAAATAGGTAAAACTTTATGTTTAACATCCAACAGTTTAGACAAATAAGCAATAGATTCTTTCAAAGATCCTGTAATTTCTAACATAGATATTAATATTAAATTACCAACAGCATGGCCATTTAAATCACTAGATGTATTAAATCTATATTCTAACATCTGTTTTATAGGTTTATCAATACGAGATAAATTAGTTATAACTTTTCTAATATCACCAACAGCTGGTATTTTAAATTCTTCACGTAACTTACCTGTTGATTTTCCATTATCAGAAACAGTTATAATAGCAGTTATATCAACAGGAAAATTTTTAAGTCCTTTTAACAAAACTGACATTCCTGAGCCACCACCAAAAATTACCACTTTTTTATACATATTCATTCACCTATTACTATTATACCTTAAAACAGATAAAAATTACTACATAAAAATACCAAGGAATTATTTCCTCGGTTCCTTATAAAATAGTGGACGTTCAACTACTTCTGGTCTTTCCCTTTCAATATAAAGTTTCTCAAAACTGGCAACTTTTTTTATTTTTGTATAATAAATTAATAAAATTACTCCTATAAATATTAGTAGTATAGACATTAACTGAGCAACCCTAAAAGGACCTAGCATCAAACTATCCGTACGCATTGATTCAATCACAATTCTTGCACTTGAATACCATATCAAATAAACTCCTGTTAATTGTCCTTTTTTAATTCGTCTATTTCTTCTTAAAATTAATAACAAAATAAAACCTAAAACATTCCAAATTGATTCATATAAAAACGTAGGTTGACGATATTTTCCAGCAATATACATTCCATCTATAATAAATTGTGGTAAATGTAGATGTTGTAAAGTTGCTAAAGTAGTTACAGTTCCATAAGCTTCACTATTAAAAAAATTCCCCCATCTTCCAATAGCCTGTCCTATTATTACTCCAACAACAATTATATCTAACATCTTTAATATTTCTACACGGTATTTCTTACAATAAAAAATTATAAATAATAAACCACCAATGATACCACCATGAATTGCTAAGCCACCATTCCATATTTTTAATATCTCTATTGGATTACTTAAATAATAGGATAAGTTAAATAAACAATAGTAAAGCCTAGCTCCAATTAGCCCCACAATAATGGTATAAAATGTTAAATTAATTACAAACTCTTTATCAATATCTTTTTTTACAGCTTCTTTAGAAATAACTAAATAAGCAACTACTACTGCTACAAGTATGAATATAGAATACCAATATATTTGAAACTTACCAAATTCAATCGCAACTCGATCCACTTTAGTTTCCCCTTTCATTATTATTTAAAGAACTTTTTGTAAAAATTGTCCAGTATAAGATGTTTTTACTTTACTGACTTCTTCAGGTGTACCTAACGCAACCACAGTTCCACCTTGATCTCCACCTTCAGGACCTAAATCAATAATATAGTCAGCAACCTTAATCACATCAAGATTATGTTCTATAACTACTACTGTATCCCCATTATCTACTATTTTTTGTAAAATTGCAAGTAATCTTTTAATATCATCAGTATGTAAACCAGTTGTTGGTTCATCTAAAACAAATAAGGTTCTACCTGTTGCTTTCTTTTGCAATTCTTTAGCTAATTTAACCCTTTCTGCTTCTCCTCCAGATAAAGTAGGAGCACTTTGACCCAATTTAATATAGCCTAATCCAACTTCTTCTAAAACCTCTAATTTATGTTTTATTTTAGGTATATTTTCAAAAAATTCCAAAGCTTCAGACACTCTCATATTTAAAACATCAGCTATATTTTTTCCCTTATATTTTATCTTTAGGGTTTCACTATTATAACGAGTTCCATGACAAACTTCACAATCAACATACACATCTGGTAAAAAATGCATTTCTATTTTTTTTACACCGTCACCTCTACAAGCTTCACATCTACCACCCTTAACATTGAATGAAAATCTATTTTTTTCATAGCCATACATTTTAGCTTCTTTAGTAGTTGTAAATAATGTTCTAATGTCATCAAAAACACTAGTATAAGTAGCAGGATTACTTCTAGGTGTTCTACCAATAGGAGATTGTGAAATATCAACTAATTTATCAATATTATCTAACCCGTTTACTTTTTTATGTTTTCCAGGAATTACTCTAGAGTTATATAATTTTTGACTAGCTGCTTTACATAATATTTCATTAATTAAGCTAGATTTACCACTACCACTAACTCCTGTTATACAAGTAAAAGTTCCTAAAGGAATTTTAACATCAATATTTTTTAAATTATTTTCTCTAGCACCAACTATCGTAATAAATTTTTTATTACCTTTTCTCCTTTTTTTAGGAACATCAATGCATAATTCTCCACTTAAGTATTTACCCGTTATACTTGATTTATTTTTCATAACCTCATCAGGTGTACCTAAGGCAACAACATTTCCACCTTTATCCCCAGCTCCAGGGCCTATATCAACTAACATATCACTAGCTAACATAGTATCTGCATCGTGTTCAACAACGATTAAAGTATTTCCTAAATCTCTCATTTCTAATAAAGAATTAATTAATTTTTCATTATCACGTTGATGTAATCCAATACTAGGCTCATCTAAAACATATAAAACCCCTGTTAATTTAGAACCTATTTGTGTAGCCAGCCTAATTCTTTGGGATTCTCCTCCAGATAATGTTGCAGCACTTCTAGCTAAAGTTAAATACTCCAAACCAACATTCCTTAAAAAGTCCAAACGAGCTTGAATTTCTTTAACTACTAAATCAGCAATTTTGGCCTTTTCTTTACTAAGCTTTAGATGTCTAAAGAAATCAATCAAATCCTTAATACTCATACAGGTCACTTCATAAATGTTCTTTTTATTTATTTTAACAGCTAATACAGAGTCTTGTAGTCTAGCGCCATGACAAGTTTCACAAACATGCTCTATCATGTAATTTTCTAACCACTCTCTAATCCAAGTAGAACTAGTTTCCATATATCTTCTTTGTAGATTATTAATAATACCTTCATAGAAATCTTTATTGTTCATGATATTACCACTTTTAGTTTTATAATTAAAGGATATTATGTCTGGAGAACCATATAATATTATATCAGTTTCCTTTTTAGTTAACCTCTTAAATGGTTTATTCATATCTATTTTATAATGTTTACAAACACATTCTAACTTTTTATAATAAATACCTTCTTGATCATCACTTAAAGTTTTGATACATCCTTCATTAATACTTAAATTTCTATCAGGAATAACCAAATCTTCATCAATTCTTAACTTTATTCCTAAACCTTTACAATCTGGACAAGCTCCGAATGGAGCATTAAAACTAAATAAGCGAGGTTCTATTTCAGGTAAAGAAAATTCACAATACGGACATGAAAAATTTTCTGAAAAAACTAATTCTTTTTTATTTTCACCCAAAATTTCTACTACTACTTTGCCATGAGCTAATTTTGTAGCATTTTCAACGGCTTCGCTTATTCTTGATCTTGAATCTTCTTTAATTACAATTCTATCTATAACTACATCAATATCATCTGCTTTATTTTTTTCTAAGACAATCTCTTCTGATAAATCATAATTTTGCCCATTGATTCTCACTCTAATATATCCATCTTTTTTCAATTGTTCCAATAAATCCTTATGAGTTCCTTTTTCATGATGAACAACTGGTGCATATATAATTATTCTTGTCTCTTGTGGATATTCTAAAATTTTATTAGTTATTTCTTCCACGCTTTGAGAAGTAATAGCAATATTATGTTTAGGGCAATAAGCAGTCCCAACTCTAGCAAATAAAAGCCTTAAATAATCATAAATTTCAGTTACTGTACCTACTGTTGATCTCGGATTTTTAGAAGTTGTTTTTTGGTCAATACTAATCGCAGGAGATAAACCCTCAATACTATCAACATCAGGTTTTTTACTGCCACCTAAAAATTGTCTAGCATAACTAGATAGGCTTTCAACATATCTACGTTGTCCCTCAGCATAAATAGTATCAAATGCCAAGCTACTTTTACCACTTCCTGATAGACCTGTCATAACAATTAACTTATTTTTAGGAAGTTCAATATTTATATTTTTTAAATTATTTTCTCTAGCACCCTTTATAATAATTTTATTTTCCATACTACCACCTGCCACATATTATATCACGTATAATACTGATTAGTAAATGGATGAATTTGCAAATCATTTATTTACTAGTATAATATTGTTACT
>CANQZM010000006.1 GCA_947628345.1 uncultured Bacilli bacterium
CTTAACCCCCAATTTATATTATTAGGATATGATGATTTATCTAAATATTTTATATTATTTTTATAAATATATTTTGTCATGTATTTTGCAAATTCTTCATCTTCTCTAACATTTTCATATTTTAAATTACCATGTTTATCATATCCGCCATATCTAATTTCATTATCAACTATCTGTACATAATCTTTACCATTATTATAATCTATATCTATATTAGTTATTTCTTCAAATGAACTAGGTTTTTTATAAAAATATCCTGTTTCAGACATATCTGTTTCAGGCATATAATTTTTATTCTTATTTACTATAACTCCTATACCAATTCCAATTATAATTACTGTTATGATACATAATACGATAATTGAGCCTTTTTTCATTTACTTTACCTCCTACTATTACTTGTCAAATTTTTATTTTTTTCAACATTACTCTTTATTTCAGTATAATGCTGCCACTCATCCTAGTCAATTTTTTTGTTTTTTTATAATTTTTTTTGACATAAAATAAAAAATAAATAAAACTTTGTTATTATGCATTGCTTTAATTTATTTCTTTACTTAAAAACTTTATGAAATGTATAATTTATGATAAAATATTCCTAGGAGTGATTTTATGAAAAAAACAATACTTACAGGATTAAGACCAACAGGTAATCTACATTTAGGTCATTTATTTGGTGCTGGTCAAAATTATGTAAAATTACAAAATGATTATGAATTTTTTTTAGAAATTGCTGATGTTCAAGCTTTAACTGATAATTTCCATGATCCAGAAAAAGTAAGAAAAAATGTCTATGAGATTACAATTGATTTATTATCTATTGGCATAGATCCTAATAAAGTTAATATTTTTATTCAGTCACAAATATCAGAAATTGCTGAACTTACTGTTTTCTTTTCTAATTTAGTTACTATTTCTAGATTATATAGAAATCCTACTGTAAAATCAGAAATGATTCAAAAGAAAGAATTATTTGGCAATGATGGTGAAAGTATTACTTATGGATTTTTAGGTTATCCTGTATCTCAAGCTGCTGATATTACAATTTTTTCTGGAGAACTAGTTCCTGTTGGAGATGATCAATTACCTTTATTAGAACAATGCCGTGAAATTGTAAGAAAGTTCAATAATATTTATGGCAACACCTTAGTAGAACCTCAACCCGTACTAAGTAAAAATACTCGTATTAAAGGTTTAGATGGTAATGATAAAATGGGTAAAAGTTTGGGTAATGCTATTTTCTTAGTAGATGATGAGGAAACTATCACTAAAAAAGTAATGGGTGCCATTACTGATCCATCAAAAATAAAAAAAGACGATCCTGCTAACCCTGATATTTGTATGGTTTACTATTATCACAAATTGGTTACCAAAGGTGATGAATTAGACACTGTTTGTCAAGAATGTAAAGCAGGTAAACGTGGTTGTGTTAATTGCAAGAAAGAACTAATTAAAAATTTAATTGAATTCTTACAACCAATTAAAGAAAAACGTAAAGAATATGAACAAAATCCTGAACTAGTTAAAAGTATATTACAAAATGGTACAAATGTAGCTAAACAAAGAGCTAGTGAAAACATGAAAAAGATAAAAGAAGCTATGAAAATAGACTACTAATTGGTAGTCTTTTTTTTGGAATGAGTTAATTTTAATATCTTATAAATATTGTTATACTTTTTAGAATAATTATCTTTGATATCTGCTAACATTAATTGATATTTTTCTTCTAAGGTATTATTGTCTTTTGTAAATGCTTCTTTATATAAATAGTTAATTTTTTCATATAATCCTTTTTTATAGGCATATTTAAGTTCTTTTAATAAATAGTTTCTTCTAAACTCTTCTTCTCTAGTTAAAAATAGAACTTCATTATTTTTTCTAATAACTTTATAATCAATATTAGTCAATTCAATTTGATCACTTAACTCTAAAATTTCTTCTTCTTCATCTAATAATAAATAACTTTTAAATAGAGATTTACCTTCCTTATTAAATTCTACTGCCACTACTTTAATATTATTAGTAAATAAACATGCATAATCAATAGTATCAGAGCCTTCATCTGTATAAATTTCTGTTTTTTGATATATCTTTTTTAAAAATTCCTTATCTATAGTTATATTATTTTTAACAATATCTTTTAAAAATTTACTACTAACTCTAACCATAGGAATTTTTTTAATGTGTTCAATATTATCCTTGTTACTCCATTCAAAAAATTCATAAATTCTATTACTATCTAATAAATTTAAAATTATGTCGTATACGTTTAACATGTTTTTTCTCCTTTCTAAATAAAGATAATATTACCATAATTAGACCTACTATTACTATTATGCATTCAATTCTAGTCATTATATATACTAAATATTCCCCAATGCTATAACCAAAACTTAATAAGTTAAGATAGATAATCATAAATGTAAAACCTATTATCATTAGACTTAAGCCTAATAAAAACAAAAAAAATCGTGATATCATTTTAACTCCTCATTTATATTTATGAAATATCTAATTATAGTATACAGATTATTTAATTTATTATACGAACAAATTGATTTCTCATTCATGGGATATTTTATTCTATAAAGACCAATTTACACATAGTCGCTGTCATATTTATTTTAAAGTATAAACTTATATTAATATATAAAAAATGAGTTTATATTACTCATTTTTAGTTTCAATTACATCTACTTCAACTTGGTTAATAGATGCAAATTTTTTACTAATTTTCTCTGTTGTAATTGAGACATTTTCAACATCTTTGTTTACAGCCTGAATACTTCTTGATAGCTTGTCCCAACGTTCTTTATATCTTGCAAACTCTAATCCTAATTTATTTAGTTCTTGATGAATTATTGAACTATATTTATCTTTTTCTATATTCTTAATAATCATTTGAATTACGGTAAGAGTTGAAATTAAAGTAGTTGGTGAGGTAATCCAAACTCTTTTTTTATAAGCATATTCAATAATATCAGGATGATATGCATTAATTTCTGCAAATATTGCCTCAGCTGGTAAAAACATAATCGCTTGATCACTTGTTTCACCAGGAATTATATATTTAGTACAAATTGCATCAATGTGTTTTTTAACATCAATTTTAAATAATTTTTCATATTTTTCTCGTTCTAAAGCTGAAATTTTTTTATCAACCATTAATTGATAATGTTCTAAAGGAAACTTAGAATCAATCGCAATGGTTCCCAAAGGTTCTGGGGCAAATAATACACAATCTACAATGAATTTGTTACTAAAAGTATATTGCAACTGGTAAATAGAATCATTTTTTTCACCAAAAACACTGGCTAAAATATGTTTTAAATTAACTTCTCCAAAAATACCTCTACTCTTTTTATCTGTTAAAATACTTTGGAGTGAAACTATATCTGTTGATAAGTTTTCAATTTTTTTCTGAGCTTCATCAATTTTACTAAGTCTCTCAATAACTGACATAAACGTTTTATTAGTTTTTTCAAAGTTATCGTCTAAACGTTCATTAACTTTTTCATTTATAGCTATAAGTCTTTTTTCTACTTGTTCATTTAATTTATGAAAATCATCTGTCATACTTTTAGTCAAATCAGATTTAAAACTACTTAATTCTTTTATAATATCAACTTCTAATTTACCTAAACGTTCAGTAATATTACTTTCATTAATATTTTTACATAACGATATAATTATCAAAATTAAGTTAACTATTAATAATCCAACTATAATATAATTTATCATTTACTTCCTCCTTAATTATTACTCTATTTGAAATTTTTTATTTAATATTTTTGAAATTAAATAAGCTACTAGGATAAATATACAAATGATAATAATGGTACTAATATCTGTCACACTTTCAATTAAACTTTTACCAATAAGTCCCCAAAATAGTATCATAAAAATCTTACCTGTTAACAAAGCAAATAAAAATTTTCTTTTACTAGTTTTAACTAATCCACAAGCAATATTAATTAAAAATGCAGGTGTAAATGGTAGAGCAATAATTACCACTAATTTAGAAAAATCAATTTTTTTCATTTTCTTCTCAATTTTCTTTAATCTTGGATTTTTAATTTTTTCTTTAATATATTTTTTGGAAATCATACTAAATAACAAAAAAGATAAATAACAACCAAGACAAGTAGCTAACCAAGAAATGATTATACCTACAATAACACCAAAAGCATTGACATTTAAAGCTACGAAAACTCCTAAAGGCAATGCTGGAATTATTGACTCTAAAAGTACTAATAAAATACCACTGATAATACCACCATGTTGTAATAATAAGGTTAAATAATCAACTATATCATATAATAATTTCATTATCATCACCTTATTATTATTATAGTACAAATTATTGATATTTAAAAGAAAAAGATAATAATTAAAAAAGATAGTATTGATTATCTACTATCTTCTAAATAATTAGCATATCCACCTACTACATTTACTACATTATAACCTTGTTTTGTTAAGATATTACAAATTTTACTACTTGTTGTTCCATAATTACAAAAAAGATAATAATCATCTTTCTTATTTAAATATTTACTTGGATTAGTTAATAAATAATTAGTTGGAATATTTTTAGCACCACTTATACTTCCTAAGGAAAATTGATAATTATCTCTGATATCTATCAAGTTAATGTTATGTGTTGACATAAGCTCAATCAATTCATATGAATTTATTTCTTTATACATATACTACACCTCGATATAATATATGAAAAAAAAGTAATCTAAACAATTATAGATTACTTATCTAATTATATATGGATTTTTTTGAGTACCATTTCCTTTTTCAATCATCGTATCAGTACCAACTCTAATAATTAGTTTTATACGTTTAACATTATTAGCATAGTATTTATTAATATAACCATTAGAATTAACTGCATATACTCTAGCTGAATTTTCAGCTGTTCCATTAGCTAACCAAAAATTACCACTATTAGCTAAAAAATTATAATTTTGACAACTAGGATCAACGGTAGTTTTACAATTTGAATCCAAGCTAGCATTAAGATAATCATAAACAGGAAGTAGAGCTATTTTAGTTTCTATGACCTCAGAACATTCAGTACTACCATTACGACTAGTATCAGTTTCACTTCTGTTACCAACACATGATTTAAATTTAACTAATTTAGACTTTATTTCCTTTGAAAATGAAAATTGTTCAACACTATAAGATGTATATTTATCCTCTGAATCATCTCCTAATTTATTATTGTAGATTTGATCAATAAATTCACTTATAGTACTATTTTGGTATGTATTAATTCCAGAATTATCTTCAGTTAAACTATTATATCTTTCATCCCAAGTAAAAGAATTTTTAGAAACATCATCAAGAACTAAAGTAACTTCATCAGCAGAACTAACTTTTAAAATTCTCCACATAGCATCTGAATTTTTAAATTTTACATAATTATTAACTTCTTTTCCTCGATATACATAACCATCATTTAATTTATAAAGACCATATCCTTCAGTAACAATATTTTTAGAATCAGTTACTTTTTTATATAATTCAGTAGTTTTATATAAATCACCACAATTTAAATATGCTGTATAACTATAGTTTTTAGAATCAATCTTTTGAACTATAACTTCTCCCGTACAACTATCATTTTTAACATATTCATTTAAAGGTTTCATATATTTAGATTCAACTAAAACAGTATCAGTAATTTTTACTTTCTTAGCTACTTGTGAAGGTAGATTAGACTTGTTATCAGCAAAATATGTTTGAGCAGCTTCTTTCATAATATTTTCAACATCTGCATAAGAATAATCTTTTTTAGATATTAAAGAAGATAGGAAAACTATTAACAAAATTATTATTATTATCAATATAATTAATCCTGTCGTTTTAACTAGTCTATTTCTAAATTGGGCTTTAGCTAAATTTTCATTATGTTTTATTTCTTCTTCTAAATTTTCACTATTATCTTCTAAATCTTGCTCCTCATCAGTTTCTTCATTAGCCAATTTTTCTTCTGATTTTTTAATACTTTCTTCTAAATCTTTATACTTATTATTATTTGGTCCAACTTTTTTATCCATATAAATACCTCTTTCTACTTTTATTAATTATCAAAGAAATCATCAAAAAATTCATCATCATCGTCATCATCTTCTAAATTAAGATTTTGAACAACTACATCATCCTTATGAATAATTTCTGATTCTTTATCACCAATAATCTCTAATTTAGATTCTTCTTTCTTCTTATCATCTAACTCTTTATTTCGTTTTTCTTCTTCTTCTATCTCAGCAATTTTAGCATCGATTTTTTTAATTAAATCATCCATATCAAAATTATTAGGAGCTGGTGATTTATCATCCTGTAGACTAGCCATAGGTGGTCTTGAATCCATTTGGGCAAAGGGATTAAAACCTTGAGACATAAATGGATTGTTAGGATTAGGTATTCTCATATCAGCATTATCCATATTCATACCAAATGGATTAGGTGGTAATGGATTAACACCACCTTCTACTTCATCATTAGCATTCATCATTTCTAATAACTTTTTCTTCTTTTCTGATTTTACAAACTCTTTAATATTAAAGGTATGTACTTGTTGTTTTTGTCTATGAGGATATTTAGCTTGTGGATATTTCTCTCCCCAATCAATTTTAAAATCAGGGGTCATTTTAGTTTTAAATGGCTGTTTTCTAAGACGCATAATAACAACTTCAAATTGTTTCATTCTTTGTAAATCGGAAACTGTAATTAATGGGGTTGAAGCTGTTTTATCGTCTTTTTTACTTTTTTCTTCACCACACATTTTAGATATTTCCTCTAAAGCTGCCAATTCAGTACTAATTAAATAAATGATATTTCCACAGTTTCCTCTAATTGTTTCGGCATCTTCTTTACCATATACTTTATTTAACTGAGCATAGTTTTGAATAATCATTGTAAATCTAATTTGACGAGAACGTGCTGCCGTAATCATAGTGGTAACATCTTTTAAAGGGGGCATATTAGCAAACTCATCTAACAAGAAATTAGTTCTGATTGGCAATTTACCTCCACACTTTTGAGCTACATCAATTAACGTTTCATAAATTTGTTTTAATAAAATTGTTACTAAAGAATGATAAGTTTTCTTTTCATCTTGAATAACAATAAATACTGCCGTTTTTCTTTTTCCGATGGATGCTAAATCAATATCACTATAAGATAACATCTCACTTAAATTTTCACGTGAGGCAAATAATTTTACTTTTTGTTTAAATACTGATAAAATTGAACCTTTAGTATCAGTTGGAGCTGTAATGGTGGCAAAAGCATTAATTGCAGCTGCGCTAGATGGATCTTTAATTCCAAAATATTCCTTAATATAAGTAGAACCACCAAATTTATCTTCACCAACTGTACTCATTAAATTAATACTATTGATATTAATTTCCTGTTCTTTAGCATCTTCAAATAAACCTAAAGCAAGTCCTGAAAAATAATCAGCAGAAGTCTTTTCCCAAAATGGGTCAGCATTGGTATTAGATTCATCATATAAAATATTTAGAGCTAAATCGTCTAATAATTCGATTGCTTTATCTTGTTTACCACTTTTATAAACTTGATAAGGTAAAGACATAGGATTCCAAGCATTACCATGTTGAGGATCACGGAAATTAAGTAATAATATTTGATAACCCTTAGCTCTTAACATTTCTGCAGAAGATTCATAAATTTCACCTTTAGGGTCAGTAATAATCATACTTTCCCCTTTTTTAGCTAAAAACTTAACTGTAGGTTTAATAATAGTTTCAGTCTTTCCACTACCAGTAGCACCAATTACTAATGTATGATACTCACTATTATCTACCCAAGCTTCATTATCTTTAAGAATAAGGGGAACACCTGCGACAGTTGATTTTTTTTGAAGAGGGGTTATATAGGAAAGCTCTTCTTTCATCTCTTTTTCTTTAGACCAACGACTATATCCTTTATTTTTTTTCTCAGTACTAAAACCTACTCCTTTTTCCATATCAAAAAATCTCGAACTAACACTAGCAATTAATCCCAACAATGATAAAAGGTAAAAAATTAAGGTAGCTGTTATATATTGAGTTGAAAAGGCTGGTAAAGGATTTAAACCTGATAAATGACCATTTTCAGCTAACGTAGCTAAATTCACAACTCCAATTGAAATGACATATAACAAAAAAATCGCAAATAACACAAATATAGCAACATCTTCTGAATCAGCAGTAAATTTAAGTTTCATACTATACCTTCTTCCTTCTTTTTTTATTATATCATCTAATGCTAGTTAGAAACAAGTAATTTAAACATTCCGTCTTTAAATTTATACATTCTATGTCTAATTCCATTATTACTATAATATCCACAACTTAAAATAATTTCATATTGATTATCTTCATCAATATCTAAAATGCTATTAATATAGGGTTTACAGCCACTATAAGAGTCTTGAGCATCTTTTTCAATATTTTTATATAAGTAAATAATTTTTTTATTCTTAATCATGAATACAAAACTAAAATAAGTAGAGCCAACATCTTCTAAAGCAAACTTATTACTTATTGTATAAATTTCTTCTTTTTTTTGATCATTATCAATATCTACATAAATAACTGATTGACTAGTTAATATTGAATCTTGTTTAATATCGTTGTCTTTTAACACTTTATTTACATAATCTTTATTACTAATATCATGAGTACTAAATTGTACTACCTTATATTTTATATCACCTTTTAAGGCTAATAAATTACCATTATAATTTACTGGTGAGTTATTTTCTTCAAACAAATAAGTTTTATCATCATTATATAAATAATAATTACCAAAATAAACATTATCAACATAAGTATAATATTTTTTCCAATTATATTTATCAATATGGTCAAAAGAAATATTACTCCATTTGCCACCTTCTTCTTTAAAAATAGCATTATCACCAACTATAATTGTATTAGAGTTAGTAACTTTTTTTATTAAATCTATTCCATAATAACAGAAGAAGAAAATAGACAATCCAATTAACAAAACTATTATTATAAAAATTATTTTATTTGTTTTTTTCATTGCAAACTCCTTATTTATTAAACTTTAAAGTATGCTAGACGACTTGTATTTTTCCAATTATATTGACTCCACATATTAGTAGAAGTACTTCCAGGATCAAACATATTTATTGTCTCACCTGTAATAGAATCTATGGCTACCCAGTGTTGTCCTGTATTACCTTTTACTTCTGCGACTACATAGTAACCAGCATTTAATAAAGATTGTATTGTTTGTAATTTATCCTTTCTCGATTGGTTACTTACGTCAATCCTATTTTGATATTTAAAATCAGGAGCTACAGTAGTAACAACATTCCACTGTAGATTACCTCTATTATCAAATCCTCCATTTTTTGATAATGCTTCAACAAATGTTCCTGGATTAAAGTCGCCTACTACATTAGCACTAACACCAGATTTAGCAATTAACATTGAAATAGAAGTAACTAGACATCCAGCAGTTTCAATAGTAGCATTACTATTACCTAATCTAATATTAGACCATGGTGCATTGTACTGTTTCCAAGAAGTATAATCACCAGTTGATGTTGATCCTCCTGTACAACTCGCAGTATAAATTGATTTATTAGATCCATATGTTTTTAATAATATTTGTTTATAGTCCAGTAAAAATCCTAATTCCCTCCAGGCTTTCTGACTACCTGCTGCATTTGTTCCTTCAGAATCATAATTAGTTCCTACAATATAACCAGTATTATTAGTAACCAATAGTTGTCCTGCGGTTTCTGCTACCCATTGTCTTGTTTTTGCATTTTGTGGTAAAGCATCTTTATAAGTTACCGTATTATTTAGACCCGAATAAACATCTAGACGCTCATTATCTCTACTTCCGTGTTTTGAACAACCTTGCTCTGGATTACAAAAAACTTGATCGGCAACGCAATTTCTAACTTGTAAAATCCACTGTCCATTTTCATTTTCTAATTTGACACCATTAGCTCTATTACCACCTCGAATAGCTCTATCTAAAATAAAGCTTCTTGCTGCTACTGCTTGAGTCTTAGCTTCAGCTTCATTCATACCTCCACCTACTTCAGCATATACAACTCCTAAAATGTAAGTTTCAAAATCAATTAGAGATTCATCTTCAATTGGAACATTATCAGTACCATCACAAAAACTTGAATGCATTAATCTAACTTTTATATCCGATACTTGTTGATTAAATTTAACACTAGTTTGACCATTGGTTGCTCCTTTAATATCATAAGTACAAATACCACCTGTACTAAAAGCAGAATTCGTAATATCTTTTTCATATTTTGTACCAGCAGCATATTCTTTATCAGGATTTCCAACATCACCATTACTATTATCAGCATCTTCTTTATCAACAGATCCAATACTACCTACAAGACCAAAAAATATAAGTATAAGGAATAATATAACTCCAGCACCAATATATTTAAACTTATCTTTTCCTGGTAAAAATCCTGTTCCATAAGCATCTCCAGAGTAGCTTACTTCAGTATCTTTTTGTTCTTCTGTTGAATTATTATCTTCTGTATTACTATTATCCAAAGAAGAAGGTTTACCTAAACCTTCTTTATCATTTCCAGTATTATTCCCTTCTTTTGGAACACTTTCGGCGGCATCGGCGGCATCAACTGCACCATTTGCAGCTTGTGCTGCTTGCATAGACATAACTTTATTAGCCGCATCTAAAATTTTAGCATCATCTGCTTTTTTGGCTACTTTTCCAAAGGCACCACCAGTAGCTTTGTTAACTAAATTGGCAGCCTTACCTTCAACTTTATCTATAGCTTTACCAACACCTGGAACCTTTTTAGCCGTTTCAAAAGCAGCCCCACCAGTTCCACCTGTAAAGGCATTAATAGCCCCTTTAGCTGCAGTATCAACAGCTTTTTTACTGCTTTGTTGCTCTGCCTGTTTCTTATCATTACGAGCTGCTTGATACTTGTTTTGATCTTCTTGATTATTTTGGCTATTTTTTGGCATCAGTATCACCTACTTCTAACTTACTTTTATAGTCCTCCTCCACTACCAAACAAATCTAATTCTTGCTTAGTTACGGAAATATTAATTCTCATTCTTCTATTACCACAAACAAACAGTGCTTCACCTTGTGAATATCTTTTTATGCTTTCTTTTTCACTCTCATTCAAATCTATTAATAGACTTAAATCTTCAACAGCCTGTTTCTTTAGTCCCATTACTAAATAGTAAGAGGCATTATCAAAAATAGCTTTACCTTGAGTAATAACATTAGGTGCTGAAAAATCACTAGGTTGTTGAGTAATAATAATAGTTCCTGTGTTATACTTACGAGCACGTCTTTGTACCTGAGCCAAGAAATCAGCTCCCAAAGTATTTTGCTCTCCCAACAAGACATGTGCCTCATCAACCATTAAAACTGTATCTACCCTTGGATCTAGGCACAAACTCCAAGCATATTTTAGAACATTAAAGAATAAAGCATTTTTAACATTAGATTCACTATTCATTAACTCTTTAATATTAAATACCATAAAATCACTATTTCCATTAATTGTCGTATGGCCATCAAAGTAGAACTTTAATTCTTTAATGATTGGTCTAATTTTCAACTCTAAACGTTCCATTATATCACGTTCTTGAGTTTGTTCTGTCATTGACATAAGACGACCCTTGATAGTTGCATAAACATCAGTGAAGGTTGGATAATCTTCCGATGTAAATCCAGAAAAATCAGTGTTAAAATCAATTCCAAAACGTCTATATGTATCTTGAACAATTTCACTAAACATAGTTAAAACGTCTTCTTGAATGGAAGGATCATAATACTTCATAAATGCTTTTAAAAATTGCAATGTTCTAGTTAAAACTGTATAACCAAGACCTTGTTTTATTTCATCATCATCAGCATCAATTACAACTTCCAATGGATTAATTAACCCAAATTCGCCACCTTTACCAATATCAATTTGATCTCCTCCAAATGCTTTCGTAATTTCAGCATACTCATTTTCAGGATCAATGGCAACAATTTGACAACGATTTCTAATATGGGTTCTAAGCATTAGTTTAGCTGCGGTTGATTTTCCGGAACCAGAGGTACCTAAAATTATCATATTGGCGTTGTTTCTATTATGTTCTTTTCTTATTTTATATAAAAATTGATTAAATAGGATTACACCACCTGAAAAATCAACTCCTAATAAAGTAGCTAATCCTGGATCTTTAATACTATCAAAAATAAATGGATACATAGCCGCAATGGTTATAGATGGAATTGGCGTTCCAATACGTTCTTCAATATCTTGAGATGGAAAAATTGGTAATATTGATTTAAGAACTTTTTCTTGTTCAAAACGAAGTGACACTGCCCTTAATTCCATTGCATCTAAATAATTTTTAACATTTACTTTTTTTAGTTCCAAATCTTCTTTTGTATTTGCGGTAATCATAATATGTAATTGGAAATCAAAAATACGGGCTTGACTAGCAGCTAACATGGAAATAAAATACTCTAAGCTCTCATAATCTTGTCTAATTCGCTCACGTGATGTTTGATCTCTTTCTTTGCTGTATCTTTCTTTTAAATCAGCAACTTGTTTATTTAGCATTTTTGATATCATTGAAAAATCAACAGGAATATGTTTAACAACAACTTTAATTCCTGACATATTAGTTAAAGTTGATAAATATCCTGGTTGAATATATCTTGGGTAAGAAACTACTGTCAAAATAGTTGCATATTTATCACTAATAAAGAAATCACTTGCATTAAAGCTTAATCCCTTAGGGGCTAATTGTCCTCTTAAACTTACACTCATACTGGCATCACCGTTCCAAATTCTGTTGTCGTTCCCCCATTTAAGAAATTATCCAAAACAACTCTCAAATCCTCATTACTAACCTGTGCAGAATTTAACCCACATGTAGCTAATCCATTAATTAGTAATCTTACCTTTTTCTGAATAACATCATCATTTTTTTCTTTAAATAATATGTAATATTCTGTATCAACAATATTATTATTAATAAACATTTGTACTTTATCCATATCTTGTAAAATTAATTTACGAATTGCTGGAACTTGTACATCATTTAATTCTAGTTGTAATTGAGACATATAAACAGATAAATCTACTGGTCTGTCTGCGACTACCAACCAAAATTCAAAATCAATCATATTATAAAAGTTTTTAAGACTAATTAAAACATTATCTTGCGAAGATGCATCTAATATGAAAATATTACGGGGAGTTATTTTTACTCCTGTTACTTTATAATTTCCATAAGTATATATCATACTATTTTGAATTGCTCTTACTGGTAGCCAATCTTCTGTCGATCTTCTCCCTTTTTCTTTTGTGTTCGCCAATTCTCACACACCAACCTTTCCATTCATAATTTCTCTGATTTGAGAAAAATTCAAATAGTTCTAAAATTACATTTAATATATTATGATAATAAGGTACTGGCACAACTAAGAAACCCGTGACTAGTGCCGGCAGTAATATAATAACAGTAACTAAAGTTGATGACATAGGTAAAATTATCATAAATAGTACTGTAATTAAAACTCCTGTACCAAATAAAATTAAATCAAGTGGTCTAAACATACCAAATATTAATTGTCCCCTCTTTGTATTAGCGGGAATTAAATAATTCATCTAACATCACCCCTATTTATTAATCATCCTTAACATATCTTCAATACTCATTAGTTCAATCTTCATCATCTTTTTTCCTAGCATCTCTTAAATGATCATTAGTTTGCTCTGCCATTGCCTTATCTGCATCAACGATTTTATCCAATTCTTTCCGTCTTTGTTCAGCTCTATGAACACCTCTATTTCCAGGAATTGCAGCAACATTACGAAGTGTTTCTCTAGCATTACCAGTTCTAATTGCTTCACGTCCTTCGTGGGTAAGTAAATCTCTAAATTGAGTATTCCTACTGGCACCATGTGGATCACGAAGATCACCATGTTTAGCTCTATATGAACCTCTTTTTCCACCAACACGAGCCACTTCTTCTTCAGCAGCTTTAAATTTACTTTCTGCTTTAGAGGCTATTTCTTCTGTACTCTGAGCATAATCAAATCCGGATTGCTTCATATCTTCAATCTGAGCAAGTGTAAAGTCTACTCCTTCTTTAATACCATGTTGCATTCTATACCAATCTTCAAGTGCTTGTTTTTCACGATCAGTAAGTGAATCATAACCACTATTATTAATTTTATCCTTGATATCTTTAGCATAATCAGCTGCTCTTCTAGCATCTTGTGCTGCCTCTTCTAATTCATCTAAATGTTGTGGACCTAAATCATGATTTTTCAAATATCTTTCAGCTCGATGCATTCTAGATGCAGTCATATTTTTATCACCGGTCATTATCTGGGCCATGTCATTTCGACCACCAGTATAACTATCACCTAAACCTGGTGCTTGTTTACCTTGATTATATGCTGCAATTTGGGTATTAGCATTTTCCCTAATACTATCGAACGCATCTCCTAAAGTTCCTTTTTCACGTAAGGCACCCAACCCAGCTAAAGCAGCTGAAAGTCCAAAATTACTAAGATTACCCTTTAATCCTAAAGAATCTTTAATAAATTTAGGTGCAGTCCTAGCAAAATAGAACAGCCCAATTATAATAAATATTGTTGAAATAGCACCTACAATGCCTTTATCAATAGGTAAAACTAAACCTCTTTTATTAATAATTTCCTGAACTAAGAATAAAACAAAGAAAATAATAATAAGTCTTATAAATAAATCTAAATAAGTTGAAGTTAAGGCCTTAACCCAAGATGCAAAAGATCCATCCTTAGACGATTTAGGATCAATATAGCTAATAATTGGGATAGGTGCTAGTAATCTTAACACAGCTAACTTTAAAGCACGAACGGCAATATCAACACAAAAGCCCAACATAACTACTAAAACAAATAATCCACATATAAAAGAGATAATTGGAGTATAAACAAATAAATAATTATCATCTTTTCCATTAGGACCGTTACACCAATCATTTAAATTATCATTACTTAAGATAGTGTTAACTGTAACGTAATCACTTTTATACCTTTCAACTTTATATGATTCTTCATCCTTTAAATTACACATATAATTGGCTGGATCAGTTGCTCCGTCTTCAGTTGCATTTGATTTTAAATTAATTCTAACAAACGTCTTTAAAATAAATGTTGCCAGTTGCTGGGCATTACCGGAATTATCAGAATCAAAAGCTTGTTGCCCAGTTTCGGATACCGAATCATTACTAGAAACATCACCTAATACTAATTTTCCTAGTACATTATTAGATAAGACACGTGATTGTAATGAATATAAAACCCCAAATAGTAAACCATTCTCGTTTAAGTATGCATTATAACTACCTTCAGTTGCATTTGGTATATTTAGAGGTATGATAGCTGTAAATAATGCTAACATAACAATAATCCTACTAATCATTTTACCCATTCCAACTTCTTTATCATTAAATCGATCGGGATTCATAACAGTTTGCATCAAAGAAACTGATACTTTAAAAATCATAAATACACCAATTATCATTTGTACTCTGCCATAAAAATCTATAATAACATCTGATGAAAAAATTTGGGCATCTGCAATATTAAAAAATATCTGATAAACAATTACTAGTAAGTTATAAACAACCTTATCAAAAGTAGCTAATAAAAATCTAATTATATCCATCCACCAATGTGTAACTTGGGTATCAGTTTCCATTGAAAGTGCTAACTGAAACATGTTTTCACCCCACTTCTTTTTTTATTTTTTTATTTTAAACCGCAATTAGCATTATCGGCTGTAATACCAAATAATCCTAATAGAATTTGAGTTAAGAATGGTACAAAAAATAAAAGTAATGCAGCAATCAATCTGTATACAAATTTTGTTTGTGCCTTTTTCATATTTTCTTCATCCGATGTAATAATTGCTTTAGCAAAATCAATACTTCCTAAAACAATTGCTATCATAGGACCCAATATTTTTATATAATTTAGTAATCGTTGTATCAACCAAGCTACTGAATTTTCATCATTTTCAGCATCTCCTAAAACATCTTTACATGTACTTAGACCTGTATTTGCAAATTGCTTTTCAATTTGTACAGGACCATCTATTTTCAATTCCTTGGCTTTGACATCATATGTAACAAATATTGTTATTAATATTAAAAATAAAAAAGCGATTTTTCCATACTTTATGAACATAACTAAGCCACATCCTCATTTACATAATGTATCATCATAAGTATAACAAAAAAAAAAAGAAATATCAATTTATATTTCATTTTTTTTAATATATTTCGATTAAGCTGCTTGTTCCCAACAATCTGCCCAACTATTAGAACTACCTCCAATATTTTCATCATTAGAAGTACCAACTAGTCCCATAATAACTGTTACTAAAGTAACTATAAAGAAAATTAAAACAGCATATATACAACGTTTAATCAATCTACTTTGGGCTGCTTTTACTTCCTTGTCATCACTAGAAATAACTGCTTTACCTAAATCAATAGTTCCCATTACAATTAAAACAATTGGAATACCTATTTGAATTATTGGTAAAAGTCCCTTTCTAACTAATCTAACAATTGACGTTAATCCTCTACATGGATCTCCGGCACCTATTTGAAATAATTCCATAACTAACCTCTCCTTCTATAACACTATTGTAAACTATTGTAGGTATCTTTGTCAATCAATATATTTCATATTTACATTACCTTTTACCAAAAATACCAAATATTTTATTACCTTCACTTTTTCTAGCGGCAGTATTATCAATTAATCCCAACCTATACAATAAATCATGTAACATTGGATTTTTGGCTCTTTCATCTAATGCAGGAATACTGTAAAAGAATTTTACAGATGCTTCATATTCCAATTCATTGATATCTTTATTAGATAACATACATTTATTTAGCACTATTTTTTTATTTTGTAGTTTTTCAAAGACTGTGCGATT
The DNA here is from genome assembly GCA_947628345.1 of uncultured Bacilli bacterium. Lineage (GTDB taxonomy): Bacteria > Bacillota_I > Bacilli_A > RF39 > UBA660 > UMGS995. Next base: position 17,034 of record CANQZM010000006.1, read on the forward strand.
GGTTTTTACTAACTTATTTAACATGACTGTGCTAGGTTCAAGTAAATATAAAATTTCATCACACATAGTATCTGTTTTACAATTATTTAAATCAATAATTACTACTATAGGATGATCTAACCCTGCTATTTTTTTCATTAACTCGCTTTCATTAACTGAAAACATATTTTTGTCATTGAAATATACAAAATCCTTTTTATTTACTTCAATTGCATATACTGAGTTACCATAAATATCTGTTAATTCTTTTTTTAACATATATGATAAAGTAGTTGCCCCAGCATGTTCAGTAACATTTTTTATTCCTAGAATTTTATTACTTCTACCAGCGCCACTTACCCTATTACTGATTTCTGCAGATGCATTATTAAGTTGTTGAATTTTTTCTACATCTTTATAAGTATTAGGCTTTTCAATTAATTGTTTTATAGCATTTATATTATTAGTAAAATTATAAATACCCATTGATACCAAATTAGATAAATAATTACCTGAAGTACATACTTCATCAGTAAGTACTAGAATTAATTTACTTTCTCCCAGTCCTATAGCAAGTTGCTTTATATTTTGTATATCTTTATAATTTTTTATAGCTGTAATATCTAAAATCATTCTATCAAAAAAGAAGTCTTTGAATATCGCAACTAATTCATTAACTTCAAATTCACCAGTGACATCTTTTATAACTTCGATATCAAGATTAGATAATGAATCTTTTCTTTCATTAGCTACTACAACATTCAAAATATCAACTCCTTTAATGTGATTTTATAGCTTTAGTTGTTCCATTAACTTGAAAAATTTTCATGTTAGGTATAAATTTATTAAGTAGAGGAATATCAATATTAACAGCTGTAGTTACTGTATAGTATTTTACTGGTAATTCTCCAGTACTACGATTTTGTTCTACAACACAAAATCCCAAAGTATTGTCACAATATGGATCACTACAACTTATTCCTGTAGAACCATTACATTCAGCAGGAACATCTGCATTTAATTGAGTACTTAAACTATAACCGATTGATTTCCTATATCCATCAATAGTTTTTGTTAATACACTGTTGGATTCTCCAACACCTACTCCTTCATACTGCTCAATCAAATTAATTATTTTATTTTTGTATCTAAAGGCTTTATTATAGTTTGCCGCAAAAGCTAAATAACCATTTACAATCACGATAAATACCACAATAAACCCAATATTGACTATTCCACCTAACGCATCACGCATACTTAATCACACCCTATGAAACTATAATTTTGTACTTTTTAAAGTATTATTTAGGCTTACCTTGACTAATAGAATTCCATTGTTGATTAATTGATGTCTTGATATTTGGCCACATAAATGTCAAAAAGAATGCACTAACTGCGGCGATAGCTATCAATGTAATAACCGTTAAATTTAATTCTCCTGATGCTGCCTTCATATACAATATACACTTCCTTTCATCTTATATAAATTATTATACCAATTTTTTTTAATTTTAACAATATAGTTTTTGTATATAATTTTTATTATGATAAATTAAACATACCCATCATTGAAATTAAGACTATAACCATAACCGAAATACCTGTTACAACAAGCATAATCATTGTTAAACTTTCCATATGTCCTAAACGTTCTTTATATTTAATTTCACGAGCTTTATTTTGTAAATTTGACACCGTTCTAGAAAACATCATTAAACGTTCTTGTTTATTTTCTTGAGAACCAATACCTAAACGATAAAGTAATCTCATCATTCGCATTGAATCTCGAACTGGATAAGTATTAGAAAATTCCATATAAGGATCAATACTAGAATCACCAGCATTAACTCTTTCTACAATTTTTCTTAATCCAGGTTTAAAAATTTCTGGAGCATCATCAATTGATTTACCAATGGCAACAGGAACAGTATAATGCTGTATCAAAATTTCTAAGCTCTTTAAATAATATGGCAACATAATGTCAATTTCATGTAAATGAGCTTTATAATACTGTTGTAATTGTAAATATGGTAATTTAAAAACTCCAAACATTATAGCTATAGTAATAACAATATTTATTAAGGAAATATCACCTAAAATGAGTATTAAGAAAATAAATCCAACTATCAACCCTGTTGTTATTCTTTTTCTAAATAATAAATCTGGTACTACATCCTCTCCATAACGAGCATATAATAAGAAATCATAGTCTTCTTCTCTTAAAACTTGAAAATATTTTTCATTATCAATCAAAAATTTTTTACCATCAACTGTTTTATTATAAAATAATATAAAAACTATAATGGCACAAACTATAATAATTTCCATTACTCAGCCCCCACATTCTCATTATAATATTTTTCTCCTCTCATGAGAAAGATACTATTAACTATTGCTGCTCCATGCATCAATATTTTAACTATTGGCTTTTCTAAAAGGAGCAAATATGATTCTCTTCCTAATAAAAGTTGAGTTAACATTAATAAAAAATATAACATTATTCCAAATTGTAGGAATTGTTTATGGAAAGTTGCTCTATCTTGTCTATCACGATAAACACTTTCTACTAACATATCAATATCTTGTTGCATATTTTCCAAACTATCTGCTGAATTTCTCGCACCTTCTTTTGTAATTTGTAAAAATAATTGATGCATATTTTTAACAATATAATATGGATATAAATTAGACATATATTTTAGAGCCTCATCAATTGTTCCATTTTGGTAAGATAACTCTATCATATGATTAACATCAGTTTTTACGGGATCTTCTAAAACACCTGAATCTCTAACTCCTTCAATTGATTTTACAAATGACTGAGTTGTTGCAAATTCCATAATAGTGTTTGAGGTATATACTTGAACTTGTTCAAAAATAAATTCACTGTAAATTCTTTTACATCTTAAATATGATAGATAAGGAATTACCATAATAACTGCAACGACATAAATTACACTAATTACAACATTATAGAAATACAAATAACTAATTACTGCGGTAAAAGTAGAAAATACAGCTACTTGAATAGCGTATTGTCTCACAGTATACTCTTTTCCCAATTGCTTTGTCTTTTCTCTAACTACTTTAAATGAATAAGGAGCAAATTTTTCATAGACAGTTCCGACTTTATCAGTAATAAATTTACCTACATTTTGTCCTTCGTAACTACGATATAAAATTACTACTCCTGTTATAAGTAGTAGAAGAATCAATTCCATAACTAATCACCCCTTTTACTGATTGGTTTGATTTGGTGTAGCCATAGCTACATTAACCATATTGTTAGATACATTTTGTACTCCTCCCAATGCTGAATTTGCAGAAATAGGAGATTGAATTGTACTAATATTTGGTACATTCACTGTTTGAACAGGAGTTGCAACTGGCATTGCTACTTGTGTAGCAGGAGCTGGTTGAGAAACTGCCTGAGGTTGAGCAGCCTGAGCATTAGCCATGTTTGTATGTGTTGCCTGTTCTCCTTCTTTCATTTTACTAGTTATTGCATTTATATCAATATTTTGATTTTCCAAATATTCAATTAAATGAGCACTAGGTTTATTTTGCACAGGAGGTTTTCCAAATACTTTACGATAAATAGTATGTGACTGTGGATTATTATTATCATCCACATAAAATTCAACTACTTCATCTACTTCTCGATGAAATTTTCCATATTCTTTACTATAATAAGCTTTAATATGTACCCCCAACTGAATATATCTATAAATAGTTGACAAAAATTGATTAACATCTAAATCAGTTTCCATCAAACTGTATAAACGATATGGTATAGCACTGGCTTTATCCGCATGTATTGTGGATAAAATATTATGTCCTGATGAAATTGAATTACGAACCGCACTTACAGCTTCAGCACTACGAACTTCTGATAATAAAATCCACTTTGGATTTTGTCTCATACATGTAACTAAAACATCAGAATAACTAGCTACATTATTTGTTTTCATAGCTACAATATCTCGCTGTGGAAAAATTTTATCCAAGTGAAGTTCCAAAGTATCTTCAATGGTAATAACTTTTTCTGTTTCAATTGTATGACTAGCTAAATATTTAATAAATTCTGTTTTTCCTGAACCTGTTTCTCCAGCTACCATAATATTACAATGTCCTTCTACACACTTAATCAAAATATCATGAATATCAGCTGTAAAATAATCTTCTTGTAATAATTTATTTTTCTCTAATCTAATTTTTGCTGGTGTTTTACGAATAACACAGGCAATTCCGTTAGTAGCAATCGACTGATGAACGAAATTAAAACGTAATTCAGCCGATTCGGCATCTAGAAAAGGTTTTGCATTATTAAAGGTAGTACCCATAACATTTGAACATTGAAAAGCAAGTTTTTCCATAAATTCTGGAGTTAGACCTGGAATTTCAATACGTTGAGAGCCTTGAGTTAAGGAACGAATCCAAATCTGACCACCATTACAAAATGAAATATCAGTAATATCATCATTATCTAGTAATGGTTTTAAAGGACCAAAATCAAGCTTATCAAAAACATTTTCTGTCATAAACTGACTACCTCCTATTTATTCTTTGTTATATATTATTCTGTCCACTCTGTAACTCTATTAATAAAGTCTCTTAAATCATTACTACTTAATTTTAAATCCCCTGGTTTATCTTTTAAGCTTTCATCAGTTGGAACAGGGATTAATTCAGAGTCATATGCTCTTAGGAAACCAGCCTTTTTAAGTAATATATAATAGTCAGATGGCACAGCAAAAATTATCATGCTAGGTTCTCCTTTTTCATTAACATTGGCAAATACATTATTACCAGCACTATCTAATACAGCTAAAACTTCAACATTTTCAATTAGTTTACCAACCATTATTTTATCTGTTGTTGTAATTTGTTGTCCCTCTTCAATAGCATTCATAGCCTTCAAATAAATATCAATATAGTTACCTGGAACAATTGAATTACCATAAGTAGAATTAATATCTACTGATAAATTATATAGTACATAACCATTTGGATAGTCATAAATAATCTTATCAGGTAATTGATCTTTTGTTACAACTACAGATTTATAAAACAAACTACCTGCTGGAATAATTGTATCGGTTCTAGCAAATTTATCTAATACTTCACTTCTATTAGTATAAGCAGCTCCATCACTAACAGTTTCACTAGAAACATTTTTTTCATCAATCATATCATCAGTAATCTGAGTTCCTGGTGATATATCTACTTTAGCATATGGAACTTTAATTGGAGTAATAGCTTTATTTACTCGTGAATTATAACCAAAGTACAAAACAAAGACAGCTGCTACAATTCCTAGAATTGTAACAGTGTTTTTGTTCGACAAAAATTTTTTTATACCAACACTCAAACTTCCCATTTTACTCTCCTCCTAACCTAGTTAGCTCTTATATCAGAAACAAGTTGTTCTGCTAATACATCTTTTTTGTTATTACTTTCGATAATCATATCCAATCTAGTAGTAATATCTATATCTGATTCATAGAAAGTTTTACTAGTAGCACTTTTTACTTCTACACTAACTTTAGGTGGAATTTCGTTGACATCGTAGAAACTAATTTGATAGTATCTACGATCATCAACGCTTCGTGCAAATCTTTTTAGAAAACTTTCTGCAAATTTTTCTTTATCCATTCTAATTACTGATTGCTCTCTATAATAACTTAAATCAACTGCATCTTCTAAAGCTGCTTCTGTTGTCTCTTTTAATAGATAATAATCTAGTTCTTGACCCGTGGTATAATTTTGAATAACATTTATGACACCTAAAGCCATTAGGCTTAATAATATAATTCCTACTGTTAACATTGCTTTATTCATATATTCATCACCTACTTAATATTATTCTTTCCACGATTATTTCTAAATTTATCAGTGGTAATCGTTCCTATACTTGCAAAATTATCCTGACTCATGGACCTATCATACATATTATAAGCATATAATCCAGGAATAATCTCTTTATCGACTTCAAATTTACCACCGAATTCTAAGCTAAGTGCTTTTAAGTCATTAATATCATCGGTATCTAAAATAATTCTGAAATCTAAATTTTCATCAGTATAGGTTCCTGATTCTCCCTTACCATAACAGTCTGGACAATCAGCAGAGTTTGGTATTATAGATCTTGAGTAATCAACTGGATCAACATCATAGCCACTAGCTTTTAATTTTGTAGCTACTACCTCATCATTAGGTGCAGATAATTTAGCAGAACTTCCCCAGTTATAACCACGTAATCGGTTATTAGGGAACATATTATCAAGTGAAACAACTCTTATATCGTAGTTCAAAACCGTAGAAATATCATTTCCATCTTGTTTATCAGTATCTGAAGGGCAATCTTCTCTATTACCTTCATCCCCACGATAGCAATTTGGACCGTCTGTTGTTTTATTATAAACAGAATAGAAACAACTTAAATTTATATGCCAATTATATTTACCAAATCCCTTAGTATTTGTTCCTAAATTAGCATCTATTGTAGCACCAGTACTACTAGGAGTAAAATCAGTTGGATACTTATCGGCAGCATACTTATCAACAACTGCCCAATCCCACCATTTTTTATTAACTTCTGCAGCATCATAAGTAGTACAAACAAATTGACTTTTATTTCTATAACCATCTTTTTTACATTCATAAGATAACTCACCAGTTTTTAAATTAATTAAAGTACCAGGGAAAGTTATAGTTGTTTGATAATCAATTGGATTACCACCTAAATCTTTAATATTATTATCATCATAACATTGTCCAAAAATACCTTCTTCAGATGGATCATTTTCAAATGCAGGTATGAACATTGAAGGTTTAGGTCCATCTTGGTTAGTAATGTCACACATATTAGAATCATCTGAACCTGTATTTTTATGTAAATCTGTATGTCCTGTGGAACTTTGACTATTACCATTTTGACTATTTATCTTAATATCAAAATTAGTAGTTGTTTCTGTTGTATCACAAGCACTTGAAGTTTTACATTTTTGTAAAGCATCATTTATATTTTTAAGACTAGCTTTAACTCCTTTAGTATATTGTTTACTAGTTAATGCATCATCTTTATCACAACCATAGAATGAACAACTCATAGTACATTGCCAAGAATTAATTTTTGATCTTTGAGTCTTTATTCCATTATCACTTATATAATATTTTCTATTCTCACGTCCATTAGCTACAAAGAATCCTTTAATTAAATCTTTAGTGGTTTCAACATCACGAACATAAAATGGTGCAGCACGAGCTATTTGCATACCAATATCTTCTACTTCGTTAGCTTTATCTTTTGCTTTTGTAACGCCATCATCCATTTTCCAAGTACATTCACCATCCTCAGTACAATTGAAATGACCCATTGGGTATAAAGTTTTTGCTTTATAATAAAATTCTGCACATTTTTCTATGTCTGCATCTTCCACAAATCCCCCATTTCGATATATATCACTATTTTCACATATATTATTCTTATAATAATTTTCATAATTTTTTTCAACTAAATCCTTTTTTGCTTTTACTGTTAACTTAACAATACTACTATTACTATTATCATATATAACAGGTGTTGTTATAGTGTTCTGAGTTTTTTTAGTACTTGCTGTTTTAGATGTATCATATTTATCTTTATATACTTTGTCATAACATTTATTAATACATTTTTGACTATATTGTCCATTATCACAGGAATTTACACAATTATCAAAATCTTGTGAAGGCCCTGCTTGGGTTTTTTGTTTATTGTCTTCACATGCAGGCATTGCAGAACACATATCTCGCTTATTCAAAACATCATTTAATTTATTAAGAATTTGTTCAGTATTATAGTCAACACCACACTCTACTTTACTTTTTACAGTTACTCGATATTGAAAACATAATCCTGCTTTTACAGTCTGAGGAGGACTATATACTACTGTCAAATGTTCATAACAAGTAGAGTCACAAACCTTTACTGTATCAAGCTTTTCAACTTGATCTGTATCTTCATTCCATCCTACTAATTTAGCAGACTGTGAACTGGTTTCAGCATATAAATAACTTTTTTGTCCAGAACCAGCTTTATATTTTCCAGTATGATTAACTGTGTCGTATTCCATATTAGCACTATCATATTCACAATATAATTTTTGATCTCTTACATTAACACTATTAGCAGTTTTTCCTTCTGTTTTAGAAGAATCTGTAGAATTATAAATATAATAATCATCAACTTGATTTTTTAATGCATTCATTGAAGCTGTAACCGCAGCAACACTAGTTCCTGTAGAACCATTTCTAATACGATAGTACATTTCCAATAAAGCATCAGACACTTTTTCAATTTCGTCATCATCTAAATTAAATGGAACTTCTTTATCTTCACAATAATGTAAAATTCTACTATAATAATCAGAAATCCATGTATCTTTAACAGCTTGAGATTCATTTTTTACTGAAAACTGGGGATTTGATGAATGTATACCCTCATATGCATTGCTACATTTTTCTCCTTTATGCTCTCTATTTTTATAATTAGTTAAAATAGTTCCACTTTCAGCACCAGGATTTTGAATAAATGCACTTGCGGCTGTACCTGTTAATTCTATATCATAAGCAGTACTATTTACTCTAACTATATCACCTGCTTCACATTTAACTTTCTTATTATTTTTATTGATGAGCTCATAATTCTGATCCTGTAAAACTATAACAATAATTTCTTTTCCTGGATCTAACTCATAAAAATAATCATCGTCCTTTAATATTTCATTCTTTACTCTAGCACCAGAATTTTTAATTTCCTCTTTAGTCAAATCATCAGCATTTTCCAAAGAACCGTATGGACCTTCAAATATAATTAATCTATATTTATAGGTATCCGAGTTTTTAACGGTAATTTTAACTTCTCTTTTTTCAACGCTATTCCAATACTTTCCACTTCTATATCCAGCAGAACGCTGATATGTTCCTGGATCAATTGTTATACCTATTTTATCTCGACATGTTTTTCTTGCAGATGCTTTGGTTACTACAGCATATGCACTTTTAGGCAGAAACACAATAGTACAAATAATTATAATTAATAAAATTTTACCCCTCAATTTATTCATCTTTATCATCTCCTTCCAATATTTTCTTTATTTCTTTATAATTACTTTTTTCTATTACTTTATAATTTTTAACTAATTCGTTTTTTCTAACTAATCTTGCATCTACTACAAAGGAATAGTCAGCATTACCAAAGAATCTTGTACAAGTAACTAAAGTAATCAATTTATCACTATCATTAACATCTACTTTAAAATCAAAGTAACTTTTTTCTTTAGTATATTCAATATAATCTTCTACATCATTTTGATCAATATCTTCTAATTCTAGATCTTCTTCTTCCTGAAGAGAAACACCATATATTTTAAATAAATAGTTTTTATTATTTATTGTATACTGAATATATTTATTTTCTTTTACAAAATCATAATATATATATCCCATTAATTGTTCAAATCTAGCATGTTCTTTATTTCCAATTAGTGGTTTACTAGAAACATTTCTCATATTATGAGATAAAATAACTACTCTATTAACAAGTTTTTTATGATTAGTAAATGTCCATCCTAAATCATAACTAGGATCACTAATATCATCAACATCATAGTAATACATAATTGGAATATCAATATTAGTTCCTTGAACTCTTAGCCATCCTAAGGGATCTGCATCATTTTTATTAGAGGTAAAGGTTTTTATATTATTTAGTCGATTTTGAACTTTATAATATGGCTTTAACATAATAACCGAAGTTATACATAGTATTACTACCAAGAGTAATATTATTTTTTGTTTTTTATTTTTTTTTCCCTTCATATTGCTTACATCCTTTATTAGCTAGATATTATATATGGTGATATTTCAAGACCAGAACCACTTTTTACTTCAACAGAGGATTTTAGATAGCCAACTATTCTAAGCCCATTAATTTCGTTATAATCATAATCTTCACAAACTACTTGTCCACTACTATTATAACAATACTTTTTAGCTTTGCTGGAATAGTCTTTATACCAGTAATCATTAGAACTTATTGAAGAACTAAATAAATCATACATACTTGGAATAGTAACTTTAACATTATAGCTATTTTTCTTACTATCAGCATTATAATTAATATTATTAGTATAATCTAAAACTTCTAATTTCTTTTTTTCAAAGATTTCTGTTTTTACATATGAGGTAGCGTTATTGGCAATATAATAACCAATATTATTTTTCTTATTTGGATTATATTCCAAATTACTATCTTCACCAAATTTAACATAATAATTAGTTCCTGAATTTTCTATAATATCATCCATAATAATTTGAGTAGTACCGTCATCTTCTTTTCCAATTACTCGCCATCTATATCCTGAATAACTAATATAGTCTCCCACTCTAGTTTCAGAAACCTTAGTACCTGCCTTTGCTGAATATTTGTTACCTTGTAAAATATAAGGATTATAAGCAGAACCATTTCCTTTAATAACTTTAGTATATTTTTTGATATTTACAGCTGGACTTATTACTACATTTTCATTAGTTTTGTTTGTCATATATTGTTGATATAAATTTGTCCAAACTGTTTTTGAATCTTTTTTATTAGCCAATAATGAATTATTGTTAATATTATAAGAATTATCTTCTCCTTTAGAGTTATTAATATCAGCGATAGATAAAATTCCTACGTTAGCTTTTTTACCATAGTGATTACATTTTGTATAATTAGTACCATCACTAACTTCTTCATCACACCATTTACTCTTAACTATCAAATTTTTAGCACTATCACTAAATTTATTATAGAAATAATCATTAAGCCATTCTTCTGCATGACTATAATCAATTGCTGAAATATTAGAATCAGTAACTAATTTAACAGTATCATCATCATTAATTCCTACAATTTTAAATGTTATTCCATCTAACTGAACATAATTATTATCTTGATAGCCTTTATAAACTTTAGTACCATTAGTATCTTTTTCTACAATATGATTTAAGGTTTCTATTACTTTAACAGTTCTAACTTTTTCTGTTTTATTATTAAAACTGTCTTTTATTGTATAAGTAATTTGATATGTGCCTATTTTATTATTATTAACATTATTAACAACTTCTACTTTACTCACATCCATAGAGCCATCAGTATTGTCTTTAACACTAGCAATTCCAGGATCATCAAACTTATCACCTTTATTAATAGTTATAGTTTCTTCTCCTTTTAATTTTATAACTGGACCTTGATGATCAACTTTTGATTTTAAAATTCCACAATCTAAATATACATAATATTTACACTCGCCATTTTCTTGTCTTACTTTAACCCAAGAAGATTTAGTATCACAGACTTTACCAGTATAAGGACTTCTGATATCATTTTCAATAAATTTTTTCTGATATAAAGTTGTCAAAGTTACTTCTTTAATTCTATTACCTGTAGGTAATTGTCCACTATTAATTTCATAATATCTTTTGGTTGCATCTAAAACTACTTTCTCGTTTCTTTTAAAAGTTAATATTGGGCTTAATACTACAAACCATAGTATTAACAAAATAATAATGATAATAACTACAAGTTTAACTTTTGTTGCTTTATCCATTTTATCTTTTTTACTTTTCTTTTTTTCCATATTAAATCTCCTTATTTTATTTTATAACTATATTGTTGATTTCTAATAGTGTAAACTAATTCAATGCTTTTAGCATTCTCTAAACCTGAAGGTATTTTAAGATAAATGTAATTACCTAGATAATCTATGTTACTAGCTGCATTTTCTACTGTTAACTCCCGTACTATGTTATCATTATCTATATATTTAATTTTACCATAATTAATTGAAAAGTCAATCAATTCTTGCCCATCATAACTACCTGATGAAAAAGTAATAGCTAAAATCTTGTTATTGCCCGTTACTGCTAAAGATGAAGAAGAAATACTACAGTTATAATTATTATTACAAATTTCAACATTATAAGAAACTTTATCAGTTATAGCAACAGATTCAAAAGTCATCTGTTCTTTAGTTCCATTTGGATAAGTAACTTCTAATTCTTCACCTATATTCTTAGCTTTATGTTTAACAATATCTGACATGTCTTTTAAATTCAATTTAATTTTGCGTAAATAAACTTTAGTAGCTGATTTATATTGTTGATAATATAAAACAAAATTATCCTTTTCCAAATTTTTATCGACTTTAAAAATCAATGCAAAGGTTCTCTCTTCTGAAGAATTAAAATCCCTATTTTTATATTCTTTTCCTATATCTGTAAAATATTTTGTATAAGTACTTCCTGAATAAGTTATATCATTTTTACCATTTACTAAATGAAAATTACTCATATCCATAGCTCGTTGGCTACTATTATTTTTTACTGTTAAATTTAAAACTACAAAACTACTATTTTCCTCTAAAACATTACCAGCTTTATCTAAATTAGTATAATAACTTTCATTTACAACTATCGAGTAACCATTAGCATTCAATACTTTGGTTTCTGAAATAGATTTATGATTTAATAAGTAATTAACTGATATTAAAACTATAACAACAAATGAACCAACCAAAATGATATTTACAGTTTTTTTATGTTCTTCATAAAAATATCCTAACAGTCGTTTTATTTTTTTATATTGTCTTTTAAAAATATGTTTATCAAAATCAACATTAATTTCTACTTCTTCTCTATCAGCTTGATCTAATTCTAAAAATTCTTCATCATTACCGAAACTAAATCTATTTAAATCTAGTCCAATAATTCTAATTAAGAATATTAATAAACTTCCATACTGAGGTATTGTAATCATATTTAAAAAATCCCTAAAAGCTCTAGCTGTTGCAGTAGCACTTCCTCCCTCATATGAGGCAAAGTATTTTTGAACTGATACAAAAATCACAATTAAAACTATATATGTAATAACTGGAAAAACATATAAAACCCATGGTTTCTTTTTTCTTCTTAAAAGTAACAATAAAATTGCTGACAAAACTATTACTATAAGTGATGTTAAATAAAACAAAAAACTAGTATATTTAGTAATAGGTTCTAAATAGGCATCATAACTAACATAAGTTATAAAATCTTTAACAAAACCTGTTAATTGTACAGTTTTATATAAAAGGAATATTCCTAATGCAAATAGGACAATATGAATTTTGCGAAAGTTCTTTATTAAAAATGCATATGGTTTTCTAAAAATCATATTACCCCTCCTCTATTATCTATTACTTATTATAAAAGATTTTTACAAAAAATAAAAGAGATTTTCCTCTTTTTTCTTAAATTTTATTATTGTTAATATTTTCTTTGCTTATATAATCAATTTAACTATTTTGTACATAACTATTTTGAGTTAAATACTTAGTTTTTTTAAATTTATTTTTTTTATTAACTAAAACATTTTTAAAAGTTATAATAATGCCTGTTTCATTATTAATATTATAATTATTTTGTAGTTGATAATGAATGTGTGGTCCTTGGGTGTTACCACTATTTCCAACAGAAGCTAAAACTTGCCCTGTTTTTACAATTTCTCCTATTTTTACTTTAAAACTATCTTTTTTTAGATGAGCAATAAGACTATATTCATTATTTTTATGTTTTATAACAATATAATTTCCTCTAGGATCATCAACATCACAAATTATAGGTCTACCAGGTAAAATTCTTGTATCATCATATTCGTTTTTTAAATCAATAACCCACCCATCTAAAGGGGCAATTACATTTTGTAAGTAACTATAATAGTTTTTACACTTAGTATAGTCTCCACAATAAGGTAAATTATCATGTCTAATTTCAAAGTCATATGCATATCTTTGAGAAGGTATATCCCAGGAATGAGAAGTTTTTTTCGTAAGACCACCATATTCTACATACCATAATCCTTCCATAGGTAAAATATATTTATTCTTACTCATTATATATTAAAATTCCCATCTTTAAAAATTACTACCTTTCCATTATCAGTTTCAGCTTCAATTTTCAAATCAGAAGTTCCAATCATAAAATCAACATGTTGAGATGACTGATTAATACCTAACTGTAGCAATGCTTCTTTAGACAAATTCATTCCATCTTCAATAGCATCCTTAAATCCTTCACCTAAAGCTAAATGACAAGATGCGTTTTCATCAATTAAAGTAGTACCAAAAACTAATCCTGTATTAGAAATTGGTGAGTCATAATTAACTAAAGCAACTTCCCCTAAATAACAAGAATTAGAATCACTTTCAATAATTTCTTTTAAGACTTCTTTACCAATTTTAGCATCATAATCAATTACTTTTCCTTTTTTAAATTTTAAATAAAATTGATCAATTAAAGCCCCAGCATAAACTAGAGGTCTTGATGCATATACAATTCCTTCTGTTTTGATATAATTTGGTGTTGAGAACACTTCATAACTTGGCATATTAACAAACATTTTTAATTTAGTATCATCAGACGCACTTAAGAAACGATAATTATTAGGCATTTCAATAGTCAAATCAGTTCCTAAACTATTAGTATAATGTAACTTCTTAATTTGTAAGGAATTTAATTTTTCTGAATTAACTGCCATTTGTTTTATATAATCATCCCAACTTTTAATAGGATCTTCCTTATCTACCATACATATTTCCATAATTTTATCAAATAATTTTTGATAGGCATTACTATCATCTTTAAATATATATTTGGCCCAATATATATTAGGAAAGGCTGCGATACACCATGGTATTTTGTAAGTCAATTGTAATTTGCGATATAAGGGACAACTAGTTCTTTTAACATAGGCTGCTTTAGCAACTAAATCAGTTGGAATATCATCTAAAAATTTAGGAAATTCAGTTACTATCATTAAAAAACTAGCATTCTTTTTAGCATAAACATCCCAGATACTTTTACTAAAATAAGGATCATTTTCAATACTATTAATAGTTCCATTTTTTAATTTTTCATAAGTTATATTGATATCTTGTTCATCTAAATAAATATCAACAACGCCCATTTGCTTTGCTCTTCTAACAATTTTTTCCACAAAATCTTTATTTATAACATCGTAACTTATAAGTAAAGATTTACTTTTTTCAAAATTTAGACATTTTGTTAATAATAAATCAATATATTTTTGTTCTTTTTCTAACATATTTAGCTTCCACCTTTATTTAATTATTTCTATTAAATTATATATTGAATTATATTATTAGTCAAAAATTTTATGTTACTTGGTTTCATTTTTTATGAAAAAATTATAAAACTCTTGCTATTGTAAATGTTAATATAAGTATGCGTAAAGTTATAGGCAATTTGGAGCAAACTATTGAAAAAATAGTAATATCTTTGTATAATATTAGTTAGTTATTAAATATAATTTGGAGGAATAATTATGTCAGATAATTTTGAGAATAGAAACAAACCGAAACGAAAGAAGTCAAGCATTGTGGCTTTAATTTTTTTCATTATAGCTTTAGGTTTAAACTTCTTTTTCATCTATAATATATATATGTTGGATGGAATTGAAAATAATATTAGATATATTATTATTGGTATATTATTAATTATAGATTTAATTTTACTTATAAAAATGCGTTCAATATGGAAAGATAAACCACCCAAAAAAATTAAAAAGAAACCTTCTAAAAGAATTGGTTTTATTACTTTTTTAATATTATATGCTTTAATATCAGGTGGATTGGGTTATCTAATATTTTATTTATATGGGGAAGCAGATAGTATTAATAAAAAATCAGTTACTTATTCAAGCAGTTTAATCGTTTTAAAAGATGATCAAGCCTCTAAAGTTAGTGATCTTAAGGATTATAAAATTGGTATTTTAAATGATAAAAAATCCCCTGAAGGTTATATTATACCTCAAGAAATCATTAAAAAAGAAAAATTACAGGATGAAAATGATATAGTTAACTATGATAGTTATACTGAAATGATTGCTGACTTATATACGAGTGATGTTGACGCTATCTTCTTAGCTACTGATTACCCTAGTATTTATAGTAGTATTGCTGGATATGAAGAAATTGGTACAGAAACTAAAATCATTATTAGTAAAGAAAAAGAAATGTTAAAATCTGAAACTTCAACTAAAGAAACATCATCAACTGGTAAATCAGTTCAAGAACCGTTTACTATGCTTTTGATGGGAGTTGATTCTACTGATCAAGTATTAACTAAAAATGTAGTTGCTAATGGAGATTCATTAATTCTAATTACCTTTAATCCTAAAACTTTAAATGCTACTATGTTATCCATTCCAAGAGATACTTACTTACCAATTGCTTGTTGGCCAGGAAAAGAAGAAAACAAAATTACTCATGCAGCTGCTTACGGAAATGATTGTATGATTAATACAATTGAGGATTTCTTTGATATTAATATAGATTATTATGCCAAAATTAATTTTAAAGGATTAGTTAACTTAGTAAATGCCTTAGGTGGTATTGATGTTAATGTTCCTCAAGATTTATGTACTGATAACTCTGATCGTGGAGCTCAAGTTTGTATTAAAGAAGGTTATCAACATTTAGATGGTGAAGGAGCTTTGGTTCTTTCTAGAAATAGAAAACAATTAGTTAACGGGGATTTTGGACGTGGACTAAATCAACAGTTAGTTATCCAGGCTATGCTAGAAAAAATAAAATCTTTAAGAAGTGTTAATCAATTTACTAATATTCTTAATACTATAGCTAATAGTATCGATACTAACCTAACTACTAAACAAATTCTTTCTTTCTATAGTGTCGCAAAAGACATCATGAAATCAGGATTAAGTAGTGATAAAGCTAGTATTATTAATATTCAACAGTTATATTTACAAGGTTATGGGGCTATGATTTATGATTCTAGAATGCGTATGAATCTATATGATTATGTTCCTAATACTTATAGTAAAAATGATGTTATTAATGCTATGAAAACTAATTTAGGATTAAATACTCATAAAGTTATTAAAAAATTTAGTTTTTCAATTAATAAACCATATGAAAAAACAATTATTGGTTATGGGCCATATAAATCAACCTTCAATCGTTCTAAATATAAAACAGCAGAAGATTATGAAGATAAAACAACAACCGAGCAAAAAGATAATACTACTTCTTCTTCTAGTACTACAACAGATGAAAAAGATAATGATGAAGATAAATCTAAAGATAGTGAAGAAGATGATGATACTGATGTAAAAACTGATGGAGATGATTCTTCTGATCCTGGTGATGAATCAACTGGTGGAAGCTCAGCCAGTGGACCCACCACTGGATCTGGTAATTCATCTACATTTACTGATGAATAAATATAAAAAGGAATATGTATTTATTCCTTTTTTTGTTTTATTAAATTATAAGTCTTTTTTTATTAATTCTTACATGTTTATTTTTTAGTCATAATGGTAAAAAAGATTATGCCTGCTAAAGTTATACCTATTAATATTATAGTCAAAATAATAACTAATGTATTTCCATTTCCACGATTGTTTACTTTATATAATAAATTTTTACTGGTTTTAAAACTTTCATTGTTAATATTTTTTTCATAGAATAAATCATTTAATTCTTTAGCTAAAGGAGCATCAATATTTTTGATAGATAAAATATCATTTTCTTTAGTTCTAACAGAAAAATTAATTTGAGAACTATCTAATACACCTATATTAGAATCAAATACAGAATTATATTTATTATAGTCTTCAATCATAGCAGGTAAAAATATTTTTTTGAAACTTTCATTATACTCAAACTCTTTAGTTAAAACTATATTCCTTTCACCATTTAATTGCCTAATTGTAAATGTATGGATACATTTATCACCATCTACTACAAATTCTGATAACATATAATTTTCATCAGTAGTAGTTTCATAAATTGTTTTCAATTTTTCTCTATATTCATTATACTCAATAGAAATAGGATCAACTTCACCATCCTGATTAATACTTATAGCCTCCATATCAGGAGTAGTACTAACAATAGTAATAGCCGGAGCTTGAGAAACTGAAGTAATATGGTTACTCTCACTTAATATTTTTTCATTGTTATTATTGTTTTCCATAAAATCCTCCATTATTTTTGATCTAGGCTGCTTGTTTTAATTGTTCTCTAGATACTCTAGCTTGTTCTATTCTATATAATTTTGCATCTTCTAGTACTGTTTTTTGACGATGCTCAGACAAAGATAATTTAACAAATTGATCATTTCTGACAATTATACCTTTAGGTTTTTCTAAATCATCTTTAATAAATTGATTATTATTAGTTACTGGAAAAACAGCATTAATATCTGTAATACTATTTTTCTTAATAGTTTCAAGTAATACTGATGGAACATAAGCAAAATTAGGCTTTGTCCCATTTCTATCATCTAGATAAAACAAATTCCTATGTTCATCTATATTAGCTTGGTTAGAATTTTCAATTTCATTCTCATTATTTTCAGAAATTTCATCTGAAGCTAGTTTGGTTAAATCATCTTTTTCCAAAGGAATTAATGGTTTAGCTGAATCTTCAGTTGGAGCTTCTTCATTATCATCTTCTTCATTAATTTCAGATTCTAACTCATCAGATTCTATATCAGAGTTATCTGTAATATCATTTTCTTCTGTTTCTTCGGTGTTCAATTGTAACTCCATTTCATCAGAATCGTCTATTTGGTTTTCAATTTCCGTAGATTCTATCTCTTGATTAATATCTGAAGTCATATCTGTTGGAACACTTTTATTACTTTGTGGCGATTGAATCAAAGAATCAACCAAAGCTTCATTATTAGTAGTATTAATTTTAATATTATCGTTACTAGAATGTTCTTCAGTACTCACTTTACTAACATTAGTCTTCTTAGTCTCATAAAGATTATTGATTTCTTCAATTAGTTTAGAGGCTAAATCTTTAGTACGAATATAATTATTTATTTGTTCTTGTCGTAATCCTTCATCTTCTATAGCTCCGATAATTTGTTCCTGACTTTCATATATATCAAACAAACTAGCTTTGATAACTTCTAGAGCTGTATTATAATCAAAATCGCGTATCATACAATCAACACCCTTTCATTCAAGCATTAGCTATTTCTTTTAACAATACTTGAACATTTTTCCATTCTTCTTCATCCTTTATTTCAATAATTTTTTTAATGTTATTCTCTTCTATTAGTTTAGAAATATAAATAACTATATCTCCATTAGGTTGTTTTTCATTTTTAGTGTAAACAATGTATTGATTTCTATTGTCCTTGGAAATTAGATAAGTAACTAAATCTACTTCCTCCTCTTGTTGTTCATTATTTACAATAACTATCTTAGTATCCACTTCTTTCACCTTCTATTCTAGTTTTATTATATAACAAAAAATAATATATTGCTAGATATAAAAATAAATTTAATTAAAATTAAACATTAACCAACCTGGTTTAAAAATTAATAATATTCCAATTAAAAGCATAATAATACCACCTATTAAATGAGAATACTTATTATACTTGGTAGAAATACCTGTTACCTTAGCAGTTATCATAGCAATTATAAATATTACTAAATCATCTAATAAAAAGAAGAAAATATAAACTAGTGTATATAGAAAAGATTGAATTCCTGTAATATTATTTAAGGCTAAAATTTGAGTAAATATTAAAGGTAGTCCTGCGGAACATGCTAATTCTATTATATTAACACTTATAGCTAAAGTAATAACACCTAATAAGGCTAACCAAAAATTTTTTTCTGTGGTGAATTTTTTTATTTTAGTAAGAATTTTACGTCTTTTTTTAGCATCAACTACTTGACAACCACTATCAGCTGATTTTCTAAAGCTATTTAAATTAACAATAGCACCAATAATAGCTACAATAGCAATAATATTCCTTACTGTTATAGAAGCAGTAATATTAACAACTATATTTAACCATGATAACATAATAGCTATATAAACAATAGCCGAAGTTAACAAAAAGCTAATCCCCAAAATCCACATTCTTTTTCGGTTTTTCATACCAATCAACATACTAATTAAGAATAATAATACCCACATAGCACAAGGATTAAAGCCATCAACTAACCCAATTGTTGCGGCCGCAATCCAAACCGAAACGTTTTTTAAATTAACTTTACCAATAATTGGTATACTTAAAGTTGTGTTATCATCTGTTTTTTGATCATATAAAGAAAAATAATCTACTATTTTTTTATCCTTAAATGTATTATTTTTTATACTTTTAACAATATCTTTGTAATTGTCAGGATTGTCTAAATAATAGTTAATAGCACGCATCATTTTCTGATCATCAACATCACTATAACCAATAAAATAAGTAGGACCTATGATAGTAATTGGTACCCCACTATCTTCTATTTTCATTTTATGTTTAACTTTTTCTAGTAATTTTTGATTATCTTTTTGGTACCATACTTCATATTTAACAATTTCCAAATCATCTTCATATTTTTGTTCAATATTTTTTAAAAACAATGATTCTTCATAACAATGGGGACATCCATCACCATGAAAAAAATATAATTTAACTTTATCTTTAGCATCTACATTTATTATAAATATTAAATTAAAAATAAAGACATAACATATTATTTTAAGAATTTTTTTCACTAAATCCCAACTCCTCAAGAATCTTTACTAAGTCATCATATTTAACTTCACCTGTTATTCTCTTAATTTCTTTTTCATTATCTAAAAAGATGAAAACAGGTAAAATATCTCCAGGTTTGTAGTTATCCACTTCTTCCATATCCATATCTAAATCTAGTTCTATAGTTTCAATATCATATTTTTCTAAAATTTGTTTCCATATTTTATTCATAATTAAACAAGCACTACACCAAATTGCAGTTATTTTAACGACCTTCATTAAAGACTAATAACCTTTCTATATTAGATAATAACTTATCTATAAAAATATCAAGTTCTTCTTTAGTTGTTAAATGACTAAGACTAACTCTAATGGTTGAATTAGCATATTTTTCTTCATGAAATAATTCATAAACTGCCAAAGATTTAGTATTTGATGAACATGCTGTTTGAGTTGAAATAAATATATCATCCATTTCTAAGGCATGAAGCATTGTTTCTGGTTTAATACCTGGAATACTAAAATTAAAAATATATGGACTACAGTATTCATTACTATTAATATGAATATTTTTACAATCTTTCAGTTTTTGATATAAATAACTATTAAGATTAGCTACATAATTATAATTACTTTCCTTTTTTTCATAAATAAGTCTCAAAGCTTTAGCTAAGGAGACAATTAAAGCAGTTGCTGGAGTTCCACTACGATAAATAGTAGTAGACTTTCCACCATGAATTAATGGCTCTATTTTAATTGATTCTTTTTTTATTAAGCAACCTACTCCCTTAATACCATAGATTTTTTGGGCCGAAAAAGAAGCCAAATCAACGTTAGTTAAATCAAAATTTATTTTTCCTACACTTTGAGTAATATCTGTATGAAAATATACTTTTGGATATTCTTTCAATATATTAGCAATTTCTTCAATAGGTTGAATAATTCCTACTTCACTATTAACACTAGCAATACTAACTAAAATAGTATCTTCTCTAATAAGACTTTTTAAATTATCTAAATCTACTCTTCCATATGAATCCAATTCAACAAAATCAACATCGTAACCTTGTGTCTGTAAATAAGCAATAGCTCCAGTTACAGAAGAATGTTCCAATTTTGTTGTAATAATGTGTTTTCCTCTATTTTGATACTTTAAGCAAATACCTTTAATTGCAGTATTATTAGCTTCACTAGCTCCACTTGTATAAATTATTTCACTTTCTTTAACGTGTAAAATTTTAGCAACCTGAGCAGTTGAAGCATCAATTAATTCTTTGGCTTTAACTCCTAATTTATGTAAAGAATTAGGATTTGCCATATAATTTTTAGATACCTTTATAAAAGTATCTAATACTTCATCATCTACTGGGGTTGTTGCCGCATAATCTAGATAAATCATATTACCACACTCCAAAGTAATTATAACACAAAATAAATTTATATTTAAAGCAATTATACATTATATCTATATATAATGTACATGTATCTTTATGATTATTAAAATTTTAAAAAAAAAGAGAACATTCTCTTTAATTTATATTTATTTTATATCTTCTAATAATTCGTTAGCTTTATCTAAAAGACTATTCAATTCACCTTTTTTCTCATCAGAATCAGCAATAATTTGTGACTTTTCTTTTAATTCTTCTTCTAATTCAGAAATTCGTTCATTTAACTTGGTAGTTTCAGCAATTAATTTTTCAATTACACTAATCGCATTATCTAAAACTTCGTCCTTATTAGTAGAATTAGTTTTTCCAATACTATCTTCTAGATTAGTATTTGTTTGAGTTAAATCTGGTATTTCTTCTTTTTCTACTTTTTCAGGCTCTTGATATGAATTATCTGAATTACTATTCTCTACTAAATTATTTGTATTTTCAATATCAACAAAAGTTTGATCCTCATCATTAATATCATTGTGATCTTTTACACTTTCTAAATCATCATTAGAAATATCAAAATCACCAATATTATTATTAATATTTAACCCTATATTCTCATCTTCAGAAACTTTAACACTATCTTCTTTAAATGGTTTTATAATTAGATCACTGTTAACATCATTAGTATGGAAAAAGAAACTATTTTCGTTTTTACCAATAAAACTACAATCCACTCCAACAATATCATTATAACTATCTAACTTATAAATATTAGCTTCTGAGTAAGCGTTAGAAAATAATATTTCTCCTTGTGAACCCATTGCTGCCATCATCTTATCGATAATTACCTCTTGCTTTTCTGCTATTTCAGAACTAATGTTAGGATCATCTTTTTTCGCAACAACTTCCATGACTTCTTTAGTATTTAACTTTGCATTTTCTACTAATACATAATCATCTTCAATATGTTTGATACTCTTTTTATTAAAA
Organism: uncultured Bacilli bacterium; assembly: GCA_947628345.1. GTDB lineage: Bacteria > Bacillota_I > Bacilli_A > RF39 > UBA660 > UMGS995. The sequence goes on from CANQZM010000006.1 coordinate 39,995, forward strand.
TCTATTAAAATTTCTCCATTTTCTGAAAAAACACCAACATCAGAACTTGGATTATTTTCATCAATTGCATATTTTGGATCAAGTGTTGCTATTATATATCCATTATCTAATTCTCCATCTTTTAATACATAATACATATTCCCATTTTTTGGCATAACATAATTAATTTCTACATTAGGGTATTCAGCCATTTGAGAAATTCCCTTTTTTATTTCCATAATCTACACCACCTATTTTATTCTTAATCATTCTTATAATAACATAAAAAATTTTTTTTAACAATAGTTTTATTTATAAATATTAAAAAATACCATCTTATGACAATTTTCATTTCATAAAAATGGTATCTTTTAAATTTAGATAACTTTAATAATAAAATTATTATCTTTATAATCAATTTCTAATTTAGCATTTTCTTTAACTTCATTATTAATAATCATTTTTGCTAATTTAGTTTCAATAATACGACTAACACATCTTTTTAAAGGTCTAGCACCATAATTAACGTCATAACCTTCTTCTATTAAATTTTCTCTAGCTTTATTAGTTACAGTAATTTTAACATTTAAATTTTTTAAACGCATTTCTATTTCATTTAGTATTTTATCTAATATTAATGATATAGATTTTTGATCTAATGAGTTAAATACTATAACTTCATCAATTCTATTAATAAATTCAGGACGTAAATAATTAGTTAATTCTTTAGTAACTAATTCTGCATGATTTTCTAAGATATGATCACTACCTATATTTGATGTCATAATAATAATTGTATTTTTAAAATCAACAGTACGACCATTAGAATCTGTTACTCTACCATCATCTAAAATTTGTAATAATAAATTTAAGACTTCTGGATGAGCTTTTTCTATCTCATCAAATAAGACAATACTATATGGATTACGTCTTACAGCTTCTGTTAATTGTCCTCCTTCTTCATATCCCACATAACCTGGAGGAGAACCAATTAAACGTGAAACACTAAATTTTTCCATATATTCACTCATATCAATTCTAATCATATGACGTTCATCATCAAAAAGTTCATAAGCTAAAGTTCTAGCAATTTCAGTTTTACCAACACCGGTAGGTCCTAAAAATAGGAATGAACCAATTGGTCGATTAGGATCTTTAATGCCACTACGACTTTTAATAATAGCATCACTAACTAATTTAATTGCATTATCTTGGCCCATTACTCTTTTTTTCATATTTTCTTCTAAATGAAGTAACTTTTCCTTTTCACTACTCATTAGTTTGGTAATTGGAATATTAGTCCATTTAGCAATTATTTTAGCAATATCATCACCAGTTACAATGTCACTAAGTAATTTATTTTCAGAACTAGTACGTAACTGTTCTAATTCTTTTTCTAATTTGGGAATAGTTCCGTGACGCAAGATAGCGGCATTTTCTAAGTCATATTCATTTTCAGCTTTTTCCAAATTAAACTTCGCTTTTTCAATTTTTTCTTTCATAGCTTTTATTTCTTGATTTAGATTCTTTTCACGTTCCCAGTTATCTGTTAGTTCCTTTTCTCTTTGTTTTAAAGTAGCTAATTGATTAGAAATTTCATCACGTCTTTTTTTAGATAATTCATCTTTTTCTTTTTTTATTGCTTCTTTTTCTATTTGTAATTTCATAATTTTTCGAGTTAATTGATCTAATTCTGTTGGAACAGAATCCATTTGAACTCTAATTGTAGCACAAGCTTCATCAACTAAATCAATAGCTTTATCAGGCAAATAACGATCTGTAATATAACGATTTGATAAAGTAGCAGCAGAAATTAAGGCTTGATCTTTAATAGTTACACCATGATGGATTTCAAATTTTTCTTTTAAACCACGTAAAATAGTAATAGTATCTTCAACAGTAGGCTCTGCTACTATAATCTTTTGAAAACGTCTTTCTAAAGCTCCATCTTTTTCAATATATTTACGATATTCATTTAAAGTAGTCGCACCAATTACATGGATTTCACCACGGGCTAACATTGGTTTCAAAATATTTGAAACATCCATGGCTCCTTCAGTATTACCAGTACCTACAATCATATGAATTTCATCAATAAACATAATAATGTCGCCTTCGCTTTTTTTTACCTCAGTTAATACTTTTTTTAACCTTTCTTCAAATTCACCACGATACTTAGCTCCAGCAATCAAAGCAGCTAAATCAAGTTCCCATAAGGTTTTATTTTTCAAACTAGTAGGAACATCTCCTTTAATAATTCGAAGTCCTAAGCCTTCTACAATAGCTGTTTTACCTACACCAGGTTCTCCAATTAAAACTGGATTATTCTTTGTTTTTCTAGATAAAATTCTAGTAATACTACGTATTTCTTCATCACGTCCAATAACTGGATCAATTTTACCATCTTCTACATCCTTAGTAATATTACGTCCATATTTTTCTAATACATTTTCATTTTCTTCTGGTTGATTATATCCATACATATTAATCACCTCTAGAAGTATTATAGCACTTTTTTAGCACTTGTCAAGTAAGAGTGCTAACTTTTTGAATATTTTATAATATCATACCAAGTGGCTGCGCCAACTACTCCATTTACTGGTAAATTTAATATTTCTTGTAGTACTTTTACTGATTGTTCTGTTAAATCATCATAAATACCCGTAACTCTAACCCCTGGAATATTTTTTTTATTTCTACAAATTTGTAATAAAAATTTCTGTAATCTGCGAACATCATCACCACTTATATCTTTACTTAATTGTCTACCACTAAAAAATTCATCCTCATAGGCTAAATATTTATCAGGTATAGAATTAATAACGTCATTATAAACTTCTATCAATTTAGCCCATACTACATTGTTAACTACACCAGTAATTGGTAAATCATATTTCTTTTGAAAAGCTTCTACCATAGTTACAGTATCCTCATCAAATTTCATATTTCCCGGTCTACCTAAAAACGGTAGTTCAGAGTCAAAATAAGAAATTGTCCTTAAAAGATAATGAAGTAATCTAATATAAATACCCTGATCTTGATATTTTAATTCATTATTATATAGTAAGGTTGCTTCCTCAGGACTAATTCCCTCTGAATTTAAATCTGATATTTTTTTAACACTATTATATATATATTTTATTTGATACCAAGTCCCTTTATCAACAATTCCATTAACTGGTAAGTTAAAAATATTTTGAAAAGCTTTAACACTATTTTCTGTTTCTACAGTAAAAATATCACTACTTTCATCGTTTTCAGGTATAGCTGGATAATTTTGTCTAATTCGATTTAATTCTCTTTTGATAATAATAACCATATTACCTGCTGAACCAAGTTCAAAAGGAAAACCTGGATAAGACATTACATTATCAGCTAAGGGAGCATTATAAATAATTTGGATATTATCTCCATAGTAATACTTTAAAATTTCTAATGGAGATTTACCTTGTTGAGCTAGATTAACACTTCCCCATTGGGAAAGGCCTTCACAGGTTACATTTTTCCCATCACAATATTGAGCAAATAGAGGTTGCACTTGTCCTTCTCTAACAATATAGTTATTAAAAATAGAATCAACTATTACTACAATATTTTCATAAAATTCTCTATCTTCAGTAAAGGTTTGATCATAATTAGGTAATGAAGTAATATCAAAATCATAACCCCTACTTCGATACCATTCATTATAAATTCTATTTAAGGCAAAAGAAATTTGTGCCAATATATTGGCTTTTAAAGCATCTGTAGGCCAATTAGGATATAATTCACTAGAAGCTACATTCTTAATATATTCTTGAAAAGGAACAGTTACATTTTTAGCAGTAGTATCATCAGGTGCCCCTAAATGAACTGTAATATTAGTTGGAATAACAGGAGTTAAGGAATTATTATTCATTAGTTAATCCCACCCAAAATATTTGGTGCTATTTTTATATATTGTAAAACTTTAGTATTCCCAAACATTGATATAGTATATTCTTTAATAGCATTATATAAATTATTACGGGCAACTAATTTATAATTAGTATAAGTTGGTAATTCATATTTTTCTACGTTATACCCGCCATCCGGTGCCGGTAAAACTATGTTATCAATAACTCCACTTGAATTAGTAATTCCTTCAAAAAATATAACATTATAATTTCCTATTTCTTTTGTAATAAATATTTGTGTATTTGGTAATGGTATTGCTTGATCAGCAGTAAAAACTTGTACTTTTAAACTACCTACACTAGGATTTTCTTGGATAAATTTTTGGTATTCTTCTGTATTTTTAAATTCTTCCAATGAAATATTTTGCACTAGTTAGCCTCCCTTATTTTTAAAACTTGACCTATTTCTAAATTAGGTGATGTTAGATTATTAAGCATCATAATTGCATCAGCAGTAGTTTCATAATTTTTAGCAATTTGATATAAATTATCATTTTTCTTAACTGTATAAGTAATATAATTTTGACCTAACGATTCATAACCTTCTCCAAAACATTCTTCTATACCCATTACTTGTTCTCCTACTTGTATCTTTAATGTTTGTCCTATAGTTAAATTGTTATTTACTAAATTATTTTCTTGTTTAATTTGATTTACAGTAGTATTAAATTTCTCAGCAATAGAATAAATACTATCACCACTTTTTACTGTGTAGTTTTGATAGACAGGAACAACCATAATTTCATTTTCACTAACTTCTTCTTCAGGTATTTTTAATATTTGTCCAACTTGTAAATTAGTAGTAGTTAAATTATTATACTTCATTAACTCCATAACTGGTATTTTAAACTTTTCACTTATTGAATATAAACTATCCCCACTTTCTACTTCATAAGTATCTGGAGTAACAGTATCTTCCTGGATAATTAAAACTTGATTTTCATTAAGAGTATTATCATCTAGGTTGTTTAATTTTTTAATATTATCAACCGTTGTTTTAAATTGTTTAGCTATACCATATAAGGTATCGCCTGATACCTTTCTTATGTAGTATTTTTAAATATAAATATAATATCTATTTAAAATGGATACTGATAATTTTTTATATTAATTCGATTCTTATACCTAAAACCCCATATTTATCTTGTTTTTTTCTTGAATAAAACTGTTCAAGAACGTCTATCAATTCACTTTTAGTCATTGAACTATCTGATAAAATTGAAATATCAAAATCTTTAAACATATCCTCAAAAGTTTTATATCTTAATAAACCGATAACCTTTGCTTCAAAAAATTCATTTAATTCTGGTTCTTTTAAAAATCTGATAGTGTCGCCAATTTTAATTTGTTGTCTTTTTTCATCATTAAGTCTAATTTCAATTCTTTTAGTACCATTAAGTATAAAATTATAATACTCAGGTTGTAATTTCATTTCATATTTCATATTATTCTTTCCTTCCTTATTTAGCTATAAATTATTATACAACATTTTTAAACGTAAATATAATATCTATAGTTTTGTCTTGATAAACATAGATTTTTTCAACTAAATTTATTATTAATTCTCTAGTTGGATTTTTTATTGATAAAAATTTATTAATATATTTTTCAATTGTTTTATTATCTATTTTATTTGAATTTATTTGTTCGTTTTTAAGATTATCAATACTTACTTTATTATTTTCTATTTCTTTTTTTAGTGTTTCACTAACTCTTATATATTGTTTCTCATCTAATATACCGTTCAACATATCCATATAAGTTTTATCAAGATTTTCAGTTAGTTTATTATTTGTAAGTTCTAGATTTTCAATTTGTTTTTTTACATTTATTGTATTGTCTTCAAAAGTTATATTGCTTAATGAATCTTTAATTTTGTTTTTATCAAGATATTTATAAAAAACATCTTTAATATTATCTAAAATAACACTTTCTAGTGTTTCATAATTATTTGTATGAGTTGTGCATACATGGTATTTTGAATATGTTCTATAATAATTGCAAGTGGTATAACTTCTTCCTGTTTTATTTTGATATCTTATTGTAATTCGGTGTTTACAATCTCCACAATATAAAAGCCCATCTAATAAATAAAATCTTTTCTTTTCTGGTCTTTTTGCATTTTTAGGAAGTAGTGTTTGAACATAATTAAAAGTATCTCTATCAATAATTGCTTCATGAGTGTTTGGAGCAATAATATAATCTTTAGGGTTAGTTTTAATAGTTTTTTTAAGTTTATAATTAATCTTTTTAGTTTTTCCTTGAACTGAATCTCCTACATAGATTTGATTGGTTAGAATTGATTTTATTGTTGTATCAACCCATACACCAAGTTCCTTGGAAAGACATTTATTACACTTTCTATTCCAAACATAATTGTAATAGGATGCTGGTGTTTTTATTTTTCTTTTGGTAAGTTCTTGTGCAATATAATGATAGGTATTTCCTTGAATTGCTAAATCAAATATTAATTTAACAATACTTGCCTGTTCTTCATTTATAATTAAATGATTCTTATTTTCAGGATCTTTCATATAGCCAAAAGGACATCTTCCTGACACATATAAACCATCTTTCATTCTTGAATGTAGACTAGTCTTAACTTTTTTTGAAATATCTTTGGCATACATATCATTCATTATGGCTTTAAAAGGCGCTATATCATTATTGGTATTATCTATAAAGGTATCTATTCCATCATTAATAGCAATGTACCTTATATTATTATTTGGAAAATATTTTTCAATAAGTTCACCAGTACCTATATAATCTCTACCTAATCTTGACATATCTTTAGTAATAATCATATTTATTTTACCAAGTTCAATATCCTTAATCATTTTCTTAAAAGCAGGTCTTTCAAAGTTAGTTCCAGTAAAACCATCATCAACATATTCATCAATTAAAGTATAATTATTTTCATCTATATATCTTTTTAATAAACTTCTTTGACTAACAATACTATCAGACTCAATATTTCCATCATCTCTTGATAATCTTATATAAATTCCAACTCTAAATGTACTATTCCCAAGCATTATATCTTACTCCTTCCTTGGGAATAATGAGTATTTATACAATTTTTTTTATTTATTTCTATTTTTAATACTTCAATTAGTTTGTCATTTAAAGATTTACCATCTTCTTTAAATTTTAAATTAACTTTGTATTTAACCATAGAGTTTAATACCTCCATTAAAATCTATGGCATTTATTTTGGTTTTAGTAATATTATTTGGTTTAATAATAAACCTAACAATTATTTATTATTGATGTATGAGAGGATTCAAGTCATAAAGTATAGAAGATTTTATCTATCATCCTATAATACTTACAAATTCATTATTTATAAAAAGTAGAATAAGTTGTTTATGCATTAATACTAAATTATCCCTTATTTCATAAGAATTTAGTAATATGTAAAACTTATTTCGTCCTTACGAAATTCATCCTACTATGTTACTCAATAATACGATTTCATTATACTATAACATGATTGATTATGTACAACCTTGTAATACATATGAAACGCACTTGATAAAAGTACGTTTTTGTGTTATGATGTATTTGTCAAGGATACCTTGCATATAATAAAAAAGAGGAACATTTAGATTCGCAAGTGAATGTCGCCTCTATAT